>SGYT01000024.1 GCA_004214055.1 Candidatus Actinomarinales bacterium | reverse complement strand
CGAACCCGCCAAAGATTATTAAACCTTTCACCGGTTTTGAAGACCGGGGAGCCCACCAGGCGCTCATTCACCTCCATTATTAAGACTAATTGTATAAAAATATATATATTGAATACAATTAGTTCTAATGGAAAATTTTGCAATTGTTTTTTCTCGCTTAAAGAAAGATAGAGGCTTATCAAATAAGCAAATAGCCTCTTTTACTGGTGCATTATTAAAAGATATTAAGAAATGGGAATCTGGAGTTGGAATTCCAACCGATAAAAAAACAATTGCTGCACTAGAAGGAATATTAGGAAATGAAATATCATCAGCTATTGGGAGCTTACCAAGTGAAAATTTATTCAAAAAAGAGATAGCAGATCTCGAGAATTCTATCTTTGATGTACAAAAAAGAAAAGAGCCGAAAGTTAGGTTAGGGTTTTTAAATAGATTTAGGTCAGGCATTGCAAAAAAACAACGAAATTCACAAACAGAAATGTATACATATGAAGATATTTCTGAAGTTGAATTAAACGAAATATCTGAAATAGATTTTTCTGAAGGTATTTACGAAGATGCAGTTGAAGAACTCCCTTATATTAATGACCCTAAACAATTGGGCTTTTACTTTTCTAGAAATACAAGGACTGTCTTCTTTTTATTATTATTTTTTTATTTATCATATCAAGGAATACAACTTTTTTGGGAGTCACTCAAAGTTATAGTTAATAATTTATTGTGACAATTAATCAACTATCTTTCTCGGGACTTATTGTTTCAATTTTATCAATTATTGCAGGAGCAATAGTGAGAGCGACAGGTTCTGGTGATGGTTGTGGTGCTTCATGGCCTACATGTAACGGAGAGATTATTCCAAAGCTTGACACTCCATCAGAACTCATTGAATTTTCACACAGATTTATAAGCGGATTTTTATTGATAATTACATTAATAATTTTTATAAAGTCATTTAAAGATAAAGTCCCCATCCTTCAAAAAAGAATTATTTGGCTTCTAACTTTTTTTGTTTTGCTCGAGGCTTTAATAGGAGCAGTCATTGTAATTTATGAATGGGTAGGTTTGAATTCATCTTCCCCACGAATTATTGCTGTGCCACTTCATTTGGTAAATACATTTGGGTTGCTGGGTACGTATACTTTATTGTTTCATCTAACAAAAAATTCAAAAAATAGTTTGAATAATTTTTTTGATAGAGGTTTCAAAATTGGTCTATGTCTATTTTTATTATCCGGAGCAACAGGGTCAATTGCAGCATTAGCAGATGTAATATATCCGAGTGAATCTTTTATTGCAGGTATAGCAGAAGATTTTGATTCTAATAGTGAGGTATTAACAAGATTAAGGATTTTACACCCCATCGTTGCAACAGTTTTATCAATCTATCTTTATTCAGAAGCTAATAGATTACAAAAAGAATATAAAATTCTCACAAAAAATATAAAATTATTAGTTTTCTTGGGAGTCCTTCTAGGGGTTTTAAATGTAGTTTCGAATATTATTCTTCCTTTAAGTATCTTACATTTATTAATGGCAGATCTTCTTTGGGTGGTCTATGTAGATAAAAGTGCTGAAAAAATAAGATAATTTGAAAATAAAAAAATAAATACAATGATAATTAGATATATACCCCAAATTAGCCTAAGCTTACATTTCGGTAACGAGAATTAAAAGACAAGAGTCAAAACATTAATGGTAACAAAAACAATACCTTCAAAGCCAAAGGCTTCAAAAAAAGAAGCAGAAATTGCTGCTGAATTAGATAGCTTAACGCCAGAACAAGAAGCAGCAGCACGTGAGAAAGCAAAGTCACTTGTTAAGAAATTAGCAGATGATAAAGGAAAACTTACAACGGATTTAGTAAGTCAATATTTAACAGCAATTGGGAATTTTGATCTTTTAACTGCAGAGCAAGAAGTTGAGCTAGCACAAAAAATTGAATCTGGTGAAAAAGCGGCAATAAAATTAGAAAAAAAGAAATTCAAAGATAAAAAAGGTGAAATTAGATTAAAAAGAGACAGGAAAAAAGGAGCTGAAGCCAAAGATGCCTTCTTAACTGCCAACTTAAGACTTGTTGTTGCAAACGCAAGAAGGTATGCAAACACTTCAGGAATAGATTTCTTGGACTTAATTCAGGAAGGAAACCTTGGGTTGATCAGAGCAGTTGAAAAATTTGATTGGAGAAAAGGATTTAAATTTTCTACATATGCTACATGGTGGATTCGACAAGCAATAACAAGAGCAATTGCTGATAAGTCGAGGACTGTAAGGATTCCAGTTCATCTCCATGACACAATGGCAGCTGTGAGAGCAGCTCAAGCACAGCTAAAAGCTGAGCTGGGAAGAGACCCTAAGCCACAAGAGATAGCCAAAGAAGCTGGTGTTGGAGTTGATAAAGTAGAGCTTGCTTTAAGCGTTGCTGATACCGTATCGCTAGAACAACCAGTTGGTGAAGATGGTGCTCAATTAGGAGATTTCATACAGGACGAAGATGCTAGCGATCCGTCATTAATAGTTCAAGATCTAGATGTTGCCGAAAGCTTAAGAGATAGTATTAGTAGACTCCCAGAAAGAGAAGGAAGAATTCTTGCTTTAAGGTATGGATTTTACGACGGGGTTCCAAGAACACTCGAAGAGATAGGTGAAGAGTTTGACCTTACTAGAGAAAGAATTAGACAGCTAGAAAAACTTGCCTTATGTCGATTAAGACACCCTTCTTTTGGAATAAGAGAACAAGACTTAGTTTAAATAGCTTATTTATCTGTTAGTTTAAAATTTAAAATCAATCTAACATTGAATATATGTTTGATTTACTTGAAAAAGCAGTCGATTCAGCAATTGCTTCAGGAGCAAAATATTCAGATGCAAGGATATTAAATTCTAAATCCAGATCAATAAATGCAAGAAATGGAGATATTGAGGACTTTAATGAATCAGAAAGCATAGGAATCGGAATTCGTGCCTTAGTGGGATCTTCATGGGGTTTTTATTCAACATATGATTTGGGCAATAATTCATTAATTAATTCTGGTGTAAAAGCATATAATATTGCAAAAGCGTCTGCTAAAGTTCCGGGAAAAGAATTTCCTTTGGCAGATGTACCAGTTGTAGAAGATCAATATACAACACCACATGAGAAAAATCCATTTAGCATTTCATCAAGTGATCAAATTAATCTTCTTGTTAATTCAACAGAAGAGATGAAGAAGATTGGAAGCTCTCATGCATCTGGAAGATTAGATTTTTGGGACACTCAAAAATGGTTTTTTTCAAGCCAAGGACACAAAATATATCAAAATATTGTTGAATCTGGTGGTGGAATATCTTCTTTATCTATTGGTGACGGAGAAACACAAATTCGTTCATACCCCCAGTCATTTGGTGAGTACAGAACAGGTGGTTGGGAAGTAATTGAGAGTTTTAAGTTTGAAAATGAAATAGAGAGACTTGTTGAAGAATCAAATAGACTATTAACTGCTCCTCAATGCCCAGAAGGAACAAGAGATTTAATACTAGAAGGAAGCCAGCTAGCCTTACAGATACATGAATCAGTTGGTCATGCAATTGAATTAGATAGAATTCTTGGATGGGAAGCAGCATATGCGGGAGCATCTCATTTGGACTTAAAAAAACTAAACAAGCATAGATACGGTTCAGACCTAATGAATATAATTGCAGACGCAACATTGCCAGGAGCGCTATCAACTTTCAAATATGACGACGAAGGCACACCAGCTCAAAGAGTAAATATTGTTGAAGAGGGAATTTGGAAGGGAGTTTTAACTGGAAGAGACAGTGCAGCTATAGCAGGAGTAGACCCAGGGGGAATGGTAAGGGCAGATGGCTATGGAAGAATACCTATGGTAAGAATGACTAATGTAGGTTTATTGCCTGGAAAATCGTCTTTAGATGAAATTATTGAATCAACAGATGATGGAGTTTATATGGAAACAAACCGATCTTGGTCTATTGATGATATTAGGTTAAATTTTCAATTTGGATGTGAAGCTGGTTGGTTAGTAAAAAATGGAAAAATTACTGATATGGTAAAAAATCCAACTTACACAGGAATAACTCCAAAATTTTGGGCGAGCATGGATATGTTAGCTGGTAAAGATGAGTGGGTATTTTGGGGAACACCAAATTGTGGTAAAGGACAACCAGGGCAAGTAGGACACACAGGACATCCAGCGTCTCCTGCAAGATTTAAAAACGTAAGGATAGGTGTAAAGGGGTGAGGGATTGGAACAATTTTTTACAAGAATCAAAAAAGTATATTCCAAAAGGAATTGAATGTGAGATAAAAATGATCTCATCAATCAACTCTTTGACTCGTTTCGCTAATTCTCATATTCATCAAAATGTTGAAGAAGAAGTCGCTGATATTTATTTAACAATTCACAAAAATGGTAAAACAATTACTTTAAATTCAAACATAACAAGTATTGAATCTCCAAAAGATTTTATTGACAAAGCCTTAGTTGAAGCTGAAAATAGTCCCGATGATGAAGGATGGCCGGGTATGCCAGATGCTGAACATTCATTTGATGGCCATAAAGGACTTAAATCAAGAAAACCTGAAGAAAGAGCAGATAAAGTTCAACAATTTATAGAGGCTGGTAAAGACCTTAATGCTGCAGGGTATTGCTCTACAAGTGTTGATAATTATTTTGTTTGGAATACTAATGGGCTTGAATCCTCAGATTCAACAACCAGTGCTTTTATTGATGGTATTTTTAGAACAGATACGTCTTCAGGATCATCTCACAGAGGGGCCAACTCCCTTGAAGAAATTGACTCAGAGGCAGCTGGACTTGAAGCATTTAATTTATCTCATGACTCGCAAAATCCAGAAGATATAGATCCAGGAAAATACGAAGTAGTCCTTGGCCCAGAAGCTGTAAGTACAATCCTCATCTTCCTTGGCGTTTATGGTTTTAACGCAAAAAGTAAAATTGAAGGCACATCACCTATACAACTTAACTCCCAACAATTTGATGAAAAGCTTACTTTAATTGATGATCCCTTTAGAGATAAATCACTAGGTTTTAAAATAGATGCTTCAGGTTCTCCAAAAAAAACTTTAGAAGTAGTTAAAGATGGAGTCCCAAAGTCTTTTTTTCATACAAGAAGAACTTCAAAAGAATTAAATGAAGAGAATACTTTTCATGAAATATTTGGATGGGGAGATAGTTTTGGCGGAATAGGAACAAATATATATTTAAATCCTGGAAACTCAACAAAGGAAGAGATGATCTCGGAAGTAAAAAAAGGAATTTATATTAATGAATTTTGGTATTGCAGAGTTCTTGATCCGATAACCCAAGTAGTAACTGGTCTAAACAGGAATGGATCTTTTCTGATAGAAAATGGAAAGTTAACAAAGCCTGTTGGTAGGTTACGATTTACACAAAGCTTTATCTCATCATTGGGTGTTGGTAATATAATCTCAATTGGTTCAGAATCAAGATTTGCAGATTCAGAATTTGGAGAAGGGATACTTAATGTTCCAATGCTTCATTTAAAAGAGTTCAATTTCACTGGAGGTGTTTCTGGCTAAGGCACCCTATTTTGAAGGGGGTAAACCTTTAATTATTCCTCATAGGGGAGGTAGAAATATAGTACCCGAAAACACACTTCATGCTCTAGAAAATACATTCATTGAAAAATTTACTCATTTTGAAACAGATTTAAGAATGTCAAAAGATGGTGTAATTTTTTTACATCATGACAAAAGTTTTGACAGAACGACCAACATTAAGGGAAATACCGAAGATTTTAATTGGGAGGAAATAAAAAAAATAAATGCGGGTGCAAAGTTTTATGAAAAAATTGGAGATTACTCTTCAAAAACCAAATTTGTTTCTTTAGAAGACGCTCTTACTTCATATAAGAATATAAAATTTAATCTTGATTTAAAACAGGGAGGTATGACAGATAAAATATTAAAAATAATAAAATCAACAAAGTCAATTGATAGAGTTTTAGTATCATCTTTTAGTTACAAAAGATTAGATGAATTCTTAGAGGCCAGCAGAGGCAAAATACTTACCTCAGGATCTTTTAGAGAAAATGCATTAGCTAAATTTTTACCAAACAAGAATAGAAATTTTAAAGTACAAGCGTTACAAGCTCCTTACTATTGGAAAGGATTGAAGATTTACTCTAAAAAATTAAGAGAATTTACTAATCTCAATAATTTACAACTTCATATTTGGACAGTTAATAAAATTAGTCACCTTAAGGAATGCATTGAAGTTGGCTGTGATGGAATTATTACAGACGAACCTGTAAAATTTAGAAATTATTTAAATAGTAAATAATTTTAGGTCAAAATTTTAAAACTTAGTTTACCATTGTTAAAGAAGACTTAAATGTGCAAAGAAAGAAAAAATGAATAAAGATTTACTTGAGAAAGGATTTATACCTGAAGAAATCTGCTTAGAGCTACCAGATGGTTTTAAGGAGGTAGAAGAAATTTCTTCATCACTTCATAAAATTCTTGCCAATAACCAAATAAAAAATGTAATTAGTGAAATTGATCAAGAAAAAGAAATATCATCTTTGTCAACTCCCCAGTTAGAAAGAGCTATGTTACTCTATTCTTACCTTGGGCATGCTTATATGTGGGGGAAAGAAGAAGTTGAAGATATAATACCTAAAAACATTGCAATAACTTGGCATGAAATTTCTGAAAAGCTTGATAGGCCACCGATTTTGTCTTACGCATCATACGCTCTAAATAACTGGTCTCTATTAGATAATTCAAAACCATTAACACTCGATAATATAAAAATTCAGCAAAATTTTTTAGCGGGCGTTGATGAAGATTGGTTTATTATGGTACATGTTGCTATTGAAGATGAGGCAAAGAATATATTAGGATCATTAAAAAAATATTACCTCGATGAAGATAAGAAAAGCCAACACCTTGAAGATGCACTTATAAGCATTAAAAAAATAAACGAAATAATGAATAGAATGCCTGAAAAATGTGATCCTTATATTTATTACAATAGAGTTAGGCCCTATATATTTGGATGGAAGAATAATCCTGCAACTCCAAAAGGTGTTATCTATGAAGGTGTTGAAGAGTATAAAAATGAACCACAACTTTTTAGAGGAGAGACAGGAGCACAGAGCTCGATTGTTCCAGCATTGGATGCTTTACTAGGTATTACTCATTCAAACGACCCATTAAGAGAATATTTAGATGAGATGAGAATTTATATGCCTTCTGACCATAGAGAGCTACTATCAGGACTAGATAAGTTTCTTAATGAAGGTTCCAACAGTAAAACAAAAGATGATAAGGAAATTGTTAACGAGATTATTATGGAGGTTCATCAATTTAGAAATAAACATTTAGAATATGCAAGAGATTATATTTTTGACCAGGCCTTGAAGACACAGTCAAATTCAAATATTGTGGGAACAGGTGGGACACCTTTTATGAAATATTTAGATAAACATCTTCAAGAAACAGTACCTAAAGATGATTAAAAAGATTGGAATACCAAAGGAAGTTAAAAAAGACGAAGGAAGGGTTAGCCTTATACCTGAACATATAACTCAGTTTACTGGGGTTGCCGATATTCTTATCGAGTCAGGAGCTGGAATAGGATCAGGCTTTTCAGATAGTAATTATATAGAAGCAGGAGCGAAGATAGTTAATAGTGCTCAGGAGCTATATGGGAACTCAGATATAATTTGTAAAGTTAAAGAACCTCAAGAACAAGAATTTGATTTACTTAATTCTTCTCACGTATTATTTGGTTATTTGCATCTTGCTTCAAACCTAGAATTAACAAAAAAACTATTGGAAAAAAAACTAACCGGAATAGCAACTGAAATGATTATGGAAAATAATACGTATCCGCTATTAATTCCTATGTCAAAAATTGCAGGAAACTTAGCAATACAGAAAGGAATGCAATTTCTTGAATATTCATCAGGAGGAAAGGGAGTTTTAGTATCTTCTATTTCTGATAAAAAGAAATCGAAAGTTACTGTAATTGGTTGTGGTGAAGTTGGAAAAAGCGCAATAAGTAAAGCAATAAACTTAGGAGCAAATGTTACAGCGATAGATTTAAATGAAAATGTACTTGAAGACTTAAAAGAATGTTATGGAGATACAATAAATATTCTAAAAGGAGACACTCACGAATCTAAAAATGCAATTATATCTTCTGATTTAATAATTGGATCAGTTTTAATTCCAGGCAAGAAACCACCTGTCGTTATTAGTAATGAGGATATTTCAAAAATGGAAAAAGGAACAGTGATTATAGATGTAGCCATAGATCAAGGAGGATGTATTGAGAACGTTAAAGCAAACACTCATTCAGAACCTTTTGAGAATAGAGATGGTATATTAATTTCTGCAATTGCAAATCTTCCAGGAGCAGTACCAAAGACTTCCTCTATAGAGCTTTCAACAGCCTTACAAAAGTATGTCCATTTTCTACTGGAGGAAGACTGGTTTGAAAATTATAAAAA
The DNA here is from genome assembly GCA_004214055.1 of Candidatus Actinomarinales bacterium. Lineage (GTDB taxonomy): Bacteria > Actinomycetota > Acidimicrobiia > Actinomarinales > Actinomarinaceae > Actinomarina. The sequence continues at coordinate 4,162 of SGYT01000024.1, read as the reverse complement.
TGATAAGAACCTTAGGCCTTCTTTGCAACTACATAATGGATTATTACTTTCAGATGAAGTTGGAGATAGTCTAAGTTTAAGTGTTTCTAAGTTAGTTTAGGCGCCCACCCATTTCTACTCTGCATAAATTCATCTATTTTTTCTTCATACTCTAAAGATATATCTATTTTATCAATTCCATTTAATATTCTATTTTGAGAGAAATCATCTATAAAGAAATTAAATTCAATCTCTTCACACACAACAGATTTTTCTTTTATAGATATTTGAATTTTTGTTTTTGGATTTTCTGAAACTTTTTGAAATAGTTTTTCAACTATGTTTTCACTTGCTTCTATTGGGAGAAGCCCAATATTTATTGAATTTAATCTAAAAATATCTGCAAATTTAGATGAAATGACTGCATCAAAACCCCAGTCTTGCAGTCCCCAAGGAGCATGTTCTCTTGAAGATCCAGTTCCGAAATTTGTTCCTGCTAGTAAAACTTTTGATTCTTTGTAAATTTTATTATTCAGCGGAAAATCATCATCTTTCTTCCAATCGTAAAATAAAAATTCTCCATACCCTGATCTTTCCACTCTTTTTAAGAATTCTTTTGGCATTATCTGATCAGTATCAATATTTGACATTGGAAGTGGAAGCATAGTGCTTTCTATAAAACTAAGTTTTTTCATTTTTATTTACTTTCTCTAATATCTACAAAATAACCATTAATTGCTGCAGCCGCTGCCATTTGGGGACTTACTAAGTGGGTTCTTCCTCCCACCCCCTGTCTTCCTTCATAGTTTCTGTTTGATGTAGAAGCGCACCTTTCTCCTGGCTGTAATATATCAGGATTCATTCCTAAACACATTGAACAACCAGCTTCTCGCCAGTCAAAACCAGCATTTGTAAAAATCTTATCTAAACCTTCATCTTCAGCTTGTTTTTTTACAAGAGTTGAGCCTGGGACAACCATTGCATTTATATTTTCATGGACTTTCTTTCCTTCAATTACCTTTGCTGCAGCTCTTAGGTCTTCTAGTCTTCCGTTAGTACAGCTGCCAATAAAAACTCTATCTAAGGAGATCTCATTAAATTTTTGACCCGGTTTTAAATCCATATACTCCAAAGCCCTTTCAGCAGCTTCTTTGTCTGATTTATTTTGAAAACTATCTGGATTGGGTACTGCTTCATCTATAAAAATTACTTGAGATGGATTTGTACCCCACGACACAGAAGGTTTTAGATTATTTATATTCATTTCTACAACTTTGTCATATTCAGCACCAACATCAGAATAAAGTTCTTTCCACTCATCAAGAGCTTTATCCCAGTCCTCATTTTTTGGAGCGTAATTCTTATTTTTTAGATATTCGTAGGTAATTTCATCAGGAGCTATCATTCCAGCTCTAGCCCCACCTTCTATAGACATATTACAAATAGTCATTCGGTTTTCCATGCTCATTTTTTTAATAGCGTCACCACAGTATTCAATCACATGACCAGCTCCACCACCAGTACCAATCTCTCTAATAATTCCTAATATCACATCTTTAGGAGTTATTGTTTCATCCATCTCACCAATAACTTCTACCTTCATTGTTTTTGGTTTATTCATTGCTAAGGTTTGAGTAGCTAATACATGCTCAACTTCAGAAGTTCCAATTCCAAAAGCTATTGCCCCAAAAGCTCCATGAGTTGCAGTATGACTATCACCACATACAATTGTCATACCAGGCTGTGTAATACCTTGTTCCGGACCAATTACATGAACAATTCCTTGTCTTGGGTCATTTACTCCAAAAATTGTTATCCCGAACTCCTTACAGTTATTTTCTAATGCGTCTATTTGTTTTTTTGATAAAGGATCTTTAATTCCCAACTCTCTGTTAGAAGTAGGGACACCATGATCGACTGTTGCCAAAGTTAATTCTGGATACTTGACCGTTCTTTCACCTATTCTTAAACTGTCAAAAGCCTGAGGAGAAGTAACTTCATGTACTAAATGCATATCAATGAACAATAAGTTGGTATCTGCATCAATTGATGCAATTAAATGTTTATCCCATATTTTTTCAAATAGTGTTTTAGGTTTCATATATTAAATTTACTAAATTCTTTATCATTTAAACATACAAAATTTATTATTAATAGTGTGGATTTAATAATAGAAAAATTTTTAGAGATTGTCATAATACTAATTGCAGCAAAAACAGGTGCAGAATTGATGAGAAGAATCAATCAACCAGCTGTTATTGGGGAATTAATAGCAGGGATAATTATCGGTTATTATGGCCTAGGTCTTTTACCACATGCTGAATCAGGAGACGTTATTTCAACTTTGGCAGAGATAGGAATTATTCTCTTGCTTTTTGAGGTAGGTTTAGAAACAGACTTGAAAGAGTTTGTTGAGCTGGGATCGACCTCATTGTTTGTTGCATTAATTGGAGTGGTAGCTCCTTTTGCCTTAGGCTATGGTTCGATTTATGCATTAAACCTTGGTGGAGATTTCCAACTTGAAGCCGCATTGTTTGTTGGAGCTGCAATGACCGCAACGTCAGTCGGCATAACAGCAAGAGTATTTGGAGACTTAGGTGCATTAAAAACTAAAGAAGCAAAAACAATAATTGGAGCAGCAGTAGTTGATGATATCTTGGGTTTACTTATTCTTACAGTTGTTGCAGGATTAATAGGTAACGATGGAGATTTTTCAGTTCAAGATCTTGGAATAATAACAGTTAAAGCGGTTGGGTTTTTACTTGCCACTGTTTTCGTAGGCAGAAAGCTTTCACCTTCAATATTTAACTTTTTTGTAAAAATACCTTCACCAGGAACATTTGTAACAGGTTGTTTTATTTTTGCAATGGGGTTGGGTGCTGCAGCACATTCAGTTGGCTTACATCCAATAGTCGGTGCGTTTGCAGGAGGTGTGTTAGCTGGTGAAGCAAATATGACAACTCGAATAAGAGACGAGATGAAAAATATAAACTTTCTTTTAGTTCCAGTATTTTTCGTTTATATAGGTTCTGAAGTTAACATCACTATTTTGGCATCCTTAGATGTATTTTTACTTGGACTATTAATTAGTTTCCTGGCTTTTATTGGGAAATACGTATCAGCAATTGGAGCCATTGGAAAAGGAATGAACACTTCAGTTATTGGAATTGGCATGGCTCCAAGAGGAGAGGTAGGGTTAATTTTTGTCGCAGTTGCTACTTCTACTTTGTCTTCAGTAATTAGTGAAGAGATAATAGCAATAATCATTTGGATGGTCATCAATACAACTATTATTGCTCCTATTTTACTAAATAGAATCTTAAAAAAATCAGCTAAAAAACAACAAGATGATGATCGCTTTGAGTCACCAGTAGTTGAGTGATAAAATAGATATAATAAAATAGATTTTTACTATCATATTATGAGTCAATATTAATTAAGGGAGAACACTAATGTTATTAAACTCTATAATCGCTGCAGCTCTTGGTTTAGCTTTAGCTGCTTTTTATGCAAATAAGGTTTTATCAATAAAGGTTACAGATAAGAAAGTCGAAGATCTTTCTTCTTCTATACGTGAAGGATCTATGGCGTTTTTAAAAAGAATGTACTCCTGGATTAGTATTTTTGTTATTTTATTAGCTGCACTAATTTATTGGCAGCTTGAATGGGGACGTCCATGGGGGACGATAGCTTTTGTTGGTGGAGCTTTCCTTTCTTCTTTAGCAGGGTTTATAGGAATGAGAATTGCAACAGCGGCTAATGGAAGAACTACTGAAGCTGCACGAGATGGAGGAACACTAAAAGCATTACCAGTGGCTTTTAGAGGAGGAGCTGTAATGGGTTTTACTGTTGCTGGACTAGGATTGCTTGGTGTGTCAGCTGGCTACTGGCTATTTATTGATATCTTAGATTTACCAAACGGATATGATGTTTTAGCAGCCATTGGACTCGGCGGTTCTTCGATTGCTCTTTTTGCAAGAGTTGGTGGTGGAATTTATACAAAAGCAGCAGACGTAGGTGCTGATTTAGTTGGTAAAGTTGAAGCTGGTATACCTGAAGATGATCCGAGAAATCCAGCTACAATAGCTGACAACGTTGGAGACAATGTTGGAGATGTAGCAGGCATGGGAGCCGATCTTTTTGAGAGCTATGTAGGATCTTTGGTTGCTCCTCTTGCGTATGC
>SGYT01000023.1 GCA_004214055.1 Candidatus Actinomarinales bacterium | reverse complement strand
AAGGTCAACCGTTCTAATTAACAAATCATCAAAGTCCATTGAATTAGATAAGATAAGTTTTTTTTCATAAGAAGTGTATATTTCGGCAACTTTTACTTCAAAAAAAGATTCTGCATTTTCAATTGCTTCTCCTGGGGAAATACGCATATTCTTTAAACCTGATATATGTGCTTGGAAACGTTTTGGAGAATACTGCTTTAAATCGACATCACCTTCTCTCATGCAGTTTCTTATCAATTTTGATGAATCGGATTGATCATAAATTGTAAAATTATTCTTAAATCCAATCAAATGACCATGAATTCGTAGTATTTTTACACAAGAACTATGAAATGTTGAAATCCATTTTGGAGAAACTTCTAAATTTAATAATTTACTAATCCTCTCTTTCATTTCATTTGCAGCTTTATTAGTGAAAGTAATAGCCAAAATTTTTTCAAAACTAATCGAGTAATTCTTTACTAAGTGTACATATCTATAAGTAAGAACTCTTGTTTTTCCAGAACCCGCACCAGCAATAATTAATAAAGGTCCATAGATATGTTCTATAGCTCGTTTTTGATCATCGTTTACTAATTCTTTCCATTGACTAGGAATACTTTTAATTTTGTCCATTTTTAGATACCTAAAAGACTATTTACTTCTTCCATCGTTTTCTTTGCAGAACTTTTAGCTATTTCTAGATTAGTTTTCATCAATGACAAAATTTCTTTATCACTCAAAGAGTCGTAATTAGAAAAGATAGGATGAATATAATTTGCTACTACTTCTCCAACTTCCATTTTAAATTCTCCATATTTTGAACTTGAGAATTTTTTCTCAACTTCTTTATGGCTAATATCTTGAATTGAAGAATATATATCTATTAAATTACTAATTCCAGCTTTTTTGTCTAAGTCGTATCTAATTTCATCTTCAGAGTCAGTAACTGATGATTTAAATTTTTTCATAATATCATCTTTTGAATCATCAAAATAAATTGTTCCGTTTATATCATCGGCACTTTTAGACATTTTATTTTCTGGGTGTCTTAATGACATTAGTCTTGCTCCAACCTTTCCAGAAGTTTTATCAGGAATAGGAAAGATAACTCCGTATTTATTATTAAATCTCTCTGCAATATTTCTAGTTAATTCTAGATGTTGTGTTTGGTCATCACCTACCGGAACCTCATGAGCTTTATGAATTAATATATCTGATGCCATCAAGATAGGATAAGTTAATATTCCTGCATGACTACCTAATTCAGATGATTTTTCTTTAAATTGAGTCATTCTTTGGAGATCACCTATTTGACAAAAGTTTGAGAGTATCCAAGAAAGCTGGGCGTGCTCAGAAACTTTACTTTGTACATATATTGTTGAGTTATCTAAATTTATACCTGCAGCAATTAAGACTTTTACTGTCGATAATATATTCTCGTCCATATCTTTTGGATCTGGATGTGTTGTCAAGGAATGTAAATCAACAACACAAAAATAGTTTTTATTTTTACCATTGGACATTTCAACCCAATTATTTATGGCACCCAAAAAGTTGCCTAAATGAACTTTACCAGTTGGCTGAATCCCAGAAAAAACAGTTTTCATATCTGCTATTCTAATAAGTTAAATCAGAATGGAGTGTGATTATCAAATCTGAATTTTCAATGTCAGCTTATGCAGGTTTAAGAAACATAATAATAATAGGTATTCTTTATGGCTTCCATGGTTTAATAAATCGAAGTTTATTAATTGATGGTGTAAATGAAATATTTTTAGTAACAGCAAGAATTAGCTTAGTTTGTGTAATTTTAGGCTTATATTGTATAAGAGATTTTATAAATGAAATAAATCTTAGTTACTTTTTAAAAGGAAGCTTAACTGGAGTATTAGCAATATTAACTCCTGGGTGGACCTTTATTTATGCACTAAAAAATATTTCATCAGGTTTAGTTAGTGTCTTTATCTCTACTATCCCACTCTTCACAGTAATTTGGGTTTATTTCTTTTATAAAGATGAGAAAATAACAAAACTTAAAATTTTTTCAATATTAGTTGGTTTCATTGGTTTAGTTATCTTATTTCTCTCAGGTGTAACAGGTATCTCTGGAGATGGTGATCTGACAACAGGTGGAATATTAGCTCTAATAGGGGTTCAGGGCCTTGCATTAAGCAATATTACTAATAGAAAACATTCACAATATATACCAGCTAAAGTTTATTTATTTACTCAATGGTTAATTGGAGGTTTAATATCGATAGTTTTATTTTTAATTTTGGGTGGAAATATTGGAGTAATAACTTATTCAATATCATTAAAAATATTAGGATTAGTTTTTATCGATATTGCGAGTTACTCTCTTTTCTTTTATACAATAAAAAGAGTGTCGGCATCTTTTACTACCCTAGTTGATTATGTAGTACCAGTTGTTGGTATCACTGCTGGGTATCTATTGCTTGACGAAGTAATAAACAATATTTTTTTCATTACAGTATTGTTAATTTTTATATCTTTATATCTAGCAGTTAAAGATGAGTCTAAGAATCTACATTAGGAAAACTTAATAAATTCCTTATCATTTTTGCAGTAGCGCCCCATAATATTTCACCATCAATGTCAAAAACCCAGTCAGTCTCATAAAGGCCTCGAAAATTCCAATTTTTTTTATTTTCTAGCTCTTTTATTGAAACATAATATATATTTTGAACCTCTGATTTATTAAATGAGATTGGTTTATTCTCAATAAGACAAACTACAGGAAATACTTCAAATTTATACTCTATTGTGTCTATAGAGCTCAATAAACCGACTGGAGTAATAGATTTTGTATTAATCAAAAGTTCTTCACCAGCTTCTCTTAAGGCTGTATCAACAATATTTTTGTCAACAGCTTCTCTTTTTCCACCAGGAAAAGCTATATGCCCCTTATGAGTTGGTAAATCTTCTGATCTTTTAATAAAAATTATTTCTTTTTCTTCATATATCAATATTGATACAGATGCGTAATCTTGGTAATTAATTTTTTTCATAACTTCATCCAAATAAGGCGTTGAAAGTTCTTTATAGTTTAAATTTTGAATCAATTGCTATTTTCTTTTTGCAGTTAATTCAACTTCTATGACTATTGGATTTAAAACTTCCCAAGCATTAAATTTTGTTGGTGCATCAAAACCAAACCATGTAGTATCAATTTCAGTACTACCAAAGATCATAATTTCACCCTCATCCATATATGCAGTTATAGTAAATGGAATATTAACTTCTATATTTCTTATGGTTAATATTCCTACTACGGTTTCATCAATCTTTGAATCAAAGTCATTATTTGGAAGAATTAATTCATCAATTTTATACATTGCACTTGGAAAAAGGTTTGATTCTAACCAATTTCTTTTTATTGCATTGTCACGAACTGAATTACCACTTTTTAAAGTTGTAAGATCAGCTGAGATAATAAGGTCTGTTATTAATAAGCATGAGTCTGAAAGATCACATGAGTCAAGTGAAAGAGTGAAGCCTCCAACAATTTCCCTCGTTGAGCCTCTAACTATTTCAATATTTGAATTAAGAAAATCTTTAGGTGCTAAATAGCTAACTATGCTTTTTTCATTATTTATTTCATAAGTAATATTTGTAAAAGTTTCCAATTGTTCAATTTCAATTAAAGTAGTTGTAGTTTCATTCAACTCTTCACCTTGAACTGTGGAAGTATTAGTCGACTCAATGGTAATTGCTTCATTCTCTTGTTCAGAAGTTGTGTCAGAACAAAAACTGAACAACAATAAAAAGACAAGTATCTTTTTCATTCTCTTATATTAGTAACTTATATAGTTAGAAATAAATGATAGATTTGAATATGCAATTGCCATTAGAAAGTCCTTCCAGGTTATGATAGGCACTACTAAAATTCAGTTATGAGCATAAACGTAGATACTGAAACAAAAATTAGAACGTTATATCTTTTCCCTGCTTTTTTGGTTTTTTTTATAATTTTTATAATATGTATTCTCATAACTGCTTTAATTCCTAGAGGTAAAAACCTAGCTACAAAAATTTATCATTACTTTGGGTGGATTGGCGTGAAGATGGTGGGAGTAAACCTTACTATATCAGGTATTGAAAAAGTTAATACTGAGAAGAGTTATATAGTAGTTGGAAACCATCCCTCAACATTAGATATTTTTACCCATATTCATGCATTGCCAGTATCAATAAGGTTCCTAACAAAAACAGAATTATTTAGATGGCCTTTTTTTGGAAGAGTATTAAAAATATTAGGTCTTCCAAGAATTGATAGAAAAAATGCACAATTAAATTTACCTGAAATAAATAAATCAATATCAAATGTAATTGCTGAGGGAAACTCAATAATGATTTTTCCTGAGGGAACAAGAAGTAATCAAAAAAATCTTTTACCTTTTAAAAAAGGTGCAGCAAATATATCACAAAATTTCAACTTACCAATTTTGCCAGTAGTAACTCATAATGCACATAATCTTATGATTAAAGGAAAAGTATGGTTCAAGAAAGGAGACATCCATCTTGATGTATTGGAACCAGTAGAAAATCCTAATGACTATACAACTGAAGAACTAACAGACTTAATATACAAAAAAATAAACGAGGTTTTATATAGTTAAAAATAAATTAAGAAAATTTTGAAATTTTTCTTTATTCTTATCTTTTTCTATCAAGTCATCTACAGTATCTTGTTCTGTAAATAAATAAAATTCATCATAAACTTTTAGTCCATAGTTCTTTAATTGTACAGATAATAAATCAAAAGAACCTTTTGCATTACTTCCACTACCATCAACTGAAGAAATAATTAGAACATCCTTATCCTTAAATAATTCATTGTAAGAGTAGTTATCAAAACCTAAAGAAAGCCAATCCAAAGTATTTTTTAAGTGAGATACATATCCACCATTAAATACTGGACTAAATATTATTAATTTGTGTGAATCTATTAGTTTCTCTCTAATTTCTATAATGGACAAAGGCTGCTTGTCTTCATAGTTCAATAAGAAAGGCGTTTCTGTATAAAGCTGATCAAACAATGAACACGATACTTTAATGTCATTAAGATACTTTTTTACGTAAGAAGCAATTTTGTTATTTTTTGACTCTTCACGAGTCCCTCCAGCTAAAAGAAGTATTTTTGACATAAAATTATTATGTAATTACATTTTATTTATATGAATAAAAATATTAAAAATTTTATAGAGCTAGACATAAGAGTTGGGAAAATAGTCTCGGCAGAAGAGTTTCCTGAAATAATAAAACCATCTTACATATTAAATATTGACTTTGGTGAAGAAATAGGCATTAAAAAAACTAGTGCTCAAATCACTAATTATTCAATAGAAAGCTTAATTAACAAAAAATGTATAGGAATTATAAATTTAGGAGACAAGCAAATTGGATCGATAATGAGCCAATGTTTAGTTTTGGGCTCTACTGATATAAATGGAGATGTTTTATTACTTAATCCAGATAAAGATGCATCTTTAGGAGATAAAGTTTCTTAGTTAATTAATGAATTAAACTTTCTCTTACTAAAACTTCCCGTTCTTTTATGAATTCTTTCTCCATGACTGTCGACTAATACATATGTTGGAGTGAACTTTAACCTATATTTTTCAATTATTTCTTTGTACTCTTTCTTCGAAGCATTAATAGATACAATTGGGATTTCGGGATTTTCTTTCTTGAACTCATCAACTATGAATTTTGAGGCAGTACAGCCTAGTCAATAATCTGAATAATATTCTAGAACTGTATATTTGTAATTTGAAAAATTATGTCCATCAATATTGAGTCCCCTTTTAGATGTGTATAAATATAAAAGAAAAGAAATCACTATAGCAAGTACAGTCAAGAAATTTAATATCCAAAGAGGTTTATAAAGAATAGAAATAATACCTACCCCAAGCGTCCAAATTATTGGGGAGTAAATCAAACTGTATTTATTAATAATTTTTAAAAGTATTCTTTTCAATATTTTTCCTTAACTAAACAAATTATACTTTACATATGAATTTGATTAATCATCTTAAAAAAAATGGGTATAGAATAACCACTTCAAGAGAAATCATTTGCAACATTTTAGAAAAAGCAGGTCATGAACATTTTACAGCAGATAGCCTTTTTCAATTAGCAAGAGAACACACACAAGATATTGATCTGACAACTATTTATAGAACATTTGAAGTGCTTGAAGAATTAAATATTATTGAACATTCACATCAAGCTCATTCTTCTGGAATATATTATCTTAAAGAACATCAAACAAGTACACATATTGCGTGCGAAAAATGTGGCAAGATTGAAGATATTTCAAATAACATAATATCTAAAGTTAATGAACTAATTATTAAAGATACAGGGTATAAAATAGAAAAAAATCACTTTGTATATTCAGGAATATGTAAAAAATGTAAATAACTTTTTTTATTGCAAAGCATTTGCATTAAGATAAGTTTATGTATTCAACAACACACTCTCATCACCTTTCCCTACATGAAGAATCCAGTTTAAAAAATATAAAACCTGAACATAAAATTCTTTTAACTTTTTTTATCGTAATTTCAATAGCCTTCTCAGATGTTGAAAGCTTGTTCCAAATAACTTCACATATCCTAATTGTATTTTCTATTGTATTTATTTCTAAAATCCCTCTAAAGACTTACCTAAAAAGACTAACAATTGATATTCCTTTTATTCTTTTTGCTTTGTTTCTGCCCTTTTTAAGCAGTGAAAACAATGATGTAATTTATACATTTGCTGGTATAGAAATATTTAGAACTGGATTAATGGATATGTTTGCAATACTTTTCAAAGCAACTCTCGGATTGACAATGGGAATTGTATTAACTGCCGTTACAACAAATATTGAGGTTATCTATGGTCTCCAGAAATTAAAATTCCCTCAAATAATAATTGCAATAATGTCATTTACTATTAGATACATCGATGTCTTTATTGATGAATTTAAAAGAGTTAAAATTTCTATGAGGTCAAGAGGCTATAAAGAAAAAGGATTGAAAACGCTTTTTCCTATAGCTTATGCGTCAGGAGCAATGTTAATCAGGGGATATGAAAGAGGTGAAAGGGTATACTTATCAATGCTTTCTAGAGGCTTCAATGGGTCGATTGAATTAAAAGAAAGAGAATATAATAACTCTATAATTTTAATATTTCTTACTTTAGTATCAGTGATTATTTTGATTTTGGACAAATACTTATGAGTAAATATTTAAAAATAAATAATCTGTCATATACATACCCTGATGGACATAAAGCTTTAAAAGATATTAACTTCTCAATTGACAAGGGAGAATCTATTTGCGTATTAGGACCAAATGGTGCTGGAAAAACTACTTTAATTCTTCATCTCAATGGAATACTTGGTAACTTAACAGGAGAAATTGAAGTAGATGGTTTAAAATACACACCTGAAAATATAGGGGAAATAAGAAAGACTGTGGGTGTCGTATTCCAAGATCCTGATGATCAATTATTCATGCCAACAGTTTTAGAAGATGTTATGTTTGGACCAAAAAATTTTGGTTATACAAATGAAGAAGCAGAAAAAAATGCACTAGAGGCATTAAAAATGGTTGGGATGGATGACTCACAAGATAGAGCACCTCACCATTTAAGTTTTGGACAAAAAAGGAAGGTTGCAATTGCAACCGTTTTAGCGTCAAAACCTAAATTACTGGTCCTTGATGAACCAGCATCAAATTTAGATCCTGCATCAAGAAGAGATTTAATTGAGATCTTAATAAATCTAGACATATCAATAATTCTTGTTACTCACGACTTGCCTATGGCATTAGAAATATGTGAAAGAAGCTTAATTCTTAATGAAGGAACCATAAAAGAAGACTCCTTAACTAAAGCTATATTGCAAAATGAACAGCTTATGAAAGAAAATAGACTTGAACTACCTTATGGATTTGCACTTCATCACTTAGGTGAAGAATAAGAGTCGGCAGTAATAAAGCTAATCAATTTTTCTGTTGCTTCATAAGACTCTTTTATTGGAAAGAAATGCCAAGCATGCCATAAATTGTCCCAAACTTGTAGGTCGTACCTAGTCCTTTTTTCTCTAAGTTTTTTTGTAAACTCTATAGCATCGTTATATAAAAGTTCATTTGAACAAACTTGGATTAATGTTTCAGGAAAATTATTTATATCTGCAAAAACAGGCGATAAAATTGGGTCAGTAGTCTCAAATTCACCTGCATAGTATTCTCCAATAAAGTGCATTCCATCAATTGCTAATAAAATATCTTTGTTCTTAAAATAACTTCTATCTCTATTTTTGTCTGATAAATCAAGCCACGGAGAAAGAAGTGCTAATTTGTCAGGTTTTAAATTAAAAGAATCATCAACTACTAAACCTGTTGATAAGCCTCCCCCTGCAGACTCTCCTGCCCAAATTGAATTTTTTCCACTCTCAAGATTATTTATATATTCAACAGCAATTTTTGCATCCTCGTGGGCTGAAGGATAAACATACTCGGGACTAAGACGGTATTCAAAGAAATAAAATGGCACATTTGTACCTGCAACTATCTGGGAAATAAAATGTTTATGAGAAACTATACTTCCGGCATAATAACCTCCACCATGGAAGTAAACACCGTATGAGTCTTCAACAGGATTGCTTGGCGTAAATTTGTATATATCAAGAGGTGTGTTCTCAAGTTTTTCTACTTTTACAGTCTCATTGAATTCAAGTAGATGAGATCCACTATTATTAAGTCCTTGTCTTGAAATTTTTGCAAATTCTAACCTACGTTCAAAAGTCATTTCACTCGATGGAATACTCAAAGCTACTTTATCTTTTACTTTTCTTAAAGGAAGAATTAAATGGTAAAAAGGTTTTCGTAATGCAATAGGAAGCTTCGGAATATATTCAATAGTAAATACCTCTAAAATTTTTATTAGTAAATTTAACATCCTTTAATTATACATTTATTCAAGATTCAATTAATACCTATAATGGGTTAAATGTCAAAAGTAAAAGGTTCTATAGCAATACTTGGATCTGGTGAGACCAGTCCAAATTTAGTATCAGTTCATAGAAAATTGATAAATAATATAGAAGGTAAAATAAATGCCTACTTGATTGATACTCCTTTTGGATTCCAAGAGAATGCTGATGAATTAGTTGAAAAATTAGTAGAATTTTATAAAAAAAGTATCAATATTGAAATTAAGCTAGCAAGCTTTAGAAATAAAAAAGCAATAAATTCAATTAATTATTTTGAGATGCTTGAAGAAATCTCGAAGTCAAACTTTATCTTTGCTGGTCCTGGCAGCCCTAGTTATGCTTCAAAAACATGGTGTGATTCAAAAATCCCAGATTTATTTAAAAACCATATCATCAAAGGAGGGAATGCTATCTTTTCAAGTGCTGCTGCATCGACTTTGGGAGATAAAACTTTACCAGTTTATGAAATTTATAAAGTTGGATTAGATCCTTACTGGGAGAAAGGGTTGAATGTTTTAGAAATTTTTAATCTTAATTGCACAATAATCCCACATTTTAATAACAAAGAAGGTGGCACTCATGATACAAGTTTTAGCTATGTAGGGAAAAGAAGAATGGATACTTTATTAGAGAATGAATTCACAAATATTGTTGGGATAGATGAGCATACCGGCCTCATTATTAATGGAGAAAATAATTCTTTTGAAGTTGAAGGAATTGGAAATGTAACTGTGATCAATCATAAAGAAAAAAAGGAGTTCAAAAAAGAAAATACCTATAGTTTAGATCAATTAAAAGATCTGCTTCCATTTTCAAAAGAGGACATTTACCAAAATAAAGTAAACAAAAATGAAATAGATGATGTTACTGAATTGAATGAAAAAATAGCAAAATTAAAACTAGAAATAAAAAATGAAAAAAATTATTCAGAAATGTTTGATACTTTAGTTACAGATTTAATTTCCTTAAGGAATTCACTTAGGGATGATAAAAAATTTGATGAATCTGATAATATAAGAAATCTATTAGAAAAATTACATATAGTTGTCGAAGATGATAAAAAATCATCAAGCTGGTCATTTAAAGATCTATAGAACCATACTTACCAATAATTTTAAATTCTTTTGTTACTTTTATTAACTCATCTTCGAGTTGAGTGTCAACATCATTATTTTCATTTTGATAATCTATATAAAATTTATACTCCCAAGGAGATCCAAGTATTGGTCTTGATTCAAGCTTTGTAAGGTTTAGTTTTAATTCTTCAAAAATCTTTAAGCCCTGTAATAATGATCCCGGCTTGTCATCGGCTATTAAGACAGCTGACCTTTTATCTTTAGTTTCAGACATTTCAGGATCTTGTTTACCAACTAAAAAAAATCTTGTGTAGTTTTCAATATGATTTGATATATTATTTTGTAAAATTGTAAATCTTGTATCGTTTTCAAAATGCTCACCAGCAATTGCTGCAATTTCTTTAGTATCATTTTCTAACAAGCTAATAACACTACCTGCAGTATCAAAAACAGGCTGACGTTCTATTTTTAGCCCTTCTAAAAAATTGCTACATTGCTGTAAGGCTTGTGGATGCGAGATTACTTTTGTAATATTTTCAATTTTTGAACCTTGAAGACCGATTAAGGCATGATTTATTTTCTTTCTAATTTCCAAATATACCTCAAGATTACTATCTGTAAGATTCTCATATGCCTCTATAACAGTACCGACTAAGGAATTTTCAACTGGAAGAAGTGCAAAATCTTCACTTGAAACATTACCTAATGTTTCTTTAAAAGTTTCACACGCAATATATTCAGCCTCTTGAAAACAAGCCTCTAAAACAGATTCAGAATAAGAGCCTTCAGAACCTTGATAAAATATTTTTTTAATTTTTTTCATTTAAGAAATCAACTCCTTCAATGTACCCTTCAATGCCTTTTCCGACTATTGACTTTGTACATAAGTCAGAAATTAAGTTTATTCTTCTATATGATTCTCTCTTGCCAATATCAGTTATATGAACCTCAATTATTGGCACTTGTAGTATTGAAAGAGCATCTCTCAAAGAAACACTTGAATGAGTTAAGCCACCAGGATTAATTACAATTCCCTTGACCTCACTATCTTTAGTAAGTTCTTGTATGTATGTAACAATCTCTCCTTCAGAATTTGATTGAAAAAATTCAATCTTGTTTTCACCTTCTTTATGTTGACTAATCTTATTTTTTAAATCTTCATATGTTAGGCTTCCGTATTTTTCAATTTCTCTTATTCCCAAAAAGTTTAAATTTGGTCCGTTAATTATTATTACTTTACTCATCTAAAATCAAGTCCATTGCTTGTTCAATATCTACCTCTTTAAGGACTGGTTTTTCTATTTCTTCTAACAAAACAAAGTTAATCTTTGCATTATTTACTTTTTTATCATTACTTAGTATGGTCATAAGTTCACTTCTTGATTTTTGAAATTTATAATGACTTTTGAGACCAGAGTTATTTAAAAAAGTCATATAATTTTTTTTATATGATTTATCTAAATTGTATTCTTTTTCTGAAATTTCTAAAGCAATCAGAATTCCAATGCCAACAGCTTGACCATGTGAAATTTGATAGTTTGAATCTGATTCAATTAAGTGTCCTATTGTATGACCAAAATTTAAATACATTCTTGTATCGGATTCTTTTAAGTCTTCCTTTGTAATTTTTGTTTTCACATCAATAGCTAATTGGATTAAATCCAAGTAGGGATTCGGGAAATATAATCTACCTAATCTAATTATATCCTCATAAGCTAAATCTAAAATTAGCTTATTTCCAATAAAACCAGCCTTGATAGCTTCAATTAAACCAGTATTAATTTCCTCTTTATTTAATGACTTTAAAAATTCAACACAAACTAAAACATCGCTGGGTAAATAGAATGTTCCTATTTGATTTTTTCCATAATTATTATTAATTCCATTTTTGCCACCATGTGAAGCATCAACCATCGCTAGAAGTGAAGTTGGAACTAATATTAAATTTGCACCTCTTTTATAAATACTAGTTGCAAATCCAACAACATCACAAAGGACTCCACCTCCAATACAAATTATATTTGTGCTTCTTGTTGCAGAATTAGAGTGCATAATTTCCCAAATTTTTTCAACTATTGTTATATTCTTTGTTTCTTCATTAACCAAAACTTCATGAATGTTATAATTTTCATCAAATTCATATTCTGATTTCACATTGGAGTCAACAAAGATTATTGAATTATCATTATTTAAGTTTTTGTTCAAATATAAATTAAGTTCATCAACAGTGTCTAGATAAGATATTTTAGATTCTTGCATCTTTTAACCATGTGCTTTCAATAACTATTTCAGATGCTTCATTAATTGTAGTTTTTGACATATCAATTTTGTTTAATATTTTTTCATATAATGACTCTCTTTTATTAAATATTTTTATTACCTCGTCTTTGCCTCTTCTAACTAGGGGTCTATCTGAGTCTTTTATTCTTTCCCATAAATTTTCAATATTATCCATTAAGTAGAAAGCATTAGAAGAACTTATAATCTTGTCGAAAATTATATCGCTCTCTATTGAGCCACCACCTAAAGCTACTAAACAGTTTTCATCTGGAATAGAGGTGAATTCTTTTTGTTCTAATAACCTAAAGTGACTTTCCCCTTCTTTTTCAAATATTGTATCAATACTTCCATAATGCTTAATAATTTCCTTATCTAAATCAAAATTTCCTGCATTAACTAAAGGGGCGATCTCATTATAAACAGCTGTTTTACCTGAACCCATAAAACCCACTAAAAAAACATTATTCCGATTCATAACCAAATTTCCATACTTTATTATCTAAATCGAATTCATCAATATTTAAATTTGGAATATTTTCAAAATTCTTAATTATTTCTTTCTTATTGTCCCCACCAGTCTTATCTAAAACAGCATTTAATATTTCTAAGGCCATTGCGCTCTCAAAAATTGGTACTGCCCTTGGTACCGCGCATGTATCAGATCTCTCATAAACAGTTTTAGTTTCTTCTTTTTCGGCAAGATTCACACTTTTTATTGGATTCAATGTTGTGCTTATTGGTTTCAAATATGCTGTTAATTCTATATTTTCACCGTTTGTCATACCTCCTTCAAAACCTCCAAGATTATTTGATTCCTTTTTTATTTCTTTCTCCTTTAAAACATACTGATCTTGAACTGATGTGCCATAATTTTTTGATGATTCAATGCCATCTCCAACTTCTATAGCTTTAACACTTTGTATAGACATAAGAATTCTTGCTAATTTAGCATCTAGTTTTTTGTCCCAATGTACATAACTTCCTAATGTTGGAGGAACACCTGTAGCAATGGTAGTTATAGACCCTCCAAGTGTGTCTTTCTTTTTTCTTGCATCTGAAATTTCTTTTTCCATTTGCTTAGATTTATCAGCATCTGGACAAGAGACCGGTGAATTATCTGTTAATTTTCTCATCTCATCTAATGAGAAATCATTTGAATATCTATATTCGACCTTCCCTATTGATGAAACATAACCATATATGGATATTCCCATTGACTCTAGTATCTGCAACGCTATTGCTCCTATTGCAGACCTCATGGCTGTCTCTCTAGCGCTTGATCTTTCTAAAACTAACCTTATGTCATTTAAATCATATTTTGCCGTACCAATTAAATCTGCGTGCCCAGGCCTAGGAACTACATATGGTTCTATCTCTTTATCTTTCCAATTTTCCCAATCTTTATTTTTAATTCGTAAAGCAATAGGAGCTCCTGTTGAAATATTATTAATTACTCCGGATGATATAAATACTTCATCGCTTTCAATATTCATTCGACCGCCAGAGCCAGTGTCTTTCTGTCTTCTTTTTAAATAAGAATCTATAAACTCTTTACTAATTGTAAATCCTGCGGGAACACCTTCAATTATTCCTGTTAATTCAGGGCCATGGCTTTCTCCAGCTGTTAAAAATCTAATCATGTTGTTTTTCCAATTCTTTAAAAACTTCTTCATAAATACTAGTAACTGTTAGTTTTGATGAAGTCCAAATATTAAATGATTCTATTGCCTGACAAATTAACATCCCCAAACCATCAAATTTTTGGATGTTGTCATTAAATAAAGTAAGAAAATTATTATTTGGCCCATAACCAATATT
>SGYT01000022.1 GCA_004214055.1 Candidatus Actinomarinales bacterium | reverse complement strand
CTTAATATAGTAGTAAATATCATCGAAATCTAATGAGGCCAACTTTTCTTTAGCTACCCATTCAGGCATTGGCTTATCAAGGAATCTTTTATATGCTTTAAGCCTGAAATCGAGCATCCATTCAGGTTCTTCTTTTATTTCAGACATTCTTCTAATGATGTCTTCATTCAAGCCTTTTTCTGGTTTAAAGACATTTTTTTCAGGGTCAGACCACCCAAGTGAATATTTACCAATGTCGATATTAACGTCAGCCATACTCTTATTGTAGTTCTAAACCAGTTCAATAATAAGTACTATCTAAGTAGATTTTTTAACAAATTAAAATAAAAATATGCCAGTTATATGTGTAAATCCAACAAACGAAATTGAAGCTGAGATTATTAACAAGCTCAGCCTGCAAAACCAAGATTTGAGACTTTTTGTCTCAAATAAAAATGAAGAAAACTATATTAACAAACTACAAGGAAAAAAAGCTGTTGGTGACGTTACTGATGACACTCATATATCTACTGCATGCAGAGGAGCTTTTTGTGGAGTCTTCTTTGAAACTAACGAAAGAGATGTATTTATAGATGCAATCAATGAGAGTGGTTTAAAAAGAATAATTTGGGTTTCTGAAAATGACACAAATAAAAATATTTTGGATTTAGATAATCTTATCTATTTAAAACATAAAGATTATAAAGGCGTAGAAGAAAAAATATTAGATTTAGAAAGTCAAGAAACCGTTGAGTATGGTTTGATAGACTTAGATACATAATATGATCAAAAAATCAGTATTTAAAGAAGGCTCGGGGTCAAGAAAGGGTTTTGTATCTGAGTTTCAAGATGAACTATTACCAAAAGACACTTCAAGTAATAATATTTCTAAAGTAAAAAATAAATTAATCAATAAAAGTTCAGAAAATATGGAAGAACTATTAGACAATTGTGTGGCATTAACAATTACCTCTCCTCCTTACAATATTGGAAAGTTAAGTGACGTCGAAATGAGTGATGAAGAGTATTGGGCAATGGTTGAAAAATGTTTTAGAGAAGTATATAGGGTTACAGAATCTGGAGGCAGGCTTGTTGTTAATGTAGCAAATCTTGGAAGGAAACCATATATTCCATTTTCTGATAAATATACAAACCTTTTAACAAATCTTGGATTCATAATGAGAGGTGAGATAATTTGGCAAAAATCAAAAGGTGCGAATGCAAACTTTGCATGGGGAAGTTGGCTTTCAGCCTCAAACCCGGTGATCAGAGATGTCCATGAATATTTATTAGTTTTTTCTAAAGAATCAATGAGCAAAAATAATAAAGGCAAGTCAACTATTGAAAAAGAAGAGTTTATGGATTCAACCCTCTCAATCTGGAATATACCTCCAGCAAGAGCAAAAAAAATTGGGCATCCCGCGCCATACCCTACAGAACTTGTAGAAAGGTTTATAAAACTATATACATATGAAAATGAACTTATTCTTGATCCATTCATGGGAAGTGGAACGACAGCTTTAGGAGCTCTTAATTTAAAAAGAAATTATATAGGTTATGAAATCAATAAAGATTATATTGAATTAGCTAATAAAAGAATTCGAGAAGAAACTAATTAGAAAAACCTGTCTTGGTTGTTTTCCAATACAGCAAGATATACAAAACCAAATATTCCCATTCTCTCGAGTGTAAAGCTGGTGAAGTTAGTTTTTTTAAGAAAGATTTCAGGGGCTTCGAACTTATCTAAAGATGTATAAAGAAATCTATATTCCTTAAAGTTAAGTGTGATAATACCAATGAAATGTAAGGTAATAAATGTCCCTAACTTATGTAGCATTTTGGTAAATCTGCTTAATGGTCTTGTCATATCAAGTAATACAAAATTACCACCATCTTTAAGAACTCTTCTTATTTCTTCAAAAGCTCTATCTACTTCAGAGACATTCCTCCAAACAAAAGCACAGTAGACACTGTCAAAGGTTTTATTATCAAAAGGTAGAGCCTCTGCAGATCCAATAATCTTGTTGGAAAAATTATTTATAGACAACATTTTTTCATTAGGATCTAATGCAGTTACTTCATAGTTAACAAGTTGTTTTTCAGCTGCACCAGTACCACTCCCGAGGTCAAGAACTTTTGTACCGGCTAATTTTTTTGAAGCTTTTTCTCTCCAAGACTTATCAAATCCAAGTGTGAGAAGAGAATTTATACCATCATAAAATTTGTATATTTTTGAAAAATTAGCAGATTTAGACAACCTAAAGTATGTAGGCTACCGAAAGTAATATTCCTGTTAAGAAATGAATTCCTATTGTAGAAACATTTACTAATAAAAGTTCGTAGGGAACTTTTTGCCTGTCAGCATCTGGATTATTCCATTTGATCATCCACTCATCAGCCATTTTGAAGGCTTTCCATACAAGAATGACTGGTAGCAGAGCAATAAACGCATAGACTGTTCCATAATCAGTGAAGAAACTAATTACACTAATTACACCAACTGCAATAAAAGCCTCAATCATAAATTGTTTGTACAATGATAATGGTTTTTCAAGTCTCATCCAACCATCTTCAACAGCAGTCCTTACTACCCAAGTGTTCTTTCCTACTGCAGCATCTGATGGTGCGTCTTGGAACTGATTAATCCAAACAATCAACATAACTAATATTCCAATTGGTACTGAAGCTATTAGAGCTTCGACCCAATTCCAAGATGACAAATTATTATTGTGTAATGGTGAAGTCAAAGCATAGTGAGCTCCCATAACCATGACTGGGCCAAACCCTAGAGCGATGGCTATTTCTCCTAAGCCTTTATACCCAAGCCTTATTGGATCTCCTGTGTATCCAAGTGCAAGAAAAGTGCCAATAATACCTGTCCAAAGAATTGGAGTATTTCCAAAGAACTCACCACTAATTTGTTGATTTATATATAACCCCATAGCAACTGTTCCAAGAATACTTACCAAAGCTGTAAGTAAAACCTGACCAGGTGTCATTAGTCCAACTTGTATTACTCTACTTCCACCGTTAAAAGGACTTGCAACTTTATTTATCTCATCTGCATTAGAAGTATGATCGAAATAATCATTTGATGAATTAGTAGCTATTTGAGCTAAAGATGCACCAAGAAGAACTAGCCAAAACATATTCCATGACCATTCACTTATTAAGTTACTTGATTTCAAATCATTCCATGCAACAGCAGATCCAATAAAGATTGGAGCAAAAGTAGCAGTTAAAAAAGGTGCTCGAATGGTTCTTAACCACAGCCCTACTCTTTTTAAAGCCATTCTGAAAGCAAACTTTAATGCTGAAGTTTTATTGGCAGGAAATGTTTTCCATTCAAATTTTTCTTCCTGATAAAAATCTACATACTTTATAGTCGTTGGCTTTACTCTGTAATAACCGACAACATCGTTCTTGATTAAAAAATCATCATCCATGAATTCTTTAAACGCATCTGTTGTTTCGAGAACTAATTTGTAAGCTTTCTTTTTTTCATCTTCATCTTTGATTTTGTAAGCTTCGCCGTCGATCTGTAATCCTCGGATTCCTTCTTGTCCTTTAGGCCAAATAACGGCGTGAACTCTAGGGTTTAATCTAATTTGTTCTGCTTTTCTTGTTGGATTAAAAGTAAAGAAAATTAAATCATCTCCATCTCTGTTGAAAAATACAGAAGCACCTGAAGAATTCCCACCAACACTTGTAGCTATAAACATTCTGTCAGCTTCATCTAAAACATTTTGAATTTTGTTATCTAATACATCATTCATAAACTTAACAGTAATATGCTTGTGAAATTATGCACAAAGTCTTTACTCTTTCTTTTCTTTTGATTTATCATTAAAAAGTATGTTTAAAGTCTTCAGAACACCTGAGTTTAAAAAAGCATTAAGTTTTTATGTTGAAGGTATAAAAGGTAATAAAAAGCATTTTTATATATCTATGTCTTCAGCTATCCTTTGGTGCTTTCTTGTAGTTCTTCATCCATACATAATTAAAAGAGTTGTAGACGACGGTATTCTTTTGGGGAATACTCGAATTCTCGTAGTTTTATTATCTTCATTAATAGTTATTGGTTATACACGAGCAATATCAATCGGAACTAGAAGATATTTTGGAATGTCGGTGTCTTATAATGTAGAAGCTGGAATCAGAAACAATATTTTTTCTCATATGCAAAAACTTGCATTTCAATATCACGACAAAGTTCCTACTGGAGAACTTATGGCAAGAGCGTCTAGCGATGCATCTCAAGTTCGTCTTGCGTATGCTATTGCCCCATTAGCATCAGCAAACCTTTTCTTATTATTTATTCTCAGCCTTACTTTACTAAGCATAAGCTTGCCCCTAGGATCTGTTGTCCTACTTTCTATTCCTGGCGTTTTATGGGTTGGTGCTAAATTTGCTGAGAAAGCAATGGAAGTTTCTTTAAGAGTAAAAGAAGCAGAAGCGACTATGACAACTGAAGTTGAAGAACAGCTGGGAGGAATTAGGGTTGTGAAAGCTTTTGGTAATGAAAATTTTGCATCAGATAAAGTAGACGTGGCAATTGATAACATATATGAAAAGTCTCTCGATTATTTAAATTTAAGAACTAAATTTATTCCAATTTTTGAGCTTATTCCGATGATAATTACTTTGTTTGTATTAGTTCTTGGTGGATTTTTATCAGTAAATGATTATATCTCTTTGGGTGACTTCATAGCTTTTAACCAATATGTATTTTTACTCATGTGGCCACTAAGAATAACTGCATGGTTTCTTTCTGAAATACCAGGTAGTATTTCTGCAGCCAATAGAATACTTGAATTACTAAATGAAAAACCTGCAATAGTAAATAAAAAAGATCTTGAAAAATTACCAGAGGATGGATCTGGAACAATTAAATTTAATAAAGTTAATTTTCAGTATGGAAATGAGAAAATATTTAATGATTTATCTTTTTCAGTTAAGGGTAAAAAAACTGTAGCTGTTGTGGGATCAACGGGATCTGGAAAATCTACCCTTGGATATTTAATTCCCAGACTATACCAAATTGATTCAGGAGAAATTGAAATAGATGGAGTCAATATTAACAATCTTGATTTATCAGAATTAAGAAACAATGTGAGTTTAGCTTTTCAAGAAAGTTTTTTATTTTCAAACTCCGCAAAAGAAAATATTGCTATTGGTTTTAAAGATGCAACTCAAGAAGAAATTGAAAATTCAGCAAATGTTGCAAGAGCTCATGAATTTATTTCTGAACTCCCTGAAGCTTATGAAACAACAGTCGGAGAAAGAGGCTATGGATTATCAGGAGGCCAAAGACAAAGAATTGCATTAGCTCGTGCCATTTTAAGAAATCCAAGAATCTTAATATTAGATGACGCTTTATCAGCTGTTGACGCGTTTACAGAGGAAGAGATTAGAAATGAGCTTAATTCTACAATGAAAAATATGACTACTTTAATAATTACAA
The DNA here is from genome assembly GCA_004214055.1 of Candidatus Actinomarinales bacterium. GTDB lineage: Bacteria > Actinomycetota > Acidimicrobiia > Actinomarinales > Actinomarinaceae > Actinomarina. The sequence goes on along the minus strand of SGYT01000022.1, from coordinate 8,721 downwards.
ATAGAGTTCCAACTATTGAACTCTGTGATGAAGTTATTTTTATTGAAAATGGAAAAGTAAAAGCACAAGGAAAGCATGAAGATATTATCAAAAATGATAACTCTTACATGAATCTTTTTCTTGAAGAAGAAAGATTAGGACCTACAAAATGAGAGAGAAAATATTCATTAGATCATTTAGGCTAGTTCCTGAAATAAGAAATCCTCTTATTAAAAGCTCTCTTATTGTTTTACTAGGAACTGGATTAAGAATGATTGGCCCTTGGCTAATCTCAAAAGGAGTAGATGAAGGAGTAGTTAAGTCAGATTATTCTTATGTTCTTCAAATATCACTCTTTTATCTAGTGACAGTTGTAGCTCTATATTTTGTTACTAGTAAAGCAATCCTTGCTATTGGATTAGTTGGTGAAACTTATGTCAGACAAATTAGAGAAAAACTATTTAGACATTTAACATCATTGGACATAAATTATTTTGAAAAAAACAAAACGGGTGTTTTAGTAGCTCGTTTAACTTCAGATATGCAGAGTCTAAATGAATTTGCTCGTGAAGGTTCATCTAGTGTATTAACTTCTCTCCTGACAATCTTTGCAGCAACAATAGCCGTATTTTTTGTAGATTTTCAATTATCAGTAATTGCATTTATTATCTTACCTTTGCTGGGGGTAGCAACAAGGATATTTAGAAAACATGCAGATAAAGCCTATTGGGCAGTGAGAGAATGGATAGGTCAAGTTTTATCCTCATTACAAGAAGGAATATCAGGTGTACGAATAATTCAAGCTTATGTTGATGAAAATACACAGATTGATAGATTTAAAGATGTAAATCAATCTCACTTAGATGCAAACTTAAGATCTGCAAAAAATATTGCTATTTATTTTCCATTTATTGAAATTACTAGAGTTACATCTATTGCGACTGTCATCTGGTTTGGTGCCCAAAGAATATTTGAAGGAACTTTAACAATTGGTGAGCTTGTTGCATTATTGTTTTATTTGAACTATTTTTTTGACCCATTAATACAACTTTCTTTTAATTATGATTTGTTAAGATCTGCGGGTTCCTCAATGAAAAAAGTATTTTCAATACTAGATGAAAAACCTTTCTTGTCTGAAAAAGGAGAAACCACACCTCTTGTTGATAACGAGAAAGTTATTGAATTTAAAAATGTTGACTTCTCATATGGAAGAGAATTGGTTCTAAAAAATATAAATTTTGTAATTAATAAAGGTGAAAAAATAGCAATCGTTGGAGAAACCGGTGCAGGAAAGAGTACCATTGCAAAATTAGTTTTAAGATTTTATCTTGCTAACGAGGGTAAGGTAGAGTTTTTTGAAACAGATGCTAATGAAGTAAGCCAACAATGGGTTAGAGACAATGTTGCTTATGTCCCTCAAGAAAGCTTTTTATTCAGAGGGACAATAAGAGACAACTTAATTTATTCAGATCCAAAAAATATTAACTTAGAAGATGAATTAGCGTCTATTGGTGTTCTTTCATGGTTTGACAGGTATGAGAACAGACTTGATCAAGAAGTTGGTGAAAGAGGTGGAAATATCTCAGCTGGAGAAAGGCAGTTCGTTGCACTACTGCGAGCTGTTTTAGCAAAAAGGCAAATAATTGTATTTGATGAAGCGACAGCAAACTTAGATATAGAATCAGAATCTTCAATACTTGAAGCTACAAATCAACTACTCTCTTTCCAGACATCTATTGTTATTGCTCATAGATTAGAAACAATATTAAATGCTGAAAAAATAATGGTTATGAAAGAAGGAGACCTCGTAGGTTTTGATAATCATGATAACCTTGTAAAAAATAACGAGGTTTATAAAGAACTTTTCTCAGCTTGGAATCTAGTTAATTAATTATTGATTAGCTAACTCTATTAAAAGAGGTCCAATATATCCCTCTGGTAGGTTTCCAGCTCTACGAGCAATTACATTTAGATCTTTATCTAAAAATACCCAGTAGGGAAAAGAAGTAAGGCCATAAGCACTTGCTATATCTCTATCTGTGTCATATATTTGAGTTTCACTCCACCCTTCACTAAATAACCAATCTTGAGGAGGGTAATTATCTCTTCCTTTGTCTATTGACGTAGCTATAGCAATTATCTCAATACCTTCTGGAACACCTATTGTGTCGATAATATCTTGAACTTGAGGTAGCTCTCTTTGACAATGAGGACACCAATGAGCAAGAAATAAAAGTGCTTTAGCATTTCCATCTTTTTCCAAAGATATTATCTCTGAATTTTCGTTTGGTCCTGAAAAAGTTGGGCCTGGTAATCCTACAGCAACATTGTCATCATTTTCTCCAGCATAAGCAGGAAGATACTCACCATTTATTGTTGTCTCACCTTCTGGTAGTGGGGCAGCAACAGGTTCTGAACTTAAAGTTACACCAATGGCAACTGCTAAACCTATAACTAGTAAAATTACACCACCTATAATAAAATTTTTATTCAATGATTTGCTCCCTTGCATAGTCATAATACAAGATTGCAGCAAATATGGTAATAAATCCACTACCAGCCATTACTGGAATACTTATAAATCCAAATATATCTACATATCTTAAAGAACAAGGAACATCTACTGCACAAGACCCACCATCGCCTCCTCCATTTTGTAAATAAATATGATAAATACTTAGAAAAAAACCAAATAAGCTAACGTAGCCAAATTTATATAAGCTTTTCTTAAATAAAGAAGCTACTAATAGCAAGGCAATTGGATACATTAAGTATCTCTGATACCAACAATATTTACATGGAATAAATCCAACAACTTCAGAATAGACTAAGCTTCCAATCGCAGAAAATGATGCAACACTTATTGCGTAATTTAAAAACTGTTCAGTAATTAACCTACTAAATATTTTTTTTGTTATATATAAATAAAAAATTGACAAAGTTATTAACCACGAGACTATGGTCATGAAGCCAAATAGAGTATTAAAAAATAATATTATATCCACTTAAGTAATTGTACTCATGAAAGAATTAAACAAATATTTGTATTTAAACTATTGCGTTTCCGGAGGTTGGGTCAAAATAATGTAATTTTGATGGATCAATTGCTAATGTAATCTTGTCTCCCTCTTTAACAGCTGAATTTGGATTAACTCTTGCAATAAATTTTGTTTGATCTCCCAAAGCTGTTATATCTTCACCCTCATCAGCAAGAATCTCTTCTATTGCATCTGTTTGAACAGGTTTTATATCTTTGTAAAAATGAATGTAAGAATCTGAACCTAGTTGTTCAATTAAAGATACTTCAATATCCAACTTTTCTGAGAACTCTTTTGTATTTGCATATATTGAATCCTCAAAGGCTTCTGGTCTAATGCCTAATACTATCTCTTGACCATCAAATTCTTTTAATTTTTTATTCTTGTCTAGATTACACTTAATAGAATCTTCACCAAAGCTTAAAGTTACATTCTTTGATGAAACTTTAACATTAGCGTAAACAAAATTCATCGATGGGCTACCAATAAAACCAGCTACAAAAATATTCTTTGGATATAAATAAATTTCTCTTGGTGAGTCTATCTGCTGAAGTTCACCTTTTCTTATAACAGCCACTCTGTCTCCCATAGTCATTGCTTCAACTTGATCATGGGTAACATAAAGTGTTGTTGTTTCAAGCTGAGTGTGCAATTGACCTAATTCAGCTCTCATTTGAACTCTTAGTTTTGCATCTAAATTGGAAAGAGGTTCGTCCATTAAAAATGCCTGTGGATTCCTTACGATTGCTCTTCCCATAGCAACACGTTGGCGCTGGCCTCCAGATAATGCCTTTGGTTTCCTTTCAAGTAGCTCATCAATTTCTAAAATTTTTGCTGCTTCTTTTACTTTTTCATCTACCTCATTTTTAGATAATTTACGTAACTTCAATGAGAAAGCCATATTGTCATAAACTGACATGTGAGGATAAAGTGCATAGTTTTGAAAAACCATTGCAATATCTCTATCTTTTGGAGCTACTTCATTGACTACCTTACCTCCTATAGAAATGTCACCTTCAGTGATATCTTCTAGTCCTGCTACCATTCTCAAAAGCGTTGTCTTCCCACAACCTGATGGTCCAACAAGGACTACAAACTCTCCATCGTTAATTTCAATATTTATATCTTCTAGAGCTCTTGTGCCATTTGGATAAATTTTTCCAACAGAGTTAATTTGTATTGCACCCATAATTACTAAATGTATTTTAACCAGATATCAAGGTATTTTAAAATCATTTGAGTTAATAACTAAAGTCTAACTCTTCAGTTATTTCATCAATATATCTGCTTGTTAATTCAATATATTTTGTCATTGCATACCAAAGAGAGTCCGAACCTATTCTTCTTTCCATTATTTCAGAAGCATCATATCTAAATAAATCCTTTTCTAAGGAGGTTTTTATCAATTTTGCTTCTTTAATTGTTAATTTATTTTTAAGTGAGCTTATTTGAGAATTTTTGTTGGCTGAAATATATGCTGAATCATTTTTTGACATCCATTTTTGGCCAAAATTATCATCTACCAAAGCATTGAGGACGATTTTGGATTCTGGTGTTAGGTTAACTGCTATTAAGGCATCCCCTATACCAACCATCGCATCTTTATATTTTTCTGATGGAAACTTAAAGAAATCATAATCTACGCTGTAATCTTTATCACTTGGAAAGTAATTAGATGCAAAGTGTCCCGACCATGAAAATACGCATGGATTTTCTTCACTCGTAAGATTCCTATAGTTGTTTCTAAATTCTTTTCTAATCATTCTTTTATTACCACCAAAAACCGCATCTTGAATAAAAATCAATTTTCCAATATTCAATATTGATAGTGTAATTTCATCAGACTCAGAAAGTAATTCTTGATTAGCCCAGAGGTCGTAAACCTCGGGACCTTTTTCATGTAATATTAAATCTTCAAGCCAGTTTGTTGCTATCCAGCCAGTGGAAGCACCGCTTTCAATATCTAAACACCATAAAGGACTTCCTTTACTAGAAAATTCTTTAGTAAAAGAAACCATCTCTTCATAACTTTCAAATTTTGGAGAACCAATAGATTTATATTTTTCTACGTCATACCAAATAAGGGAATTTGGTATTAACCTAAACCATACTCCATAGTTGTTTTTATCTTTTTCTGAAGTTGTTATCTCAATCAGATGATTGGAATATTTATTATTTAAATCTTTTTCGTTTATGGCATTATTAATTGGAATTGCTATATTTCTCTCACCTAAATTGATTACTCCTTGAGGATTTGGAATTATTGCTAAATCAATATCATTATCAGTAACTTCTATCAAATATGTTTCAATATCTGATACCGGAAAATATTTAATTTTTATGTTCTTATCTCTTGAAATTTCATCTAGCTCTTCTATAAAGTAATCCATTTGAGGAAAAAATGGACCGCCTATTATCACTTCATCTGGTTGATAAGCTAACCATGAAAATAATATAGTTACTGTAAGAAAAATAATAAAAAATAAACTCTTATTATTTAGCCCCATAAATATGCTGCTCCCCTGACACCACTACTTGAACCATGCTCAGCTTTAACAATTGGTGTTGAAAAAAAATTAGAAGCAATATATGGAATTACTCTATCTGGAACCTCCTCATAAAGCTCATCTACCTCAGACATGCCACCTCCACACACAATAACTTCAGGATCAAGAATATTTATAAAGGTACTAAAAGACCTTGCAGTTCTTTCAAAATATTCATCCATAACTTGAGTGGCTAATTCATCTTTTCCTCTATATAAATCTATTATTTCTCTTGAATTTATACTTCTACCTGATTTAAATTTATAATGATTCTCTAGCCCTGGACCTGATATGAACATTTCAATTGCGCCAATTCTTCCACAGTGTCTTTTTGTAGTCTTTTCATAATCATCCATAGGTCCTGGAATTGGATTCTGACCCCACTCACCAGAAAGTTTATTTGGACCTTCTACAAGTTCTTTATTTACAACATAACCGGCACCAACTCCTGTACCTAATATCACAGCAAAAACTGTTTTATAATTTTTCCCAGCACCATCTATAGCTTCTGATAATGCCAAACAATCCGCATCATTGGCAATCTTAACTTCAAAACCTAATTCTTTTTCTATATCTTTTTTTACTGGCATATTCTCCAACGCTTTTGTATTTGAAACTTGTACGAGGCCCGTATCAGGATGGAGTGATCCAGGCATGCCAATTCCTACAGTAAAGTCTTCTTGGCCAGTTGATATATCATTAGTCAATTGGGCAATTGTACTTATAATTTCTTTATAATTATCTTTTGGAGAATCTACCCTAATTCGATTTAATTCATTTCCATTTTTACTATCAATTGAAATAGCTTCAATTTTTGTTCCACCCCAGTCAATTCCAATTCTCATTTTATTTACTCAGTTCAAAATTTAAGCTATATTTTTCTATGTTAGTAGTCCCAATTTCTTCCAGTTGATTATTTTCATTTACTGACCAAACAAAAGGTGCGTCTGGATAATCTTTCGCATAATCCGTTGCCACACCTATTAAAATTTGCTCTTCACTAATTAAATTTATTGTTAAAAATCTTAAATAATAAAAATAGTTTTTACATCTATCATCTTCTCCACTGTCTAAAAATCCTTTAATTTCACTTTTAAAGTTATTTTCATTTTTTAATTCAAGTGATACTTCTCCGGGACCAAAATTCTCCCATGATGGACCTAAACACACTCCATTAAATTCACTTTCATAGTCTTCTCTAAACTTCATATCAAAAACAAGAGAATAACTTTCAATATCTTTTTTCTTTTTAGGAAAGATTTGAACATCAAGATAAACTGTATCTGAACTTTTATTAATATTAAATAAAAGTCTTGATTCAACTATATTCGTATTGTCTTTAGAAGAAATATTATATTCGAATACTTCAGTATTTGAAGCACATGAAATAAATAGAAAAAGAAAGATTGATACAGTTAGGGACCTCAACCCTTTACAGCTCCTCCAATTAGACCTCTAATGAAATATCTCTGTAAACTAAAAAATACAATTAGAGGGACTATCATCGAAATTATTGCACCAGATGTTCTTAAATGCCAAGCTTCACCATAAGCTCCAACAGCTAATTGTGAAACGTGTGAAGTTACAACTAAGTTCTCTGGGTTATATACGCCTAAAAAAACATTTGCTACAAGAAAATCATTGTATACCCATAAAAATTGAAATGTTCCGAAGGCAGCAATACCTGCAACTGAGAGTGGTAAAACTAATTTAAAGAATGTTGTCATGTTACTTGCACCGTCAATTTTTGCTGATTCAATAACACTTTTTGGCAAGCCCATCATAAAGTCTCTAAGTAAAAAGGTAGCCAAAGGTAATCCGAAGCCTGTATGAGCAAACCAAGTTGCTACAAAAGTTCCATTTAAATCAAGTTCAGGAATTATAGGAATCCCAAATACTTCGATCCCACTCTTGAATAATTGAACCAGAGGAATCAATGACATTTGTAAAGGAATTATCATTGACCCAACAACAAAAAGAAAAAGGACCTCTTTACCTCTAAACTCCATAAATGCAAAGGCATATGCAGCAAATGCTGCAATTGTTATTGGAATAATTGTAGATGGGATTGTTACAGCGAAGGAATTATAAAAAGACCTGTCTAAATTATCTGCAAAAAATATTTCTGAATAGTTGGCAAGGGTTAGCTCTGTCCATAATTTTCCAGTGTATATAGCATCCCACCATGATTCTCTTTTTATACTCTCACCAGGACGAAAAGAACTTAATACAAATCCGAAGACTGGAAATATCCAGGTAAGTGCAATGGTTATTAAAATTAATTTAGAGACTGGTTTGTCGTACCACTTTTGATTATTTCTTGTCATGATTGTGTGTTTTCCCTTTCTCTAATAGCTGTTCCTATAATTATTGGCAGTACACAGACAAATATTAATACAGCAACAGTTGCTGATCTTCCAAAATTTCTATACTTTGAGAATTCGTCTAACATTTTTACAGCTAATAAATTAGTTTCTAAATCTCCTCTTGTAGAAACATAGATTATATCAAATGCCTTAAGTACAGTGACAACCATATAGGTGCCAACTACAATTATCGTACTTTTGATATATGGAATAACAATTGATCTAAAGACTCTCATTTCTGAAGCCCCATCAATTTGACCTGCCTCCATAATTTCTTGAGGAATTGCTTTGATACCAGCTGAAAATACAACAGCTGCAAATCCTGTAAACATCCAAATCATGATCAACATTAGTAACATTGTGTTTACAGGCAGATTAACCAAAATACTACTAAAAAAGTTATCAGGATTTAAATTTTCTGCAAAAGGCAAGTTAGAAAGATCTCTTTGCTGTAGCCAGCCAATTGGATTAAGACAATCTTCATTTTGGAAATCTTTCTTCATACCATCAATAATTCTGTTGTTCATGCATTTTTCACCAGCTTTTATTCCAGGTAGAGTAGGCCCTCTGTCAACAGATACTCGGATACCGTTTATTATTCCAATCTGAGTTAAAGGAGGTGGTCTGTATTCATAAATAAATTTAAATATGGCACTTGCCCCTACTGCAGATATAGCCATAGGCATAAAAACAATTGATTTAAAGAAAGCTTCACCCTTATTTAATCTATCTGACAACCAACCTACAACTAATCCAATTAACAAAACAAAGAAAACAACAAAGAATAACCAA
>SGYT01000021.1 GCA_004214055.1 Candidatus Actinomarinales bacterium | reverse complement strand
GTTTAGATGTATTTAGCATTTCATCAGAATAAAGAATAAGTAATGTTTTTACATCAGTATCACTAAAGTGTTTAATAATTCCGCTATCTATAAAAAATTTATCTTTTTCAAAATAAGGTGAATACTCATTAATAAGATATGTTATAAATTCACTTTTATTTTTTTCATTTTCAAATCGCATATAAAAAAGATATATTTACTTCGTTTATAATAAGCTTATATGGGACTATTTAGAACCTTATTTTCTCCTAAGTTCAGGCTTAAGGTGCTCTTGTTTTTAGTATTATTTACATTTATTTTTAATTTGATTTTAAGTTAAGACAAGTTGTTTACAAATGTGCGTCTTTTGAGTATATATATGTAAAGATTTCTGAAAAACCCTTGTGGGCGCTACAGGATTTGAACCTGTGACTTCTTCCTTGTAAGGGAAGCGCTCTGCCAGACTGAGCTAAGCGCCCTAAGTAATGTAATTATATTTAAATTATTTATTAATGGAAGATTTTTTTAGCTACAACCTAGTGAGTTACCACAGTTTAGGCATTTGTAACAAGAACCATTCCTTATTGTAATATGTCCACACTCATTACAAGCTGGAGCATCTCCCATCATGTCACTAAGAACTTCTTGTACTGTTGTAACAGAATTTGAGGTAGCTTCAGTTGTATCTAAAGATTCTTTTTTTTCTACCTTTGTTACAAACTGAACCTCTTGAGCTTCAGATGAAGGTTCGTTTGCCTTAATACTGTTTGTAGGTTCCACCCTTTCGACTTCTTCTGTTGATTCAGTTACTTGTTCTTGAACAGGAGCAGATAGCGACTCTTGAACAGGAGTGCCCTTTTCTTTTGGTGGATTTTGAACTATATCTGTTCTATTTAAATACTCAAGACCAAGAGCTCTGAAAACATAATCAACAATTGAATTACTCATTTTTATATTTTCATGCCCTTCAACCATACCTCTTGGCTCAAAAGTCTGGAATGTGAAAGTGTCTACAAATTCTTCTAAAGGAACACCGTACTGTAGTCCTTTCGACACAGCTATAGCAAAACATCCTAATACGCCCTTAAGTGTTGCACCTTCTTTTGCTATATCAATAAATACTTCACCGAGTGTACCATCAGGATATTCACCTGTTCTCAAATAAACTTTATGTCCACCAATTTTTGCCTCCTGCGTCCAGCCCATTCTCTTTTCAGGAAGCAGGAATCTAGGTCTATTCATTCCAGCATAAGCTCTAGTTGGGCTTGTCCCAGGTGCAAAGTTGCCCTGTATGAGCATCGCTTCTTCTTCAAGAATTTGTGTTACCTCAGGATCTGTTTCATCAGATTCTCCTTCGTCTGAAGAGGATGAAAGAGGTTGAGAGGCTTTTGATCCATCTCTATAGATAGCAATGGCTTTAACACCAATTTTTGCTGATTCAAAATAACAGTCTTCAATATCTTCAACACTTGCTTCATTGGGCATATTAACTGTTTTTGAAATTGCTCCGGAAATAAAAGGTTGAGCCGCTGCCATCATTTTTACATGTCCCATGTAGTGAATAAATCTTTCACCGTCTTTTCCGCATTTGTTTGCACAGTCAAAAACATCGAGATGTTCATCCTTCAAATATGGAGCACCTTCAATTTTTTGTGTTCCACAAATGAACTCATTTGCTTGAGAAATTTCACTTCTTGAGAACCCTAGGCTTTTTAATAGGTTAAAGTCAAAAGATGTATATTCCTCCTCAGGTATTCCAAGTCTTTTCATGGTCTCTTCCCCTAGAACAAAGACATTAAACGCATGTTGTATCTCAAAAGCTCCAGGAAGAGACGATTCTATATTGGAAATATCTTTCTCGTCCAAACCTCTCTCAATTAATGATTCTTTATTTATATAAGGAGAATTTTCAATGGACATGGCTCCAATAACATATTGAATCATTTCTGTTATTTCATTTTCTTTATAACCGAGTGACTGAAGGGCAGGTCCAATTGATTGATTAGCAATCTTCATATACCCACCTCCGGCTAGTTTCTTAAACTTCATTAACGCAAAGTCAGGTTCAACTCCAGTTGTATCGCAATCCATTAAAAGTCCAATAGTCCCTGTCGGAGCTAACACAGTAGCCTGAGCATTTCTAAATCCATTTTTGGTGCCAATATCAAATGCTTCATCCCAAGAAATTTGAGCTTCTTTTAATAGATCTTCAGGGCAAATATCTTGATCTATAGCAATTAGATCGTGGCTAAGACCTTCATAATCACCAGAGTCGTAAGCTGCTCTTCTGTGGTTACCAATAACTCTCAACATGTTATCTTTATTCTCTTTATATTTAGGAAAAGGTCCTATAACTCCTGCCATTTCTGCAGATGTTTTATATGATTCTCCTGTCAATATAGCTGTTAAAGCACCAGCTATAGCTCGTCCTAAGTTAGAGTCATAAGCAATCCCTTTTCTCATTAGTAAAGATCCGAGGTTTGCATAACCTAATCCAAGAGTTCTGTAGTCATAGGACCCTTGTGCAATTTCTTTTGAAGGGAACTGGGCCATTTCAACAGAAATTTCTAATACGATGGTCCAAACTCTAAGTGCATGTTTATAAGAATCAACATCAAATTGTTGTGTATCGTCGTCGTAGAATTTTACAAGATTAAGACTTGCTAAATTACATGCTGTATTGTCTAAAAATAAATACTCCGAGCACGGGTTTGAAGCTCTAATTCTCCCTCCTGCTGGTGAAGTGTGCCATTCATTAATGGTTGTATCATATTGAACACCAGGATCTGCACATTTCCATGCTGCATCTGCAACTTTATTCCAAAGCTCCCTTGCTTTTATTGTTTTCATTACAGATCCATCAGTTCTTGCTTTTAGTTCCCAATCTCCATCATTTTTCAACGCATCTAAGAACTCATGAGGAACTCTAACTGAATTATTTGAGTTTTGACCCGAAACTGTTGCATAGGCTTCTCCATTAAAATCTGCAGGATAACCAGCTGCAATTAAAGCTCTTGCCTTGTCTTCTTCTATTGCTTTCCACTCTATAAATTCTTCAATATCTGGATGGTCTAGATCTAAAATAACCATTTTTGCCGCTCTTCTTGTAGTCCCGCCTGATTTGATTGCACCTGCGGCTCTATCTCCAATTTTTAGAAAAGACATCACGCCTGAAGAAACCCCTCCTCCAGATAAATTTTCACCTTCTCCTCGTAAATTTGAAAAATTTGTACCAGTTCCTGAACCAAATTTGAACAACCTTGCTTCTTTTACCCAAAGATCCATGATTCCGCCTTCGTTTACAAGGTCATCATCAATTGATTGAATGAAACAAGCATGAGGTTGTGGTCGGGAATATGAGTCTTCACCTTCAGTTAGTTTTCCAGTCTTTGGATCGAAATACCAAAATCCTTGAGGTGGTCCTTCTAAACCATATTTATAATTGAGTCCTGTATTAAACCATTGAGGGCTATTCGGTGCTGCCATTTGGGTAGCAAGCATATATTTAAGCTCGTCCTCAAAAGCTTGAGCATCTTTTTTACTTGCAAAATAACCAGTCTCTTCTCCCCAGTACCTCCATGTCTCAGCAAGCCTATCAAAAACTTGACGAGAAGATGTTTCAGGTCCTAATACGGTATCACCATTTTCATCTTTCATAACATTTCCATCTGCATCAACTTGAGGTACACCTGCTTTTCTAAAGTATTTTGAGACCATAATATCTGTTGCTACTTGAGACCATGATGATGGAATCTCAACATCGTTCATTTCAAAAACAATAGAGCCGTCAGGATTAGTAATTTTAGAAGTTCTTTTTTCCCAGGCTATGCCTTTATATGGATCTCCAGGCGATGTGTATTTTCTTGTGATTTTAAGCCCCGAATTATTTGCCACTATTCCTCCTTTTGTAACTAAATGTTGTATATAACATGATTATTAATACTAAATATAGTGTTTAGTAACTATATTACAAACAGCTTTAATTTTCAAGCTTATCAAGGTAAAATTTTCGCGAGGTTTAATGTTTCATAAACAGTTAAGATACGTTCAATTTATTTTATCATTCTCTATTTTTGCGGGGTTGATCTTAAGAAGCAATCCTTTATTACTATCTTCATTAGTTGGATTAATTTTGGTCTGGCAGTTAGAAATCTTAACAGGCCAACTTAGAATCGATACTAACGAGTATTACCTAATACTTATTTTTGTTTTTATAACCTTTTTTCCTGTAATTTCACCAGTTTTATTTTTACAATTTCCATTAAGCCTGTTGTTTATTTCTTTAATATTTCTATCTTTTCTTATCTTGATATATCAAAATATAAATATTTCAAAGTTTGGTCACACAATTTTTGTAACGGTTTTTTCTTCAAGTATTGTTTCATTTATTATGTCTGACTCATTTCAAGAGAATATAAACTATCTAGTCTATTTGTTTCTATCATTATTTTTTCTAAAAACTTTAGCAACACTTTTTTATGTTCAATTTAGTAATTTTCAATTTTTCTTTAATTTTTTTGCAGCAGCTTTAATAATAATTTCTATATCTAGTTTTTATGATTACCAGTATTTATATATTATTTTAAGTGCTATTACAACTGCACTTTTTACAGTTTTTACTAATTTTCTTATATTAAAGATTAGGTATGAATTTGAATATTTCTCCGAACTCAGAAGTGAAATTTATCTCTACGATTATTTAGTTGCTTTTTTATTTTCTTTGTATTTTGTTGATACACTAAGTCTTGTTAATGGTTTATTCTGATTAAGTGGAAATTCAAAAAATTAACAGTACTCCTTTTACAGATAGTAAATTTATAGAGCTTGTAAAAAATCTCAGTAATCATAAACAATTTGAAATCTTCAAAAAAGGGTACTTTATAGATGATGGAGTACTTTATAACATAGGAAATCGTGATTATGTAGATTATCGTCCAAGCTTAAAAATAAGACAGAGGGGTTTAGAGAAAAGAGGAATATCTTCTTTACAACTAGATTCTTTAACTTATGAACAAGTTAAAGAGATTTCAGAAAATATACAATATAAGGATTTAATCATTAAGAAATCCGATTACTCAATAAGAATGAACCTTCCAAAAAGCTATGAATTATATCTTAAAAATCTTGGTAAAAAGAAAAGGCATGAATTAAAAAGAAAAAAAACTAAATTTTTATCTGAATTAGAAGCTGTAGAACTTAAAAACAGTAAAGATATAATCATTTTTGAAAAATTTGTAGAACAACATAAACTTTCTGAGGGTAAAAAAGGTACTTTTATGAATAAAGAAGTAGAGCAATTCTTTAAAGGTTTGCTAAACATTAAAGGCTGGAAAATATACTTTATAGAAAATGGAGACGAATTAATTTCATCTGCTTTTGTATATGTAAATAAAAAAGGGTGTTATTTATATAATTCAACTAAAAATAGTAAATTTGATGATATTAATCCAGGAATAGTTCTTATTGATTTAATTATTCAAAAAATGATTAAAGAAAATAAGGTTTTCTTCGACTTCCTTAAAGGTTATGACAGATATAAATTAGATTTAGGTGGTTCAGCTATTCAGTTATATGATTTACAAATCTTAATATGAACATATTACAAATCTCTTTTCACACTTCTCCATACTCTGAACTTGGAGTAAATGACGCAGGGGGGTTGAATATCTATGTTGAACAAATTTCAAAATATTTAACTAATAAACATAATGTGACAGTAGTAACAGGTGAAAAAGCTAAAAGCTTTAAAAAAGAAAATCTAGAGTTTTATTCACTAAATTTATTTGACCCAGATCTTCCTATGGAAAAAAAAGAACTTCATTTAATTGAATTTCAGAAAAAGCTAGAAGAAACTTTTGAGATAAACAATTTTGATATAATCCATAGTCACTACTGGTTGTCAGGTTTAGTTGGAAAAGAAATCTCAGATAAATTTAATATACCCTATATTTTTACTTCCCATAGCCTAGGAGTTTTCCTTGAAGGCTACAACAATGAGCGTGCAGATTGTGAAAAAATAATAATGACCGCATCGAACTTTGTAACTGCATCTTCAAATTATGAAAATAGTTTAATTTCAGACAGTTACAAAATTGACAAAGAAAAGATAAAACTAATAAAACCTGGGGTAGACAAAAACTTATTTTCACCAGAAAGAAGTCTTATAAAGGAAAATATTTTTTTATCAATAGGTAGAATACAGAAACAAAAAAGACAGTCAGAGGTTCTAGAATTTTTAAATTCTTTTAGAGAAATTGAAAATGATTTTAAATGTTATTTCATTGGAGGCCCAAGTGGTTCTTTAGGAGATGATTATTTATTAGAACTTAAGGAAATTGTAAAAGAGTTAGATTTGGAATCACACGTTGAATTTTTAGGCAACCTATCTCAAAGTAAGATTAGAGAATTATTAAATAGGTCAAAATTATTAATACACACTTCCGAGTATGAAACTTTTGGACTTGTTGCTATTGAGGCCCACTCGGTAGGAGTACCAGTAGTAAGCATCAATCAGGGCTCCTTTAGAGAGATTATCGACAATAACATTAATGGTTATATTGCAGAATCGTTTGAAGACCAAGACTTAGTTGAATTTGTGTTAAAAATACTTAATGATGATAAATATGCCGATTATGTTTCAAAAAGCGCGATAAATAGTTCTAAGAAATATGATTGGAAACATACTTCAGAGAAATTGAGTTTACTTTATCAGGAGCTTAAATTACGTTGAAAAAAGCTAACTATTGCTTCTGAAAATTCATCTGTATAAACCCAAATACTTTGTACGTGTCGCATATCGTCATACCTATAGGCTTCAACCTCAATGCCAAGATCATTAGCTATTTTAATTAAATCATCAGTATGATGAGCTAACACTCTTCCATCTAACATTCCATTAAAGATTAAAATAGGTTGCTTGCTCCCCATTGGTAAAGCCGTTGCTGGAACTACTTCAGTAATATTTACACCCATAAAGATTCGAGAATAATGTGCTGTTGGATAAAACAAGAAAGCAGGGAAACCTTGATACACCATCTCTTCTTTCACAAGGGTTTCAAAATCCACAGGAGGATCATGAACTGCAATTGCAGCAAAATTATTTGATTTTGCAGGTGTGGTTAGTGCTGTTAGCGCTCCTAGAGATTGACCATAGATGCCTATATTAGAAGGCGGAATTCCTTTTTCCTCAACAAGCCATTTTAATGATGCTGCTGAATCATCAGATTCTTTTTGACCAGCTGAGTAAAACCCATCTTCACATGTACTATCACCATGATCACGCATATCAATAGCTAAAACATTGAACCCTTCATGGTAAAGAATACCTGCAGACAGAAGAATACCGGATGAATATTTACTACTTGTTAGACCGTGTATCAACATTACTGTTGGTCCTTTAGGGTTTGTTTCCATCCACCAAGCACTTAGTTCAATTGCACCTCCATCTGAAGGAATACTTACAGTTTCATAACTTGGTATAAAGTAAGGTCTTGGATCAACATTATATTCTATAAAATTTCCTGTATCAGAATCTTCATAACCATCAGGTACGGTAAAGCTACTAGGAGTATTGCTTTGCTCTCCTTCCCAGACAGCACATGGAACAGTTCCGGCTATTCCAAAAACATAGTAACCGGCATAGAAATATCCCCCTACAAGGACTACTAACAAGACAATTAGTGCTTTTTTTAATTTCCCCATACTTCATTTAAAGAATACACAAAAAAATCTTCCAAAGATAATCATATTAGAATTTATTAAGAATCTTTGTCACCGTATAATAATCAAGATGAGTAAAATTATTTCTTTCGCATCAGACTTTGGTTTAGATGATGGTTCAGTTGGCATTGTAAAAGGCGTTATTAACAGGATAGATCCTGAAATTAAAATTAATGATATATCACATGGAATTCCACCTCAGAATATTAAACAAGGCAGCTTACTTTTAATGAGGGCCATTCAATATATTCCACAAGGCGTTCTTTTAGCAGTTGTAGATCCGGGAGTGGGGACTGAAAGAAAAGCGATCGCATTAGATACAGAATGGGGAGTGATGATAGGTCCAGACAATGGCTTATTGAATTTGGCTTGCGCAACAGTTGGTGGTGCTCAGAGAGGATATTTATTAGAGAATGAAGATTGGATTATTCCAAGCGAGGGAAATACTTTTCATGCACGTGATATTTTCTCACCTTTTGCGGCTGGCTATGCTTCGGGGCAATTAGCTATTGAAGATTTTGGTCCAGAGTTGGATTTATCAAATTTAAATCAATATTTGATACCTTTGACAGAAGTTACAGATAGTGAAATAAAAGGTGAAATTCTTTGGGTCGATCATTATGGAAATTGCCAGACAAATGTATCTCCAGAAGAATTAAATGGACTAAAGAAATCAATAGGTGATGTTATAAATATTAAGATTGGAAATGTTGAAATTAAGACGACTTGGGTTGATAATTATCAATCAGAATATTTGGGTGACGTAGGTTTAATTACAGATTCCTGGGGTATGATTTCTCTTTTTTCAAGTAATAAAAATGCATCTAGTATTTTAAACATTAAAGATGGTGCAAAAATTAACTTTTCAAATTAAATGAATCTTAAGGCAATAGAGGCTGAAACAAGAATTATCAATGCAAGTAAAACAACAAATACTAAAGTCCAGGGCCTCATGAGACCATGTTAGATAAATGAAAACCTTAAATATCGTTGTTACTGAAAACTGTGAATTATGCGACAAAGGCATTAGGAAACTAAATATATTAAGGTATTTTTTTAAAATACAAGAAGTAGATGTGCAAAATGGTTATCAAGAGTATTTACTTAGAGTTCCTGTTGTTTTATATAAAGATAAAATTTTAGATGAAGGAATAATAAGTAAAATAAAAATTTTAAGAAATTATATTAAATATCCATAGGTTTAGATTTATCTCTATTTTGAATTTTTTCTTCTAAGTATTCAATAATTTTTCCTGCAACATCTATTTCAGAAGCTTTTTCAATGCCTTCTAGTCCTGGTGAAGAGTTAACCTCTAAAACCAAAGGTCCTCTATCGGATTGAATCAAATCAACTCCTGCTACATGGAGGCCTAAAACTTTGGCGGCCTTTACAGCACTCTCTTCTTCCTGATTTGTTATTTGATAATTTTCTGCTTTTCCACCTAAATGAACATTCGATCTAAATTCACCAGGTTTTGCCGTTCTTTTCATAGAGGCAACAACTTTATCACCAACAACAATGGCTCTTATGTCTTGACCATTTGCTTCTGAAACAAATTCTTGAACTAGAATGTTGGCATCTATTTTCTTCATTGTTTCAATGACGCTTATAGCAGCATCCATCGTTTCTGTTAGCACAACACCTCGACCCTGTGTTCCTTCAAGTAATTTAATTACAAAAGGTGGTTCTCCGACAGTTTTCAATACAGCTTCAACATCACGTGAAAAATGAACATATCCAGTAACGGGCATATCTACACCTGTATTCCCGATTAGTTGCAAGGCTCTTAATTTATCTCTAGATCTATTTATTGAAGCCGATGTGTTGGCTGAGAGCGAACCCATAAGCTCAAATTGCCTTACAACTGCAGCGCCGTAGAAAGTCCATGAAGCTGCAATTCTTGGAATAACAGAATCGAAAGCCAATTCATTGCCTGCTTGAAAAATTCTTGGCTGCCCTTTTGCCATACTCATATAACATCTAAGGTAACTTACAACTTGAGCATCATGCCCTCTTTTTTTTGCTGTATCATAAAGTCTTTTTGTTGAATACAGTCTCATATCTTGGGAGAGGATTCCTATTTTCATTTTTTATTATTCTTTCCATCTGGTTTAGTTAAAAAACTATTAGATGGTTTAACTATCCATCTTCTTCCAAGCGCTTTTCTTCCTATTAGCATTGTGTAATCCATTAAAGCTCTATCAGCAAGAGTTAACTCTATATTTTTTGATATCCCATCCATTAATAATTCTGTTTTAATATAGGGTCTTTTTTCTACATCTCCATCAGAGCTTCGAATCCTTTTATAACCAGCAAGTTTTGCAGAAGTTTTTTTAACAGTATTATTTCTTTTCATAACCTTAAAGTGAACATACTCTACTTTGTTCTTTTTCTTTATTTTTATATCTGCTGCATGAATTGAGCCAACATTTGCACCAGTATCAATTTTTGCAATTACTTGTTTTATTTTTAGATCAGGTAAAGCAACATGCTCTTTCCATCCAACAATTCTTTTCTTTCTTTCTTTTTTAACCATTTACAAAACCAAATAAAACAAAACAGTAGCAAAAACTATTAATGCAAAGTGAAAATATATTACTGGCAACATAGAAAAAATACTAATTAAGTTTTCAAAACAATCAAAGTCTTATTTTTTATATAAAATACAGAATATGGCCAATAATGTTATTGTTTCTCCACACTATCTTTCCTCAGAAGCTGGAAAAAATATCTTTAAATTAGGTGGTAATGCCATAGATGCTGCAATTGCTGTGAATATAGTCCAAGGAGTTGTTGCTCCCGAGACATGTGGTATTGGAGGAGATCTTTTTGCACTTATTTGGAAGGATGGAGAAAAGGAACCATATTGTTTAGATTCATCAGGATATGCAGGTTCAAATGTAGATAATATTGACTTCTCTAGTTACAAGTCACTACCTCTTAATCATGAAGCTACAGTAACTGTTCCAGGGGCTGTTAGAGGTTGGTCAGAAATGCACAAAAAATTTGGAAAACTTGATTTTGATATTTTATTTCATGAAGCAATAAAAATTTGTAAAGATGGTTTTAAAGTTAGTTATGAATTAAATAAAGCTTTAAATCATCATAAAGAAGTACTTCTTAATCAAGATTCATCTGAAAATTTTTATTTAGAGGGAGAACCTCTAAAAACTGGAAATATAGTAAAAAGAGAAAAACTTGGCGAAACGCTTTTTCTTATTGCCACGAATGGACCAAGTGCATTTTATGAAGGAGGAATTGCTGAAGCAATATCTAAAGCTACAAATAATATCCTAACAACACAAGATATAAATGATTTTGAGGCAAGCTGGGTTTCACCATTATCTATAGATATATATGGAAAAACTGGTTGGGTGACACCACCTCATACTCAAAGCTACTTGACTCTTGCAACCCTAAAAGCTTATGAAATAATTACAGACTCAAGTAAGGAATTTAACCCTCATTTATTGATTGAATGCTACAGATCACTTGCTTCAGATAGAGATCATATTACTTATGACTATGGAGATAAAATTGATTCATTTACTGGTCTTAATCTTGATTATATAAAATCGAAGGTATTAGAAATCAATCCTTATAAAACGAGCACCTTTAAGTCACCACAGAGTCTTGGTGGGGGAACAGCTTACATGGCTGTAAAAGATGCTGAAGGAAATGCTGTTTCTTTAATTCAATCTAATTTTTATGGAATAGGAAGCACAATAGGAGTATCAAACTACGGTTTTTTTCTTCATAACAGAGGTGCCGGATTTAATTTAATAGATGACCATCCAAATAAAATCTCACCACTGAGAAAGCCTTTGCACACACTTTCTCCAACTATCTGGAGTAAAGATGGAAAACTAGATATGGTTATAGGAACTAGAGGAGGAAGATATCAGCCACAATTATTAAGCCAATTTATTCTACCTCTACTTCTTGAAACTTCATCTCTAGAAGAGTCTATGAATCAAAGTAGGTGGACTCTTGATTATTTTGATGAAAATACAGAATCTCATTTGCTTACCGAGCCCGGGTTAGAAGAGAGAACAATTAACGACTTAAAACAAAAAGGTCACAAAATAACAATTAAAGAATCTCTTCAGTCTAGTTTTGGACCAATTTCAGCAATCTGTAAAGATAGTAGTGGATCATGGGTTGGAGCAGCTGATTCAAGAGTTGAGACATCAAAAGCAATAAATTAGACAACTACCCACTAATTTTTTTATAGTTCTTTTCTTGGTAATCTAAACTATTCCAATGTTTCTCAATAATCTCATCTAATCCACAAAGGTAGAATAAAGGGAACAATAAAGATTCAACTTGTTCAGGAGAACCTCCTTGGAATCTATGTTTGTAATATTCATACTCAAGAAAATAATTTAAAGTTAATCCGTCATCTACATGAATAAGCATTTCATCTTCTAAAATATTACATTCGAGCCTAAGCTTATCTTCCATTTGACTCTCTGATAAATTTTCAAACTCCGTATAGATGTTTTTATACACTGTTATTGTTTCAGCTTGGTAAGCATCGTTATAAGAGGTACAAGAAATAAAAAGTATTATTAGTAAAATATATCTTTTCATAATTTAATTTTAACTATTTAAGAAAATATTTTATTGAACCTAAAGAAACATCCTTGTAGTGTTTATAAAGGGAATTGGAAATGAAAAAAATTTATACATTTGGTGGAGAATTAGTTGAAAGAAATTTAACAGTTGCTGACATTATTAGAAATAAAAAAGCAGGAAGCAAGTTAACACAAGTTACAGCACAAAATGCAGAAGAAGCAAGAATTATTGCTGATCAAGATGTAGATATGATTATTACAGGAAGCGATTGGTTTGCAGATGTAAGAAGTGGTGCCCCAAATACATTTATTACAGCAGCTTTATTTGCTGGAAGATATATAACAAATGATGAGATTTTAGAAGGTGCTATGAAAGCTGCTATGGAAGGTGCTGATTCTGTACTTACTCCTAGAGGTCTAGGTGTGGTCGAAATGCTTGCCAATGAAGGCTTAGCTGTACAAGGTCATGTTGGAATGGTTCCATCAAGTTCTACTCAACTAGGAGGTTTAAGAACAGTTGGAAAAACCGCAGAAGAAGCTATAAAAATACTTGATGACATGCGAAGACTAGAAGACGCAGGCGCATTTGGTGCCGAAGTAGAATGTGTTGCAGATGATGCATTAGAAGAAATTAAAAAACACACTTCATTAGTAATTAATTCTCTAGGATCTGGAAGTTCGGGAGATGTGATATTTCTATTTTTTGAAGACATATGTGGTGAAACTGGAGATCCTCCTGGAAAAATGCCAAAACATGCTAAGTCATGGGGAGACGGAAAAGCTATAAGAGAGAAACTAGACCAAGAAAGACGAAATGCTATAAAGGGTTTTAAAGAAGATGTAGTAGATGGAAGCTTCCCTTCAGAAGACTATACAGTTTCAATGTTACCTGGAGAAAAAGACAAGCTTATTGAAGAGCTCGATAAAATATAAGATAAGAGACTATGGAAAATAGAAAAGTTGTAAATATTGCTGGATATAGGTTTGTTGATCTTGATGATAGAGATGACTTAAGAGAACCTTTTTTAAAGCGCTGTGAAGATTTAAACCTTAAAGGGACAATTTTACTTAGTCCAAATGGAATAAATTTTTCTCTATCTGGAAGCCAAGAAAGTATTGATGGATACTTAGAATTCTTGGAGTCAGATGAAAGATTTATTGGCATACCCCTGAAGGTGACACATAACGATTATCAGCCATTTAGAAGAATGCTTGTAAGGTTAAAAAAGGAGATTATCTCATTAGGTATGGATGACATTAGGCCAAGTGAATTTACTGGCCCGAATATTAAACCAGAACAATTTCAAGAAATGTTAGACAAGGAAGAAGAAGTTATTGTTTTAGACACAAGAAATGATTATGAGGTAAGAGTTGGAACATTTAAAAATGCAATTGATCTGAACATCCCTTCATTTAGAGATTTTCCTGAGGCAGTCTCAAAACTACCAGAAGAATACAAGAAAAAACCAATAGTTATGTTTTGTACAGGCGGAATTCGTTGTGAAAAAGCATCAGCAGTAATGCTTAAGTCTGGGTTTGAAAATGTAAAACAACTTGAAGGTGGGGTTTTGAATTATTTTAAAGACACAGATGCTTCATATTGGGATGGTGATTGCTTTGTATTCGATGATAGAGTGGCTGTTGATAAGGGACTAAATGAAACAGATTACGTAATGTGTTATTCGTGCAGGGAACCTTTAACTAAAGAAGAAGTTAGATCTCCAGATTATAAGGTAGATGATTACTGTCCATATTGTGTTCAGGAAAATAGGAAAGAAAAAGTTACGACCTGAATTAAGGAGTAGAACTAATAGCCTCGGTTGTTATTTCTTCTTCAACCTCTTCTTCTAGCAATCCACAATCTGAAAGAACTTCCTCAGTCTGACCTCCGCCAAATACAACTCTCTCAAAAACAACTACTGCATATAATTCATCTTCAGTAAGCTTGCCCTGGAATCCAGGCATGCCTCCTATAGAAACTTTATCCTCTGCACCATAAGTTGGACCAATTTCGGACTGCCATCCTGCAGACCCAAGTTGTATCCATTTTGCATGATCTGAGCAAGTGGGGAAGGTGGTATATAATTCTCCACCGATGAAAGCAGGTCCTACACCGCCTCCACCATTAACGCCATGGCACCCAGCACAAGCAGCAGCCCCCGAATAAACTTGCTGACCCAAGGCTACATAATTAACAGTTGAAGAACTTACCCCGGTTCCTTCAAAAGGACTTCCATCACAGTTAACAGTTTGTTGAGATTTTCTATCAACATCTAAAATACCTTTTACACCACATTCTTGTGTTGAAGAAGTATTAACCATTCCAATTAAAATGAATAGAGGAATAACAAGAAAACTCAAATTTAACCAGTTAGGCAGTGAGGCATCAGCATTTAATCTAATTCCCATAGTTTTATTTATTACAGCTACTTTTTTTATTACAGTATTGACACTTACAGGAGCCTGTGTTTCTTCAACAGGTGCTTCTTCTACAACTTCTTCAACAGGTGCTTCTTCTACAACTTCTTCAACAGGTGCTTCTTCTACAACTTCTTCAACAGGTGCTTCAGCTGGAGCACTAGATTCTACGGA
>SGYT01000020.1 GCA_004214055.1 Candidatus Actinomarinales bacterium | reverse complement strand
ATCAAAAGGTGCTAAATTTGTTAACGGAATATTGGATAAAATAAGTAATGAAATTTGAAGATGTTAAAAAAAATATAAAACTAATTAAAGAACAACGTATGGAATTTATAAATAACTTTGATAATAAATATGAAAATGTACAAAAATCTCTCATACAAGCAAAAAACAATAATTATTTAAACACAATAAGAATACATAAATACCTTACTGATAATAAGAAAATTGGAAAAGTTAAAACAGCTCGTTTTCTACAGGAAATAGGGTTGGATGAAAATACAAAAATATTAGATTTAAATAGTTCCTTAATTGAAAAAATAGCAAATTATAGTGATAAAGAATGATAATTATATTTAGTGGTCCCTCTGGAGTTGGAAAATCAACAATTATTAATGAGCTAATAAAACATAAAGATCTTTATTTTTCTATTTCACATACAACCAGAGAAAAAAGACACAACGAAATAGAGGGTACAGACTATTTTTTCGTATCTATTGATGAATTTAATAATTTAATAAAAGACAATTTTTTTATAGAGTATGAACAATATGGTACAGATTATTATGGGACCGGTAAAAACCAAATTGACGTTTCTAATAAAATAACTGTACTAGATGTTGAAGTTAATGGAGCATCGAAACTTTTGAAAAACAACAAAAGCTTTATCGGTATATTTATTGATATTGAAAATGATGAACTAATTAGAAGATTGGAAACAAGAGGTCATAATGAATTGTTTATCAAACAAAGAATGAATTTAGCTAATAAGCAACGTAGTAAAATTAATGAATTTGATTACATAGTTAAGAATGTAGATATTAATACTACTGTTAAGAATATTCTTGATATAATATATAACTTGGAGGAATCATGATAAAACCACCTATTGAAGAATTACTAGATAAAACACCAGGAAGATTTGCTCTTGTTATTGCATCTGCAAGAAGAGCTAAAGATATAAATTCATATTTTAATCAACTAGGCGAAGGTATAGGCGCATACACACCACCACAAGTACAAAGTTTAAGTCGAAAACCATTAACGGTAGCCTTTGAAGAGATAGCTGCTGGTAAGGTAGAGGTTTCAGAAAAAGAGTAACTGTTAATGAAAGACAATTTACTACTTGGTGTAACAGGTAGTATAGCTGCTTCTAAAACACAAAAATTATACAATTTACTTAAAGAACAATACAATATTAAATTAGTCTCATCCTCAGAAGGGCTTAAATATTTAGATAATAATTTTAAAATTAAAAATAATATTATTTCTTCTTGGGATAATGAAACTGGTTCCCCACATATAGAATTATCTAGATGGGCAGATAAGTTTGTTATATATCCAGCTACAGCTAATTTCATCTCAAAACTTAACCATGGAATATCTGATGACATTTTATCTGCAACTGCTCTTATGTATAAAGACAGCATATTTATTGCGCCAGCTATGCATGAGGAAATGTATTTAAATGAAGTAACTCAGGAAAACATTCTAGATCTCTCAAATAAACATATTTTTTGTGGTCCAAAATATGGAAAATTAGATATTGGAGATGAAGGATTAGGAAGAATGTTAGAACCTGATCAATTAATCAAAATTTTAGAAAAAACTAAAGACAAAATAATTGTTACATCAGGTCCTACTTTTGAGAATATAGATTTAGTGAGAGGTATAACAAATTCATCAAGCGGTAAACAAGGAAGGGCCATTGCTTATGAACTACTTTCAAAAGGTTACGATGTTATATATATTCATTCTGATCTAATTAAACCTGTACCACATGCTATAAATATTAATTATTCATCTTCAGAAGATCTTTATAAAAGTATATTAAGCAACATTAAGGACGTTAACAAAATTTATATGACCTCTGCAGTATCTGATTTTATTCCTGAAAAATTTAATAAAAAAATGAGTAGAGAGGATGGAGATTTATTTTTAAAATTGTCACCCAACATTGATATTATTAAAAATATAAAATCTAAGTATAAGGATATTAAAGTGATTGGTTTTTCAGCACAATTTGATGACAATTTAAACTTTGACAAAATAAATACTAAAAATTGTGACTATCTAGTAATTAATAATCTAAAAGACAACTATTTTGGATCTGATAATAATAAAATTTATATTATTGACAGAGATAAATTGATATATGAATCATCTGTTCAAAATAAACATATCATTGCTCAACACATTATAAAAAATACATCATCTTAATTGTGTTTGTAAATGTTGAATTAATTTATAACAATACATATAAATTTATTCAATTTTCTTATAAAGTTCCTAAAAAATATGAAAAAAAAATACATATTGGGTCGATAGTTGAATTAATGTTCAGAAATAAAAAATATAAAGCTGTAGTTGTTGATATAAATGTAAAGAAACCTAATACAGTAAATATAAATGAAATTCATAAAGTTTTATTCAGGTTAACTGATGAACAATTTACTTTTCTAACTTATCTTTCAGTATCAAATTTTCTAAATATTGGTATTTTGTTATCAGAAATTTTTAATGTTGAAATGTTTAAATTACAAAATAAAAATAATTCAAGATCAATTGATCAGTTCATGCAATCCGATATTGTTAAAAACATCTCTAACAAGCATAAGAACATATTCATAACACCAACTTTAGAAATTTGTAACAAACTATCTAACGAATTAATAGATAATGAAGTAGATCTAGATTTTTATCAGAAAACAGGTGGTAAAGAAGAAATTAATGATTTTCTAAACTCAAATAACAATTTTAAAAATATAGTTATATTATCTAACAACTTTAATTATTTCAAGATCTCCAATGATGTTGAATTTCATTTCTATGATACGAATAACATATCATATAAACTCCCAAAATTAAACGGAATAAATATCATTGAACTTGCTATTTTAAAACATAAAATATTTGGAGGAAATTTTAAGTTCTACAATATATTTCCAGCTCTAGATATGTTTGACTCATATGAACATTATGAAGAAATTAATATAAAAAACGATATTACTTATATTTATGGAAATAATTTTGAAGAATGTATTAACATATTAAAAAATAAATTTATAAATAACAAAATTACCCCATATACTAATTCGGAAATATTAAAAAATAAATTAAATGAATATACATTTACTGAAAATTTACATAACAAAGAAACAGATGTTTATTTCTTATTTAATCCAAAATTAAGTATCAAAAATACACTTAATTCTTTACGTTTAATTTCGTTAATTAAGGAACTTCAATATTGTGAATATAAAGATATTAAATTAGTTTTAATATCAACAAACGATCAAGACTTACAGGAAATGCTGAAATTAAGCAATATAAGTATCCTTGCAAATAATGAACTTAAAGAAAGAAGTACATATGGACCAGATATAAATACTAAAATATTTTCTATCAGTTCTGATAATGAAATTGACACCGAAGAATATAAAGAATATTTGCTCGGACCAAGAAAAGTCAAAGATAGTTTTGAATATGAAATCAGGTTAATTTTAAGTAAAAATATAAATTACAATAAGATTATGGACTTATTTTCATATACACATATATATAATCCAACGAAAAGCAGGAATATCTAAATGTTTGATATAGTTACTTTTGGACATCCTTCATTAAAAATGAAATCACAAAATGTAGACATTTTTGATGAAGAGTTAAAAGACTTAACTGATAAAATGCTCGAGATAATGTATGAAGCACCTGGAGTAGGATTAGCTGCTCCTCAAATAGGTATAAATAAAAATATATTTGTATTTGATATTGGGGAGGGTCCAAACATTGCAGTTAATCCAATATCAATTAAAGTATCAGGAAAAGTTAATTTTCTTGAAGGGTGCTTATCTTTACCAGGATATTATTGGGAAATTGAACGTCCTGAATATGCGAAGCTAGATTGTTTTGATTTAAAAGGAAATAAAATAATTTATGAAGGAGATGATTTATTAGGCAGAGTGCTGCAGCATGAATTAGATCATTTAAAAGGGAAGGTACTGCTAACATGCTTAAATAGGAAAACAAGAAAACGAGCATTAAAAGATATATCTATTAATGGTTTTCCAGGTAAAGATGTTTAATTATTTTTTTGGTTCTGATTCTAGGAGTTTGAGTTATTTAAAATTTTTAAATGATAATACAAAGAACCTTTCTGTTGTTACTACTGCACCTATAGAAACTGGAAGAGGTAAAAAAGTCAAAGCGAATATTATTGAGACTTTTTGTGTTGAAAATAGTATTCGCTTTAAATATTTTAACCAGACTGATATCTATGAAGATATGTCAAATGCACTTTGTGTAAGTTTTAAAAATATATTTTCGCAAGAATTCTTAAGTAAGAATAATAATATATATAATGTTCATTTAAGTTTACTACCAAAGTTTAAAGGACCTTCTCCAGTAGAAACTCAAATTCTTAATAATGAAAATAATATTGGTTATTCAATATTTAAAATTGATGAAAAAGTGGACTCTGGTCCATTGATTTTTAGTAACAAGATTCAACATAAAAATAATTTATATGCTTCTGATGTATATCAATACATTTTTAACGATTTTATTAACTCTTTTAATGATATTATTGAAAATCTTAATAGTGAATTAAATAAAATTAATGATAATGAATCATTTACGAATAAATTTAATAAAACAGATTTTTGTATTAATAAGGATGATGTTAAAACAGCTCAAAAGAAAATAAGAGCTTTCGATGTTGTAGGTCCAGCATATATTATACATAATGACAAAAATATAAAAATTCATAAATATACAAATAGCAATTTAGGATTAGAAATCAAGTTAAACGATGGTTATATTTTTCCATCCGAAATTACACCTCAAGGTAGAAATAGAATGAAAGTTGAAGATTATATTAGAGGTATCAAATGAAAATATCAGCAAGTATATTGGCAGCAGATCAAAATGATATTATTAACAATCTAAATGAAAAGAGAGATTTATTTGATTATGTTCATATTGATATAGGGGATAATGTTTTTTGTCCTACTTATGGTATATCAAAAGATAACGTATATAAGTTGGTAAATGATACGACTTATAAATTAGATATTCATTTAATGATTGATGAATTTCCTGAACTTTTAAATAATCTAGTTAAAGAAACTAACAATATAGTTAAAGCATCTCATCATGTTGAGTCGAACTCAATTAATGAATTTATTGACATAATGCAAAAACAAAATAACATTGAGACGGGTTTTGGAATACTAGGTTCTTCAGATTTAAATATACTGAGGCCTTTCTTAGAGACAGAGAACATAACAATAGACTATATTCTTTTACTTTGTGTTAATCCAGGTTTTTCATATCAAGATCCTGTTATTTCACCATCACAAAGAGTTTTAGAATTTAAAAATTTATATCCTAATTATCACGGACAAATAATGGTAGACGGTGGTGTTTCTAAACTAATGTTGAATGAGTTAAAAGATCTAGGTGTTAATGTTTCTGTACAAGGCGGGGCAATTTTTGGATAATAATTTAAATTATTTAAATTTTACTAAAGCTATGTCAATTGCAGCACTTGAAGCTTTAAAAAGTAATCCAAGTCCTAACCCTAAGGTAGGTGCTGCCTTATTTGATAAAAATATGAAACTAAAAAATAAATCGCATCATTTAAAAAAAGGGAAAGATCATGCAGAAATTGATTTAATAACAAAATCAAACATACAAGATACAGATTATTTGTATATCACTTTAGAACCATGTTTTCATGATGACACATCACCTTCTTGCGCTAAAGAGCTTTTAAAAACAGATATTAAAAATATAATTATTGGTGATATTGATAGTGATCCAAGAACATATGGAAAAAGTGTAGATTACTTAAAGAGTAATAAAATCAATGTAAGTATTGAAAATGGTGTAAATGATTTTCTAAATCCATATTATAAAAATTCAAACAATACTAAAGAATTAACATACATAGGAAAAATTGGAATATCAAATAATAACATCATATTTAACAATGATTCTGATGAAAAATATATTACAAATCAAATATCGTTAGATTTAACCCATTTACTTAGAGCAACGTGTGATGCTGTTTTAGTTGGTAAGAATACATTTTTAATAGACGATCCAAAACTAAATATAAGAAATAAAGAATTAGATAATTCCACAAATAAACCTTTAAAAGTTATATGGTGGGGTTCAAGTATTCCAAGTACAACTAAAAATAAATACAGTGACTATACATTTATTGAAACTAGTTCACTAAAACAATTAGAGAAAATTTTATTAAATCTTGGTTGTAGGACAGTATTGGTTGAGGGTGGTAAGTTTGTTCATGAAAAGTTCCTTAGAAATTCAAAATATAGCTTATTTTATGAATTCAAATCTGACTTTGATATACCAAATGGCCTAAATATTGGTGATTTTTATAAGACCAAATTATCTTCTTCATTTAAAAATATTGACCAAATTACTCTTAAAGATAACGTCTTATCAATTTATAATAATAAATAATGTTTACAGGAATAATAAATAATTTAGGTGTTGTTAGAGATATAAGTAATAATTCTTTAATAATATATAGTGAGAATAAACAATTTTTAAATATTGATTTAGGTACAAGCGTTTCTGTTGACGGTGTTTGTTTGACTTTGAGAAATATCCAAGAAAATAATTTAGAATTTCAGATATCTAATGAAAGTAAAAATAGAAGTATCATTAATGGATACAAAAAAAACGTTAATGTAAATCTTGAACTTCCAACAACAGTTAATGAATTTTTAAGTGGTCACATTGTTCAAGGACATGTTGACGAAATATCGGAAGTTTTAAATATCAGTGAAGACAATAAAAATTTATGGACTTTTGAATTTAATAGTAATAATTCTAAATATTTGGTTGATAAAGGTTCAGTAACAATAAATGGCGTTTCATTAACAGTTGTTAATCCAAATAAACATACATTTAAAGTAGCTGTTATCGATGAAACTTATAAAAGAACAAATTTTCAATTCTTAGAAGCTAATTCACAAGTTAACATTGAATATGACATTATATCTAAATATGTTGAAAGGTTCATAATTGATAAGTGACATTAATGAAATAATAAATAAATTCAAAGCTGGTGAGATGATAATTCTCATAGACGATGAAGAGAGAGAGAACGAAGGTGATCTTGTTATATCATCAGAGTATCTAACTCCAGACCACATAAATTTTATGATAACTAAAGGGAAAGGCCTAGTCTGTGCACCGATTTCTACCGAAGTAGCAAAAAAATTAGATTTAAAATTGATGACTGGTGTAAATAATGAAACTGAAACCCAATTCACAGCTTCAGTAGATCTTAAGGGTGACGGTGTTTCAACTGGTATATCTGCAGAAGATAGATATAAAACAATAAAAGGACTTTGTAATGAGAATTCAACAAGAAGTAGTTTTAATGTTCCTGGTCATGTTTTTCCACTTCAATCAATGGATGGTGGGGTACTAAGGCGAGCTGGACACACAGAAGCAGCAATTGATTTATGTAAATTATCAGATCATTATCCTGTAGCAGTAATCTGTGAAATCATCAATGAAGATGGTTCTATGGCAAGATATGATGATTTAATTGAATTTTCTAAAATTCATAATTTACCAATAGGTACTATAAAAGATTTAATTGAGTACAGAATAAATAAAACTGAAATGATTACTTTTGTTTCAAAGGCGAAAGTACCTACCCAATATGGTGAATTTACTGCGCATGTATATAGAGATAATCTTGATAGCACAGAACATATTGCTTTGACACATAAAAATTACCTAGAAAGCGACGAAACTATGGTGAGAGTTCATTCAGAATGTCTTACAGGAGATGTTTTATACTCAAATAAGTGTGACTGTGGTTCACAATTAGAAAATGCATTTAAAAAAATTACTGATCATGGTTCAGGTGTTTTATTATACATGAGAGGTCATGAAGGTAGGGGAATAGGATTAGGTAATAAAATAAAAGCATATTCATTACAAGAAAATGGTGATGATACAGTAGATGCAAATCTTAAATTAGGTTTCAAAATGGACCAAAGAGATTATGGTACAGGAGCATTAATACTAAGAGATTTAGGAATCACTAATATGAATATCCTAACTAACAACCCTTCTAAAAGAGCTGGTCTTGAAGGTTTTGGATTAAATATTACGAAAAGAACCCCTCTTATAGGAAATAAAACAAAAGAAAACCAATCATATTTAAACACCAAACAAGAAAAAATGGGACATAAGTATCAAGATGAATAAAGTAGCAGTAGTTTATTCTGATTATTATTCAGATATTACCAACAACCTCATTGCAGGAGTTAAAAATACAATTAATGAATCCTTTAAATTATCGTTTTATAAGGTTCCTGGATCATGGGACATTGTTTATAAAACTAATACTTTAACTAATGATTATAAAATTTTTATTGCTGCTGGAGTAATATGTAAAGGAGAGACTGATCACTATGAATATATATCCAATGCTGTCGCAAATGGGCTCATTAATTTAACAATTAACAAAGAAATATATATAGCTAATTGTATTTTAAATGTACATACTCTTGGTCAAGCTAATGACAGATCAAGTATCACCAACAATAAAGGTTCAGAAGCAGCAGAAGTTATAAATTTATTATTTGCTTGATTTTATTTTATATAGGATATAATTAATTAAGCGAATTATGTTCCACCCACTGTGAACAATAGTGGTGTAAGTAAAACAGCTTATTGCTGTTTTTTTTATGAAAGGAGAACTTATACCAGAACTTAATATAAATGATGATATTAAATCTAAGAAGTTATTAGTTATAGCACCTGATGGTGTACAAATTGGAATCTTAGAATTAAAGAAAGCATTAATCGTTGCGGAAGAGTTAGAGTTAGATTTAGTAGAAGTATCACCTGAAAGTAAACCACCAGTTGCAAGACTTATGAATTATGGAAAGTATAAATATGAGTTATCTCAAAAAGCTAAATCATCAAGAAAAAATCAAGTCAAAATTAATGTTAAAGAAATTCAATTAAAACCAAAGATTGATACTCATGATTTTCAAAATAAACTTAATCAATCAAAAAAGTTTTTAAGTGAAGGGGACAAAGTAAAATTTACAATGAGATTTAGAGGTAGAGAAGTAGAGCATCCTGAATTTGGACAACGAGTTTTAGATAATTTTAAAGACGAATTAAGCACTATTGCTGAAGTAGAATCTACATCAAAACCTGACGGTAAGTCATTAACTATGGTGTTAGCACCAAATGGAGTTAAAAAATGAAACGTAGAACACACAAAGGTATGAAAAAAAGAATTAGGGTTACTAGTACTGGTAAGTTTATGAGAAGAAGGTCACATACTTCACATTATAAGCTAGCTAAAGGTAGCAACACTTGGGCAAGACTAAAAAGAGACGTAGAGTCTTCTAAGGGTGATAGTAAAAAAATAAGAAAGTTGTTGAGTTAAATGGTGAGAATAAAATCTTCTGTAAGTAGTAGAAAGTCTCGAAAAAAAGTATTAAAAAAAGCCAAAGGTTATACAGGTGCTAGAAGTAAGAGACTAAGAACTGCTAAAGAACAAGTTATGCATGCAGGAGCTGATTCATTTACACATAGAAGAGATAAGAAAGCTAACTTTAGAAAGTTATGGATAAGTAGAATTAATGCTGCATCACGATCACATGGTTTATCATATTCAAAATTTATAAGCGGGTTAAATAATGCTGAGATAAAAGTAGATAGAAAAATTCTTGCAGATCTTGCTATTAATGATCCAAAAGGTTTTAAAAAGCTTGTAGATTTAGCAAAAAAAAATTTAAATGGCTGAAATAAATTTAGATAAAATATATTCTTCTTTTTTATTAGCTTTAGAGGAATCAGATGACGAGGATTCTTTATCAAGAATTCACAAAGAATTTTTAGGCAAAGATTCTGTAATATCAAAACAAAGAAAAAATATATCAAAATTAAGTGATTTAGACAAAAAAAAATTTGGTAATAAAATTAAAGATATAACGCAAAAAATTAGTTTAGAAATTCAAAATAAAAAAATAAATCTACAAAAAGTAGCCTACAAAAATAGAGAAGATAAAGAAAACTCTGACATTTCAATAGATTGGTATGAAAATACTGGATCTAAAGAGCACATAATATCATCTGTAATGGATGAAGTTGTTCAGATCTTTTCTTCGATTGGTTATACAGTAGCTCATGGACCAGAAGCTGAAACATCATGGCATAATTTTGACGCACTTAATACTCCAGTATGGCACCCTGCAAGGTATGAATCAGATACATTATATATAGATAAAAAACTACAAAATTTATTAAGAACTCAAACTAGTACCGTTCAAGTTAGGCACATGAAAGATAATGAGCCTCCTATATATATTGTTTCTCCGGGTCGTGTTTATAGATCTGATCAATTAGATTCTACACATTCACCTGTATTTCATCAGATTGAAGGTTTAGCTGTTGATGACGCTATTTCATTTACTGACTTAAAAGGTACGCTTGAGTTTTTTGTTAAAGAATTTTTTGGTAATAATGTTAAAACAAAATTTATACCTCACTTTTTTCCATTTACAGAACCTTCGGCAGAAGTGTTAGTGAGTTGGAAGGATAGTAACTGGTTAGAGATATTAGGTTGTGGAATGGTTGATCCAAACGTTTTTGAAAATGTAGGTTTTAAAAAAGGAACACAAGGTTTTGCATTCGGTGTTGGTGTTGAGAGGCTTGCAATGCTAAGACACAACATTGATCATATTAAAAACTTCTATGATAACGATTTAAGATTTCTTAGACAGTTCTAATGATTATTTTAAAATCATGGTTAGATGATTGGATTGATTTATCAAATATTGAAGATGATACTATCTCGGAAGCTCTTGAATCATTAGGGTTTGAAATTGAATCAACTAATAAGATAACCCCAAATTATAAAAATATCGTAGTAGGTAAAGTAGTAGAAATTTATCCACACAATAATGCAGATAAATTAAGAGTTACCCAGGTAGACGTCGGTAGCAATACTTATGAAATAGTATGTGGAGCATGGAATTTTGATATTGGTGCGGTTGTACCTGTTGCTTTACCTAAGTCTTATATCAATGATGATTTTTTAATTGAAAAAAGAGAAATTAGAGGCGTTGTTTCAAATGGGATGATATGTTCTGCTAAGGAACTTGGTCTTTGGGATGAACATGAAGGTATATTAATCCTTGATGATTCAATTGCGCCTGGTACAAATTTTAGTTCTACATATATTTCGAATGATACTTCATGGGAAATAGGTATTACACCTAATAGAGGCGATTGTATGTCACACTTAGGAGTTGCTAGAGAACTATCTAATTATTTTGATTTAAAAATAATTAATAACGAATACAAAGTTAAATCTTCTATAGAAAACATACTAAGAACAAATAGTGGAAAAATTGTAGAGTGTAATTCTTATGCTTCAGTCGAAATTGAAAATTTTAAAATTAAAGATTCACCTTTTTATATTAGATATAGACTTTCTCAAGTTGGTACAAGAGTAATAAATAATGTAGTTGATTTAACTAATTATATCTTGTATGACATTGGGCAACCATTGCATGCATTCGACAGGGATAAAATATATGGAACAGTTTCTGTTAGAAAAGGAAAAGCAAATGAAAAAATATTAACTTTAGACAACCAAAGCAGATCTATTAACAGTGATGATTTAATAATTACAGATAATGATAAGCCAATAGCTTTAGCTGGAGTAATGGGAGGATTAGAAACAGAAGTTACAGAGAGTACTAAAAATTTATTAATTGAAAGTGCATATTTTGATAAAGTTTCAATAATGAACACATCTAGAAAATTAAATTTAATATCTGATGCATCAATAAGATTTGAAAGGGGCATTGATTTTAACATCCAAGAGAAAGCATTAAAAAGATTTTTAGAGATATTTTCTTCAAATCAAGATATCAAATTTTCAAGACCATTAATTGATGATAAAAAAAATATTAAAAATAAAAGTGTTTCATTTAGTGATAAAGAAATTTATAAAATATTAGGTACAAAAATTGATAATCGATTTGTAAGCAAAACTTTAGAAAATTTAGATATTGAACATTCAATCGTAGAAGATAAGATAACATTTATTTCTCCTTCGTGGAGGTACGATCTAGAAAGACCAATTGATGTAATTGAAGAAATTGCAAAACACTATGGTTTTAATAATTTTGACAGTACTTTACCTATTGGCAATAATAGAAATAAATTAGGTGATTATTGGAACTCTAAATCTTTTTTAAGTACACAACTAAGAGCTAACGATTACCAAGAAATACAATCTCTTTCTTTTGTTGATAATGAAAGTAACAAAAGATTTAATCCAGAAAAAAAATACGTTGAAGTATTTAATCCTATTGATACTAATAATAAATACTTAAGATCTAATCTATTCTCTTCATTACTAAATATATATAAATCTAATTTAGAGAAGAATAATATTTCAGCAAAATATTTCGAAATTAACACAGTATTTGATAAAGCTAGTCATCCAGAATATAAAGAAATCCCCAATCAAATATATTCTTTAGGTGTGTTAACGCCTTCTAATGTAACAAATATTGATCTAAGAGGTGATGATTTAAAATATGATATTTATTACTTAAAAAATCTAATTTCAACTCTAATCGGAGAATTCGATGTAAAACCTATAGAAAAACCCGGATTTCATAATCGTATATCATATCTGATTCTTAAAAATAATAAACAAATCGGTTATTTTGGTCAACTTTCGTATGAATTAATGGATATTCTAAATATTGATGACTCTATATACTTAATCGAGTTGTATATAGAGAAATTAGATAATGATGCAAAAGAAACTAGTAATTTTATACCTTTAGCTCAATACCCTTTTATAAAATTTGATTTATCATTTACAGTACCAATAGATTTTGTTGCTGGAGATTTAGTTTCTTTAGTAAAATCTAATCTTAATAAAAATGAAAATAAAATAGAAATATTTGATGATTATGTAACTGAGAAATCTCGTAATTTAGGAATTAGAATAAGTACAAGAAATTATGATCGAACTTATAGCGAAGAAGAAACTAGAGATATTTTAGATATGTTAGTAAAAAAAATACAAGATAAGTTCAATGTAGAGTTAAACAAGAGTTAATAATGGATGATATTTCAGGGTTAAATAATAGGGTTTACCAACTTTTATCTCAAAAATCTTCAAAAGCAGCTGTAGATTTATTGGGAATGCGTTTATCAACAAATTTTAATGGTAAATTTACTGAAATTCTAATTACTGAAACAGAAGCTTTTGGAAGGGCAAACACCGATCAAATGTCTTTAGCTAATCAATTAAATAGAAAAATACCTAAAAGTTTACCATTAGGACCTCCTTCAATATTAATTTTAAAATCATACGGTTCTAATAAAAGTTTATATCTCCTTACCTCTAAGAAGGGTTCTTGTGAGGCTGTGTTAATTAGATCTGGTAAAATCTTGCTTGGTAAAAATTACATAGAAGTTCGGAGAAAAACCAAAATGAAAACTGATAACTTAACTGGTCCTGGAAATGTAACTAAAGCACTTGGTATAAATTTAAAGAATGATGGAGATAATATATTAGATGGACCTGTAAGTTTATCGCCAAGAATACATCCAGCAGATAAAGCAATTGCAAAACAAAGAAAAAATTCTAAACCTAGAGATAAACATTTATGGAGATTTTCTTTGATTTTAAAATGAGATATATAGAAGAACGTTCATCCGTAATCAATCCGATTGAAGATTATAATTCATTATTAAAATCTAAGAAGAAATTACGTATAAAACTAGGTGTGGATCCTACTGCACCAGATGTTACTCTCGGGTGGTATTCAGTTATAAGAGCTCTTAAAAAATTTCAGGAGTATGGCCATGATGTCATTTTAATTCTTGGTGAATTTACTGCTAAAGTTGGGGATCCTTCAGGTAAATCTGAAACTAGAAATGTGCTTGATGAAGCTAGTATCAATGAAAATTCTGAAGGTGTTTTACCTGTAATTAAATCAATTCTTCATGATGACAATTTAGAAGTTGTTTCTAATAAAGACTGGTTATCTAAATTAAGTATTAACGATATGATGAATTTAGCCTCGTCCACTACTTTAGCTCAAATGCTAGAAAGAGAAGATTTTTCTAAACGTTATGAAAGCAATAATCCAATATCTTTATTGGAATTCTTTTATCCACTTTATCAGGGTTATGATTCAGTTGCTGTTAAGTCTGACATAGAGATAGGCGGCAATGATCAACTATGGAACTTAATGTTGGGAAGAGAAATACAAAAGTTTTATGGATTGGAACCACAAGTTGCCATAACTTTTCCATTACTTATTGGAACAGATGGTAAGAAGAAGATGTCTCAATCTTATGACAATTTTATTTCAATAACCGACACCCCTGAAAATATTTTTGGAAAAGTTATGAGCATTACCGATGAAACTATGTGGGACTATTTTCTCATGCTTACAGATTTAGAAATTAATGAAATTAATGAATATAAAAGTAATGTTGAAAACAAAAAAGAAAATCCTTTTACTCTTAAAAAATTGCTAGGAGATTTGATAATTACAGAACTATTTAACAAAGAAAAAGCTATTAATGCTTCAAATTCTTTTGAGAATATAACAGTCAATAAAAATATGCCTGATGAAATTAAAGAAATTTCTATTAAAAATGATGTAGAACTACATATACCAAAGTTTTTAGTTGAAAATGGTCTAATAAAGTCAAATTCAGAAGGAAGAAGGCTAATATCTTCTGGCGCTTTTAAAATAAACGAAGAAAAATATGAAAATTTAGATATTAATTCTAAAAATCTAATTAATAAAACAATCCAAGTTGGAAAAAGAAAATTCATCAGAATAATTAAGAAATAATACACTTTAAACATATTGCTGGTACTCTTAACAATAAGAAATTTGGCTTTTTGACAACTGAGTAGAGTATGAACGCCGGTAGTGCAGAATTAATTTTCTAGCACTCTTTTTTTGTCAACTTTTTAGGAAAAAGTTGGTTATGGTTTTTAACC
>SGYT01000002.1 GCA_004214055.1 Candidatus Actinomarinales bacterium | reverse complement strand
GTCGGCTCTTCTCATCCTGGGGCTGGAGCAGGTCCCAAGGGTTAGGCTGTTCGCCTATTAAAGAGGAACGCGAGCTGGGTTCAGAACGTCGTGAGACAGTTCGGTCCCTATCCGTCGCGCACGCAAGAGTTTTGAAGAAAGTTGTCCCTAGTACGAGAGGACCGGGATGAACGAACCGCTGGTGTGCCAGTTGTCCTGCCAAGGGCACGGCTGGTTAGCTACGTTCGGAAAGGATAAGCACTGAAAGCATCTAAGTGCGAAGCCTCTTCTAAGATAAGAACTCTCACCGGATTAACCGGGTAAGACTCCTTATAGAACATGAGGTTGATAGGTCAGAAGTGTAAGTACAGTAATGTATGTAGCTGACTGATACTAATAAGTCGAGGGCTTGAACTGAATGCTGAGTAAGCGCGCTTGCTATAGAATATTTAAAAAGTTTAAAGAATTGCGGTGGTGATAGCAGTGGGGATACACCCGTTCCCATTCCGAACACGGAAGTAAAGTCCACTAGCGTCGATGGTACTTGAGGGGCAACCCTCTGGGAGAGTAGAACACCGCCGACTTTTAATGAAGAGCCCCTAGGAAACTAGGGGTTTTTCTATATATAATCAAATTATGACTTATAAATATAGATTTAATAGATTAATTTATTACATATTAATTTTTATCTTTGTTGCTTCATGTTCTTCATCCAATGAAAATATAGAAACAACTACAAGCACAGAGCCTTTATTACCATACACAATAATTGATTTTCCATGCTCAAGTTCTATAAACAAATTAATTATTGAAAAGAATCATGTTGTTGTTCATTTCAGAAGTTCTAATACCGGATACATTTATAGGCTTAACACAAACATAAATTCTTTTAAAGAAACTGCTAGATCTTATGCTGATTGCGGGAGTGGTTTAAGTGCTGGAAGTTGGATTAACAACTATGCAAATGGGTTGATATCTAATGAACCAAATTGGAGATCTGTTAAATTTAATTTAAATTATTGTTTGGATTTTTATTGTTAAATTTTAACTAGGAGAGTAGAACACCGCCGACTTTTAATGAAGAGCCCATAGGAAACTAGGGGTTTTTCTTATTTGCTAGTAATATAATTTCTTATACCAACAACTTGCATTAAAAAACTAGCGTTGTTTATATAATTACTAATTGTTTTTTGATCAATATTTAAAATTTGATAATTACTAATTACCCAGTTTTTTAATAACTCAGCAGCTTCATTATTACTTGTATTCGGTAACTCTTTTATATATTGGATCCATTCATCTATACTTTTAAAAGCATTTTCAATCAATTCATATGGATTTGAATGTATTCCAAAATGAGCTATTGCAAGTTGTTTTAATTCAAGAGAATATATTTTTTCTAATGT
Source organism: Candidatus Actinomarinales bacterium (assembly GCA_004214055.1). Taxonomy (GTDB): domain Bacteria; phylum Actinomycetota; class Acidimicrobiia; order Actinomarinales; family Actinomarinaceae; genus Actinomarina. The sequence continues at coordinate 55,690 of SGYT01000002.1, read as the reverse complement.
ATTAAATAATATGTCTTTATCAAAATCAGGAGGTGGTAAATTTGGTTGTACAAAATCTCCATGGGGATAAATCAAACCTAATGTGTCACCCATAAATATTGTCCCTGATTCACTATCATAAAATGAGTAATGATGCTTTGCATGACCGGGGCTATATAAAGATTTTAATTTTCTATTTTTTTCTAGTTCAAATTCATGACCATCATTTAGAATATGAATATTTTGTATAGGTGTGGGTTCTATTTCTCCCCAATTTCTTATTAGCCATTCTTCTGTATAGATTTCAGCTACTGCTTTCCATAATTTTTCTGGTGCTGGCAAATGTTTAGCTCCTAATTCATGAACATGAACAAAATGATTTTTATATTTCTCCACAACATGGCCAATTCCTCCAACATGATCAAGATGCAAGTGAGTAATTGCAGACCTTCTTATATTTTGTATACCTATAGACTCTAATCCAGCTATAAGATAGGGAAATGAGTTAGAAGGACCAACTTCTATTAAAATTGGATCTTTTGTATCAATATAGTAACAAGCTAACCTACCTTCTTTGCCTTCCATTAAAACATCTATTTGATAGATATTATTGTCAAATTTCTTTACTACTGGTTCCATTTATTTATCTTCGTATAATCATTTTATAAACTAAAATGTTTGTGTGAAAGTTTCATTAGCAAGTACTTCAGAATATACAGTTAAAGCAGCGGAGTCAATTGCTGATTTAAATCCAAATGCAGCAGATGTGTTGATTGCTAGCGTAATTACTGCTATGGTTACTGAATTAGGTGTATGTTCACCAACTTCTGCTGGATTGCTTACTTATCATGATGGTAATAAAAATACACAACATACTATAGATGGATATTTTGTATCTCCAGCAAATTTTGTAAATGGGAGTACAGAAAAACAGAAAATATCAATGACCTATGGTGGATATGTTGAAACTTATGCTGGAGCAAATACTTTTGCTATACCTGGTATTTATAAAATTTTAGATTTTTTACATAATAATTATTCAAGCTTACCAATCAAAATACTATTGGAATATCCTATTAAGGTAACGAAAGATGGTTTTAAATTAACTCAACCGACTAAAGACTATTTTGAACATTCACTTGTTCCACTTTATATGTGGCATGAAGAATCTAGTAATTTATTGAAACCTATTAAGGAAGATTTACATAATGGAAAAGTTATTTTGGAGAAACTTTCAAATACTTTAGAGTACCTAGGAAATAATGACTTTAATTGTTTTTATTCTGGTGATATTGCTAATGAAATATTAAAAACTATTAAAGATGAAGGTGGTCATGCCACTAGTAGTGATTTTGATAATTATAAATTAATTAATGATTCTAAATTTGAATATAGTTATAAAGATTTAAATATTACTGGACATAACGGTCCATCGATTGGAGGTCTCATGGTTTTAAGATATTTAGATATTTTTAATAATAATCATGAAGACATTACAAAAGAACTAATAGATACCTATATTTATCGAAAAGATAATTTAGAGTTTTTTGGTAATAGAAAAGATAAAATAAGTAATGATATTAAAAAAATAACTTCATCTCCTTCGACGGTTCAGGTTAGTACCTCTGATACCGATAATAATCATTTTTCAATTACGTTTTCTAGCGGCTATGGTTCTGGTGTAGTGTGTAAAAATACAGGTATGTATTTTAATAACTCATTAGGAGAGTTGGAATTAAATCCACAAGGCTTTCTTGGTGAAACAAAAGGAGAAAGATTAATTTCTAATATGAGTCCATTAATTATTAAAACTACAGACGGAATGTCTACTATTGGATCACCTGGTGCTGATAGAATAAGTTCTTCACTAGCTCAAGTTATTAATAATTTTACAATTAATCATGATTGGAAGAAATCAATTGATAAACCAAGATATCATGTCAATATGGACGGATCTATTAGAGCAGAGCCAGGAATTAATAATATATCTGACAACATAACGGTGACCGAACCAAATGATATGTATTTTGGTGGTGTTTGTGTTACTGGAATCGGAGCTAAATTATATACACATGGAGATAAAAGAAGGGGAGATGCAACTTGGATAAACTAAGGTTTCTTCCTCATAAAAATTTGTTTTACTTTGGGTTTTTACTTGTTTTAATATTTCTTGCATTATCTTATTGGCAATTTAATAGACACCAAGTAAACGAATCATTTACTTATGATGAAAGTAATCAAAGAAATATACAACTTGAACAAATTAATGAACTAGAAAATAATTCATTTGTAGCACTTCAAGGTGCTTATTCATTAGTTGATTATTACAAGTTACGTTCAAGAGTACAAAATGGAATATCTGGATATCATGTTGTAGCAATTTACAAAGACCAAGATAATCTACATTTAACTGTAAACCATGGATGGATACCATTAGAAAATAATTTGTTTAAATTAGGTAATTTTAGTTATGGATTTGATGGATTTTTATTAAATTATGATATAAAATCTCCAGTAGGACAAGAAGACATAACCGACTCAGAATATATATTTCGCATTGATAAAACCTTTCTTGAAATTGATCAAAATATCACATTAACTGATAAATATATACATTTAAGTATTAATTGTGGAACTGGTATTGAGTGTGCACAATTAGATTCTGGTTATGAGCCTCCCCATATGAGTTATTCTATTCAATGGCTTTTTTTTGCTTTGTGCTTAAGCATTGTTATTTTAAGAAAAAATAAGCTTATATGAAGATAACACACACTATTGAAGGTGAGGGGAGTGATGTAATTTTACTTCATGGATTTCCATCAAATATGTATTTTTGGGATGAAATTAAAGAAGAACTTATCAAAAATAATAAAAGAGTAACTGTTCCAGAACAAAGAGGATATCCATTATCAGAAATAACTAATTCGTTAATTAGTGATTTTAATATTGAATCTTTAGCAATGGATATAGAAGATCTGGTTAAAGAAAATAATTTAAATAATGAATTAATAATAGTAGGTCATGATTGGGGTTCAATTGTGGGGTGGGCGTTAATATCAAGAGCGAATATAGATGTAAAAAAACTAATTTCTATATGTGGTGGTGATGAATTTCCTAATTCGTATATTTATAATAATCTAAAATTTAAACAGGGAGTACATTATATTTCATCCTTTCAAGATCCGGAAGAATCTTCAAAAGTAATAGATACAAATCTAGAGTCTTTCTTTAGATTAGCTTACAGAGATATATCTTCTAAGTTAGCTCAACCTGATCTATCATTATCAAATTTATTTACAAATGGTAAGACAGGGAAGTTAGTTGTTGATGACAAAATCATTAATAACTACATTAATCATTTTGATGGACATTCTTTATACCAACCTATTTGCTGGTATTCAAATATTGATTTAAATATTGAGATGAGTAATGAATGGCGTAGAAAAGTTGATACACCTGTAACTTTTCTATTTGGAGATTTAGATGTAGCTGTAAAGTTAACAGATAAGATGGTAAATCGATTAAACAGTCTTGGTAGCGATGTTACTATTAAGGAGATAAAAAGAGCAGGTCATTGGCTACCAATCACTCATAAGGAGAGTGTTATTAATGAAATATTTTAAAATATCGAAATTATCGTTTTGTCCTATAATCTATATTATGTTGCGCTATGGATAAAGCTGTACTACACGATCACTTAGACGGCGGTCTAAGGGGTACTACTGCTCTTGAATTAGCAAAGAAAGCTTCATATAACCCTTTATTAAATGTTGACGATATAAACAAGTTTTTTGATAGGTCAGATTGCGTTTCTTTAGAAGATTACTTAGAAGCATTCATTCATACAACGGCATTAATGAATACATATGAAAACTTAGAAAGAATTGCTTATGAAGCTGCTGAAGACATGCATAATAATGGAATAAATCTTTATGAAAGTAGATACGCTCCCCTTTATTCAGTAAGTGCAAATTTATCAATAAAAAGTGTTCTTGAAGCTATAAATTCAGGCTTTAAGCAAGCAGAATCAATGTACGGCATTAAATCTGGATTAATTTTATGTGGAATGAGAAATGATAAAAAAAATGTAGAAAAAGTAGGTTCAATTGCTATAGATTATAAAAATTTAATAATTGGTTTTGATATTGCTGGTCCAGAATTAAATTACAGACCGTCTTTATTTAAAAATACTTTTAATAAATTAAAAGAAGCTGGAGTAAACATTACAATTCATGCTGGTGAAGGCGACAATGTGGATTCAATTCAAGATGCTTTAGATAATGGAGCTCAAAGAATTGGACATGGCGTTAGGATTATTGAAGATATTGATATTATTAATAATCAAATTGGTAAAACTGCTGAATATATTTTAAATAATCAAATACCTTTAGAAATTTGTATTACATCAAACATTCATACAAATATGTATAAAAACTATACAGAACATCCTGTAAAAAATCTAATAGATTATGGTTTTAATATATCAATAAACACAGACAATAGATTAATGAGTAATACAGACATCAAAAAAGAATTATTACATTGTAGTGACATGGGTATTAACAATCCTGAAGAATTATTAAATAAATCAGCTCGCTATAGCTTCTTGAACTAATTCAATTTTATCTTTAGTTAAAAAATTATAGAATTCTTTTTCATTAATGAGTTTAAATCTCTTATTAGGATAAAGTTTTTTTGCCAATTTTATTTTTTTTCTTTTTTTAGTAATAAGTTTTTGATTCATAGTTGTTATTTCAATATAAATATTTAAAGATGGTAAAAAAAAGTCTGGAGTAAACATTTTTTTAATAGAACCACTACCCCACTTCAAGGGGAAACTTACTGGTTCATAAATCCATGGTATGTTAAATAAATCTAAATGTTCTGTAAATAATTTTTCTGACGGGTGTGCAAATTTCATGCATTATTTGCAGAAATTTTTTCTGGAAATAAAGAAAATATTTCAGCTTCCGTTTCAGTGTGTACAGGCCCTAATGATATTCCAAAGACAGCTTGCCCTTTTCGCAATAAATCTAACATTTCGTTATTATCAGTAACAACATATATTGATTGACCATCAGAAAATATTGAAATATCTGAAATATTAATATTTTTACCTAAAATTTTGTTTACATTTGATAATGCTATCCTAATTTTTTGAAGACTTACCCCGGCATCTCTTAATTTATTTACTAATTTAACTTTTACTATATCTTGAAAAGAGTATATTCTATGAAAACCTGAACCTTTAATATTTCTAATTGAAGCTTCAACTAATTTTGTTGAAGTCCAATGATCTAACTGCCTGTAAGTAATACCAGTTATTTTACATACTTCTGGTCCTGTGTAACCCTGTCGCATAATAACAATCTACTATATATATATTTTATATCAACGTTTTAAGAAAAATCTTCAGGCTTAATGTCTTTAATAAAGGCTTTAAATTCCTCTATTTCATTTGATGAGTCAATAATCAAATCAATAGAATTTGTTTCAAATACTTTTTCATTTACAGTAACTGGTATATTTGATCTTAATGCTAAAGCAATTGCATCACTTGGTCTAGCGGAAAGTGTAACTAAACCATTTACAGAATTTAAAATAATATCAGCGTAATATGTTTCATCCGAAATATTTGAAATATTAACTTCATTTATAGAAGCATCTAAAGCTTCAACGATATTTAATAATAAATCATGTGTCTGTGGCCTGTCATGTAGAACTCCTTCTTGTGCGTAAGCGATTGAAACAGCTTCGATAGTGCCTATCCAAATAGGTAAAACTTTCTGAGTGGAAGGATCTAAAAGTAAGAGTATAGGTGTATCAGAACTTTCTTCTAATCTTATAGAATTTACCTCGACTTTTATATTTTTACTCATATAAAAAGTTTAGAACTTTTTAATATAAATTAGAAATCTATAAATATATTTTATTATTTTTGATTTGCATTAATTTGAAATATTTTGAGAGGATTAAATGACCATTTAATTTTATATTCAGAAATATAAGTTTTAAATGAATTATCATATTTTTCATAACTAAAAAATAATTTATTCTCATCAAATTTATTAAAAACGAGTTTATTATTTTTATCTATGTTCGTAAATATATTCCAGTCTTTTGATGTTTTTTGATATATCGTATTGGTGCTATTACGTATTGCGTACATATTTTCATTTTTATTTACAATATATATACTTTTAAAAGATTTAATACTTGCTTTATATAATGATTTTGTATCTTTAAAATGGGTTATTTTATCTTCATCCACAAAAGATTTATTAACAATTGTAATTATTTCTCTATTGTTTGATTGGTTCAAACCAATAAAAGTTAGTCCCGCTAGATCAGTCCATCCTGTTTTTAAACCTATAAAGCCATCATTTATGATTAAGTTTGTTGACTTGTAAGTTTTTTCTACTCCAGATATTTCATAAACAAATTTTGTTTTACTAACTATAGAAAGTAATTCAATATTCTCAGAAATTTCAATTGTAAGTTTAAGTAGATCATTTAATGTAGTGTAATGATTGCTATTATCAATTCCATCAGGATTGGAATAGTTAGTATTATCCATATTAAGTAATTTTGCCTTATCGTTCATTAGATTTAAAAAATCATCAACACTATCTGATACTGCAAGTGCTGAAATATAAGCAGCATCATTAGCTGAATAAACAAGTAAAAGTTCTAGTAAATTTTCAATATTTATCTTTATATTTTCGGGAATATAGGCAACTTTACCTTTGTTTTCATAATTATCAGGATATTTAGATGTAATATAATCACTAAGTTGATAATTATCTAACAATATCAAAGCAGTCATTAGCTTTGTTAAAGAAGCTGGATATATGATACTATCAGCATTTTTAGAATATAATATTTGATCATTTTTAATATCAAATGAAATGTAATGTTCTGTTGATAGATAATCTTCTGTTAATTCATCAGCATATGAAATATTGTTTATTAATAAACAAATAGTAAATATTATTATGTATCTTTTAATATATAACTCCCAACAATAATAGAAAAATACTTAATAGCAATTTCCATATCGTCTTCATTTATTTCATGAGTTGTTTTAATCATATCAAAAAAACCTAAACCTCTTTCAGCAGAACTTTTAATTATGGAAAAGTTTTTAGCTGTTAACCCTATATTAAAAAAATATGCAAAAGCTGATAATCTTTCAAGATCGTTTTGATCGTATATATTTTTTTCTATTTCAAAATTATATTCAATTAACTCATTAAAGTTATCATTCGTAATTCCTGATTTTTTTAATAAATCATGTTTTGAATATTCTTGTATTTTTATATCCTTATTTATTGTACTTGAAATAAGTTGTTCATTATTTTTTATTGCTTTAAGACTATAAAATTTATCTTCTTGCAAATTTAATATCTTCATAATTCTATCTATATCTTTAGTAGTAAATATTCTTGTTCCGCCTTTTGATCTTTTAGGATTAATTAAACCTTCTTTTTCTAAAAATCGAAGTCTTGATATTGTGACAGATGGATATTTTTTCTTAATATGCTTTACAGCTTCTCCTATATTCATGCTTCACTAACAGAAGAAACTATAAGAAAGTACTTACCTATTTGAATTCTTGTTCCTGATTTTAAAATAGCTTCTTTTATTAATTCCCCATTTACAAATATTCCATTGGTTGACCCTTCATCATGTATATGCAAATTATCATCATCTACAGAAATATATCCATGATTTCTTGATACAGTTACGTCATCTAAAATTATCTCTTTATCATCTAATCTTCCAATTTTATGAATACCATTAGTTAGAAGCCAGGAGGATGATTTAACATCTTCATTTAAAATAGATAAAATATATTTTCCACTTTGATTTACAAATAATGAGTCTTCAAAAGGTATAGTATCGTTATTCATTTTTTTTAATTAAATTATATAAATATTCTAATGCTACAAAGTAGTAAAAAATTAGAGAAAAAATAAGAAAATAGTCAACAAATGTAACGAATAAAGAGAAATTAACATTAATTAAAGCTGGATCTAGTGCGGATAAGCATAACGAAATGAATATTAATGCTGTACCTGCTTTTCCTTTATTTGATACTTTAACTGTTTTTTGTTTCTTTAGTACAAATAGTCCACCAATCGAGACCAATATTTCTCTAATTACAAGTAAAACTAAAAAATTTATATTAAAAAATGAAGATAACCAAAAAATTAATAGTAGAAACACTATTCGATCAGTTACAGGATCTAATATAATTCCTAATTTTGAGACAAGATTGAATTTACGAGCAACAATTCCATCTATTGAATCACTAATACCAATAATTGCGATTATTAATATTAAATTAACATTAGAAAATTCTTCAGGTTCATACATAAAAAAGATATAAATAGTTATTAATAGTCTTGATATTGTTATCAAGTTCGGTAATAAAAAAATATCCTTAAATTTCAATAAAGAATATCCTTTACATCGTGTGTTGCTATGAAATGCTCTCCCCCTATATCGACCATCTTTTTATCAGGGTTGTTTTTAATTATTTCATCAAGTTCGTCATAGTTCAAATCATACTCAACTCTGTTGTACTTAGGATCTGGTACAGGAATGGAAGATATTAATCTTTTGGTGTATGGATGAACAGGATTACTAAGTAATTTTTCTGTTTCCGCAATTTCTACTATTTTACCATTAAACATTACAGCAATTCTATTACACATATACCTTGCAACAGCCAAATCATGAGTTATATATAAGTATGAAATACCTAAATCTTTTGCAAGATTCAACATAAGATCCATAATTGATATCCTTATTGAAACATCTAACATAGAAGTAGGTTCATCACATACAACAAATTTAGGCTTCATAATTAAAGTTCTCGCAATAGAAACTCTCTGTCTCTGACCTCCAGACAGTTCATGTGGATATCTTGGCATATAATTTTCTGGAGGGGTTAACCCAACAGTTTTAAGAATTTCTTTAACTGCTTCTTCTCTGTCTGCTAAATTACCAATATTATGAATATTTAAAGGTTCAAGTATAATATCTTTAATTGTCCATCTTGGATTTAGAGATTCATATGGGTCTTGAAATATCATTTGTATATTTCTTCTAAAGTTTTTTAATTCTATATCATCAAGATCATCAATACTTTCCAACTTTTGTGTTTCTGGATTTAAAAAATTAATTTCACCATTTGTCTTTGGATCAAGTAAACATAGTGAACGAGCAGTAGTTGTTTTACCACAACCACTCTGACCTACTAAACCAAGACTTTCTCCAACAGGTATTTCAAAACTAACATCATCTACAGCCTTTACTACTCCTTTTGTTCTACTAAAAAATCCCCCAGATATTTCATAATATTTTTCTAAATTTTTTACTTCAATTATATTTTTACTCATATATTATCCACACTCAACACAGCATTGGTCAGCATAATGCCCTTTAACTACTTCTATTAATTTCATTTCTAATTCTTGATTTTTACATTCTTTACTTGGCGCTGGACATCTTGGTGAAAAAGAACATCCTTTTTTTTCATCAATTAAACTTGGTGGTTCACCATCTAATGATCTTAATTTCTTTTTTTCTCCAACTACAGATGGTGTAGATTCTAATAACAATCTTGTATATGCATGTTTTGGTTTACTAAAAACATCTTTAGTTGGGCCTAATTCAACGATTGATCCTGCGTACATAACAGCCATATTGTTAGTCATTTCTGCAATTACAGCAATATCATGAGAAATATAAATTAAGCTTAAACCTAGTAGTTCTTGAACTTTTTTTAATTCTTTAAGTATTTGATCTTGAATAACAACATCAAGTGCAGTAGTTGGCTCATCAGCAATAACTACTTTAGGATCGCATGAAAGCGCAAGAGCTATCATAGCTCTTTGTTTCATTCCACCTGATAATTCATGCGGATACCTATCCATTACTGAGGAATCTAACCCTACAATATTAAAAAGTTCAGTAATCTTTTCTGTATTTTCATCTTTGGAGTTATCTGGCCTATGTTCTCTAATAGCTTCTCTAATTTGCTCACCAATCTTTGCAACAGGATTCCAAGCATTCATAGCTCCTTGAAACACAATACTTATTCCATCCCACCTAACTGTTCTTAGTTCTTTTTCTGTCATTCCTACTAATTCAATGCCATCAAGTTTTATACTTCCACTTGAAATTTTTGCATTATCGGGCTGTAGTTGCAAGAGGGACATAGCTACTGAAGTTTTTCCACATCCTGATTCTCCAACTAGTCCAAAAGATTCACCTTGTTTTAGGGTAAATGAAACGTCTTTTACAGCTTGAACAAGACCATCAAGTGTTTCATAATGCATATTAAGACCATCAACTACTAAAACTTCTTTACTCATCTATCTTTTTCTCAATCTAGGGTTGAAAACTTCGTCTAATCCCCTACCCACTAAATAAAAACCACCTGCTAGGAATGTTACTGCTAGTCCAGCAGGAAGTATTAACCACCAAAAATCTAATCCTGAGAATATAAATCCATCAGTCTGTGATAAATAAATCATAATACCCCAGCTCATATCTATATTAAGCAATCCTAGAAATGAAAGAACTGATTCAGAAGCAATTGCGCCTGTAACTGAAAATACCATGAATAGAAGAGCTAGAGGGGCAACATTTGGCAAAATATGCTGAAATAATATTTGCCATTTAGAACCACCTGTAATTCTTGCAGAGTCTACATATGGTTTAACTTTTACTTGTAAAGCTTGAGATTTAATAGTTATCACCGATCCGCCTAACCCACCTAGTACTCCTAAGACTATAGCTAAATGCCATACTTTTAATTCTGCAAAAGCTGAGATAATAAATAGCAATGGAAGGCTTGGTAACATCAATACTAAGTCTGATTGTCTCATTAGATATGCATCTACTCTACCTCCGAAAAAAGCAGCAATAGTACCAAGAATTGTTGAAATACCAACTCCTAAAGTAGCACTGAGTAAACCAAGTACAAATGCAACCTGGCTTCCTTCCATTATTTGTGAAAAAACATCTCTACCTAATGAATCTGTACCTAGTAAATGGGTTCTTGATGGTGGTGCTGGTTGAATAAATGTATCATAATAATCTCCAACTTCGAGATCTGGAGCCATATAAAGTTTCTTAATATTAACCTCACCGGGTCCGGGGCAATCCTCGTAAGATTCATATTTCTCTGACGGATATTCTTTAGGACATTCAATTACTAGTAAATTAGCACTAATTTTATCATAACCAACAACTGGATCGTAAATAGCTGGATTCCAAATTCCAGTAATAAATAAAAACGGTTGTAACAATGCCAAAAATAAGAAAAAAGCTACAATGTATAAACCAATCATTCCCAATTTACTTTGTGAAAATAATTTCCAGTTTTTTCTAATTGCTTCTTTTCTTAGTTGTTTCTGTAGTTCTTCTTGTTCTTTTAAAGTGTTACTCATTTTTACCCCTGTGACTTAATTCTTATTCTTGGATCTAAGTATGAATATGATATATCTGCTACTAAATGAGCTATTAAAGCAAAAACACCCACAAAAGAAAATGTTGCCATTGCTACAGGTATATCCTCTTCTAATACGCTTTGAAGTAATAATTGACCCATTCCAGGCCATGAAAATATTGTTTCTGTTAAAACTGAACCATCAATGATTGTTACAATTGTAAAAATAAATGATGTTACAACTGGCAAAAGTGCTGTTCTTGCTGCATGTCTATCCCTAATTCTTTTTTGACTAAGACCTTTTGCTCTTGCAGTTAAAATGTAATCTTCCTTTATAACTTCAACCATGGTTGTTCTTGTTAATAAGGCTGTACCAGCAAAAGCTACAATTGTTACAACAATAACGGGTAATATCATATGGTATGCAATATCAGCAGCATACGGTTTCTTAGTTAACGCATCACCAGTATTCCAAAAGAAGTAACTACCGACAGCAATAGTTAATAAACTTGCAAATCTTAAATTTCTTCTTTGTGATAAAGATTCAATTCCTCTTGTCATTATGTATGCAATGAACTGAATAATTGATATTATTGCTGTGAACTTAATCATTAAAACAAAAATAACATCACTATCCCATGGAGCGGTATACCATTTTTCTGGATATAAAAATTTACCAATTGGGAACCAACCCATTTTATAACCAAAGAACCATAACATCATAAGAGCAAACCATGGATAAAAAACAGTATATGAAAAAACTGACGTTACAGTTATCCATGTTTCGGATTTAGACCCTCTTCTCCACGCTAAAACTTTACCAACTAGGAATCCTGTATAGAAAGCAACAATATTTACAATTGCAAACAGCATTAATGTTCTTGGTAGTCTTTCAGCGATTAATTCAATAGGGGTTTTAGGATAATACTTATATGAATATCCAAAATCTCCTTTAAAAAAGTTAACTACATATAGTTGGACTCTTTCCATAATAGGTTTATCTAGTCCATAGGTAGCTAATACTTTTTCATATGCATCAGGTGGAAGATCAGGATTTAATAATAAATTTGAAAAAGCATTTCCCGGAATGGCATTAAATAACAAATATGATGAGACTAAGAAAATAAAAAATACAACAATCATTTGAAGTGTTCTTCTGATTATGTATTCTGCCATAATTTATCCTCTTCCTATTTTTTATAGGACCTATTTATTTTAATAGGATTTGGGTAAAAAATACATAGGTGAGCTATTAAAGCTCACCTATGTAATAATTTTTTTTAATCAGATACTTTTACGTTTGATGGGTATCCGCCACCTGTACCAGTTAAACCATCCAATACATCAGTGAATGGGAATTCAACATTGCTTCGATATACCTCAAGTGTTGGTACGTTAAACAACACTAAGTAAGGCATTTCTTCAAACAATATTGCTTCCATTGCCTGTGATATTGCTATAGCTTCACTAACTGTCTTTGCTGCTTTGAACTGGTCAGTTAAAGCGTCAAATTCAGCATTGTTAAATCCTGGTGTATTATATCCACCATCGCATGTGTCATACGCTGAGTTGAAGAAATCAACTGGATGGTCTGGGTATGCACTCAAACCCCATCCAAGCATATAAAAATACCAGTCTTTACAATTTTCTGGTGTGAACACCTTGTCAACAATAACGCTGAAACCTGTTGGTCTAGCAGTTACGTCGAAACCAAGTTGTTGCATCCAATCTGCTATGAACAATGACATAGTTGATCTTAATGGGTCATAACCTGCACCTGGAGCGTATAGTAACATATCGCTCGGTGGAGTTTCCCCACCAGGACCTTTAACTCCTGTAGGAGCTACTGCTCTGTCAGCACCGCCTGGGTGTGAACCCCAGTCGCTTGCTGTCCATCCACCAGCTTGAAGGATTTCAACTGATTTGTTGAATCTTTCTTCAGCAGATAAGCCAGCACAGTCCGCAAGTACACCAGTTACTGGTGCTACCCACGCTGTTAATGCTTCAGGCATTTGTCCGTCCATATTTACAGCTACCCCTTGTAGAACGTTATCAAGCACAAATTCTTTATCAGATATACAAGCTACTGATTGTCTAAATGCTTTGTCACTACCAGGGAAAATTCTTGTATTGAAAGCCATGTATCTCATACCATTACCTAAGTTGGCAACAGTTTCGACACCTTGAACTCTTGATAGTTGGTCAAAAAGATTTCTCTTTACACCTAATGGGTTGAGAACAAAGTCTACTTCCCCATTTTGGAATGCTAAATAAGCAGCATCCTGATCACTATATAATGTGAACTCAACAGTACCTACATAAGGTCCTGCTGTATAAGATAGTTGAGCTTCTCCACTAGTGTCACCAAATGATGCACTAACTTTTGGAGCTTTTCCATTATCCCATTCAACAGCTGTACCACTCTTATAAATAGTAGTATCTCCGCCGAACCACATTGTATCTGAATCATATGACCATGTGTAGAATGCACCTTGTTCAACTTTGTCATATTCAAAAGCACTCGCTACAGGAGCTGCGCTCCCGTCAGCTGCTAATAGAGTTTCTCTATCAGTAGCGTATTGCGCCCAATAACTTTCTGGAAGTATTGGTGCTTGTGCAATTTTATATTGCCATGCAGAAAGTCCTGCATCAAAGTTTAAAGTGATTGCAACAGTATAGTCATCAACAGCAACCAAACTAACAATTCCTAAAGTCTCTTCATCAGCAGCTGCGTAAGAAGTTTCCCAGTTGCTTAAAAGACCAAGTCCTTGTGCGGTATTATATGTAAATACCATATCGTTTGCTGTAATAGGTGAACCATCACTCCATTCGTATCCTTGTGTTATAGGAACAGTATATGTATATGTACCGTCACCATTATCAGTTGAAGTTTCAACTAATTCATCAGCTATTCCTGTTACTAGCTGATAGTTTGGATATGAAATAGAGAATAGTGAAACAGCTTGGCCAGACATTACATATGCTGTCCAAACGTCAGTTTCTGTATCAAGATAATTCCAATAATTCTGTGTTTGTGGATCTGAGAATATAGCCATTTTATAAACACCGTCCGGTCCGGATGGTGCAGCTTCCTCAGCAGCTGCTGCAGTAGTTGCAGGAGCAGCAGTTTCAGCCGGAGCTTCCTCTACTACTTCTTCTGCAGTATCGTCGCTCGTGCCTCCACAAGCAACAACTACCATAGCAAAAACTGTGAAAAGTAATAAAAATCGCCAAGATCTAGATCCTGTGAAATTACTCAAAGTTTCTCCTTTTTGTATACAAAAATTCCACATTAAGTGGAATCATCTAATATTAGATGGACTTATTATTAATACAATAAATATGAGAGTTTTTTACCAAAAAACATTGAAATTTTAAAAAAATGAGTTATAAATTAATAAAAATAATTTGAAAAAACCTAATAATTAGGTAAAACCCAAATAAAAAAGTACCTAATTTAAATCCAAAATTTTCCATTTATAAGTTATATTTAATTTTTATACAAATATTATAAAAACCATATTTTTGTCTTAGTTTAGATATTAAAAAATTTTGATAATTTAGTGGAATTCTACCATTTAAATTAATTGCTACAGAGGGAGGTAAGATTTGATATTGTGTAGCATATTTTAATTTTGATCGTTTTCCTCTAAATGGATGAGGAGGTTTAGATACCCATAATTCTCTTAGGAAAATATTTAATTCTGAAGTGGAGACTCTTATTTGTTGTTGTTTATAAAGCTCCTCTAATGTCTTTTCTATTAAATTAATCCCTTTTTTTGTTAAGGCAGATGTTCTTAGTATTATTATCCAATCAAACCTTTTTAAATTATCCTTAATATTTTTATTAATGATATCTTTATCTTCAGTATCTAGTAGGTCCCATTTGTTCATAATTAATATTGGCGTAACATTATTTTCAACACACTCATTAATTAATCTTAAGTCCTCAAAACTTAATCCAACAGTTGAATCAATAATAATTAATGCTGTTAAAGAATTGTTTAATTCATTTACAGCAAGATATGAAGCATATCTATCAATTTGATTTTTCTGTTTATTTCTTGGGACACCAGCGGTATCTATAATTTGATATTGTTTATTATTTAAACTCAAAGTATCTTTTATTACATCTCTAGTAGTACCAGCTGTAGATGAAACTACGGACCTTTCATTGTCTAGTAATGAATTAAATAACGTAGATTTTCCTGAATTAGGTCTTCCAATCAGTACTAACGAATTCTCTTTATTAATCAATCTTGAATCAGTATTGCCTTTCTTTATTTTTTTTGAAATACCATTACTTAATTCGTCAATACCTGTTTTGTGAATAGATGAAATATAAAAATCAAGATCAAATATATATTTATATAAATTTTTATCTAAATCATAAGAATTGAAATTTTCACATTTATTAAATACTGTAAATATTGTTTTATCTTGATTTCTCAATATTTTATTTAATTTATCTAGTCCTTTATAATTTTTTGTATTTACATCAATCACAAATAGAATTAGATTTGCTTGTTTAATATATTCATCTAATTTATTTTGGAATTTTTTATTTAGTTCGTCTGGATCTTCTAAATACCCAGGTAAATCAGATATAACTACTTGTTTATTATTGATTACAGTATTAGTTGTCACTTTATCTCTTGTAGTATTTGGTGTCGAACCAATAATTGATACTTTTTTTGATGTAAGTACATTTACCAAGGTCGACTTACCTGAATTTGGCAATCCTAGTATTAAAACTTCATTCTTATTGTTTTCTATCATAATTTAAATATAGCTATCCTTATTTTATGGTAAATAATCTATATGTTGTAACTCCAAGAGGTTTTTGTGCTGGTGTTGAAATGGCTATTAAAGCTCTGACCTGGATGTTAAAAATTTATGACGAAACTATCTATTGCTATCATGAAATTGTACACAATGATTGGATTGTAAAAAAGTTTAAAGAAAATAACGTAAAATTTGTTAATAATCCTGAAGAATTACCTGAAAATGCAATCGTTATGCTGTCAGCACATGGAACAGCACCAAAAATTGAAAATGAATTTAAATCAATATCCTTAACTAACGTAAATTCAGTATGTCCATTAGTAACAAAAGTACACCATGAAGCAAAAAAATTTAGTGAAGATGGTTACAAGATTATATATGTTGGACATAAGAATCACGATGAAGCTATTGGTGCAATGGGTGTTGCTCCTGATTCAATGAACTTAATAGAAAGTGTTGATGAAATTGAAAATGTGGATTTAAATTCTAATAAAGTTTCTTTATTAGCTCAAACAACTTTAGCAATGTCAGATTGGGAACCTATAATGATAAAAGCTAAAGAAAAATATCCAAATCTCAAAATGCCTAGAAAAAATGATTTATGTTATGCCACTACAAATAGACAAGAAGCAATAATTAATATCTCTAATAAAGTTGATGCAGTAATTGTAGTTGGCTCATCAACGTCAAGTAATACTAATGCTCTTGTTACTTCATTAAATAATATTGGTAAAGAAGCTTTCAGAGTTGAAACAACTGATGATGTAAATAAAATAAATTTAAAAAATAAGGATATAGCTATAACGGCAGGTGCGTCTGCTCCTGATCATATAGTTCAAAATATTGTAGAATATATAAATCCTAAAAATATAGAATTTTATATTGATACAAATGAAACTGAATATTTTCCACTTCCTGTCGAACTGAGAACAAATATTAAAAACTTATCAAATTTTATATCTTCAATGTATCCTGAAAATAATATTAAATCACAATATGGAGTTAAAAATGATAAAAGTTGGACTGCTACTGAAGCTTTAACTTCTTTATAATTTCTTCTATTGTTTCTTCTTTTGTTTTATTAGTGTTATCTATTATTACAGAATTTTTAGGTATGATTAATGGTGATTCATCTCTATGCATGTCTTTATGGTCTCTTTGTTTAATCTCTTCGATAGTTTCTTCTGAATCAGATTGGTCCTCTCTTCTTTTACCTCTAATGTTTTCATCAGCATCTAAATAAATTTTATACTCAGCATTTGGAAAGACTACACTTCCCATGTCTCGACCTTCAATAACTAGTCCATTTTGAATATTGTTATAAAAAGTTAGTAAAGATGTCTTTACTAATTGTCTTACAGTTGAATTTTTAGCAATTTCTGAACTGTGCAAATTAATATTTTTATTATAAAGTTCATCATCATTGTATTTTCTGTTATTTATTGTGCAATTTCCTGAAATATCTATAGATAATTTAAATTTATCATATTTATAATTTTTTTCATCATAAGAATATTTAGAAATATATCTATATAGTTTTCCACTTGAAAAAAATGTATAGTTAAGCATTAATGCAATTTCTTGTCCGATAGTTGTTTTTCCTACACCAGAAGGGCCGTCAATAGTTATAACTTTTTTCATATTTTAATTTCTTCTAAATCTCCCTTTTTCATATTACCTAATGTGAATTTACCTATGGAAATACGTTTTAATTTTGTAATTTTTATATTATTGTATTCAAATATCTTTCTTATTTCTCTATTTTTACCAGTCTTTAATACAACTAAATACTCAAATTTAGATTTTTTCTCTATTGAATGAATATTTAAATCTTCCTTATTAACAGTTATTTTTTTTTTAAATTTTGTTAGATTGACATCTTCAACATTTGTAGTAATAATATATTTTTTAGTTAGTCCTTTACTTGGATGAGAATATTCATTCAGCCAACTACCATCTGTACTTAATAGCATCAATCCTTCTGAATCTTTATCAAGCCTTCCTGAGTATTTTAATTTTTTATTTTTTAATAAATCATATATTGTTTTTGAATTACCTTGACTTCTTCTAGAAGATACATAATTTATTGGTTTATAAAATTTATAATATTGATGTACTGATATTGGATTAATTATTTCATTCTTATAAAACAATACATCATTATTTTCTACTTTTTGACCTAGTACAGCAAAATTACCATTAATTTTTATCTGTTTATTTTTGATCAATTTGTCTGATTCTCTTCTTGAAATGTTTAAATTAAGAGCTAGGAATTTATTAATTCTCAATTATTCTTCTTCATTGGGTGAATTGAAATATTCACCAATACTTGGTAAATCTTCTAAAGAGGATATGTTCGTTTTTTCTAAAAATAAACTTGTAGTTTTATATAGCATTGGATTGCCTGGGACATCTAACTGCCCATCAGTCTCAATTAAACCTCTCGCTTCAAGGGTTTTAATTGAAGATTCAGATTCTACCCCTCTTATTTCAGATATTTTTAATTTAGTTACTGGTTGTTCGTAAGCAACAATAGCTAAAGTTTCTAATGCTGGTGTAGATAACCCTTTTAAGATTGATGGTGGCTTAACGTTGTTAAGATAAGTTGAGATTTCACTTATTGTTTTAATATCTGATTTATTTTTATCATATTTAATTTCAAAACCTAATTCAATATTTCTCATTTCTGAATTAATCTCGCTTAACAAATTAATTAAATTTTCAGGTGAAATATTCAATAAATCAATAAAATATGCGTGTTCAACTGGTCCATCACTTATTAATAAAGTTGCTGTAATTATTTTTTTATTCATAGTTTTTTTCAATATTTATTTCTCTATCAATATTATCCTGATCTGCTTTTATAAAACCCCATTTAACAGTTTCTAATAAAGCTAAGAAGAACGCAACGGCTTCCTCTGGTGTTTTGACACCTAACACTAGTTCTTCAAAAGAAGTAGTTAACCTTTTATCAACTTCTTTTAATAAATCATCAATAGAAGTTTGCAGATCTGGTAGGTCTTTATCAATATGCTCAAAACCCTTGAAAGTTTTATATCTTAAAAATACTTCTTTTGCAATAAAGTTAAATTGTTCTAGTTTAATTTCATATTCAATATCAGGTTTTAATAACATATCTTTAGTCTGATAATATTTAAATGCTGGGACTGAATTTTCGTTTGTTTTAATTCTTGATGCTAAAGCTAGACCCACTTCAGAAAAAGCTTTAAATTGCAATAACCTAGCAAATGCTAAGTCTTTATCCTTCATTAGTTCTACTTCATCTAGCCAATCTACCTCTTCGTCCTGTGGAAGTAGCCTCTTGGCTTTAATTTCAAATAAAGAAGCGCCTAACAATACAAATTCAGAATAACTATCAATATCTTCTGTAAAAGTAGTTTTTTCTATTTTATTAAATATTAAACTCAGGTCTTCCTCGAGCAGTTTTTCAGAATTAGAAGTATATTTGATTAAAAGATCTTTTAAATTATCTATTATCTTAATTATTTCCATTAGTAATCAGTTTTGTCTAATACAGTGTGTTTTTGTTTTAATAAATTATTTTCATAATAATTAATAATTCTTGTATTTATTTTGTTTTCTTCAAGAATTTGTAATCCAATAACTTCATGGTTTAAATATAAATGACTTTTTTTATTATTAATAAGTCCTAGGTCACTAAAAACCCTAAACAATAATCCAGCATTAATTTTTGATTTTCCTATATCATGTAAAAGAGATAGAATTAAAAGCTCTTTATCATCTGAATTTTTATATGTTCTTTCAAATACCTCATAAGAGTGATGGCGATCAGCTTTTGACATTGTCCAATAAAGATGTAGTAAGTTATTGTCAACCATGTAGTCAGCTACCTTTATCTGTTCGTCGATATTTAAATTCCTATAAAAAATATATCTAATAGTTCTTTTTATTTTTATTATTATTTTTGTCATGCTCTTGGATGGCTTTCTTGAAATACCTCTGAAATAAATTCTTTTGTCAATTTAGTATATATTTGTGTAGTTGATACTGATGAGTGTCCCAGAAATTCTTGTAAAGTTCTTAAATCACATCCAGCTTCTAGCATTTGAGTTGCTGCACTATGTCTAAGTGTATGTGGGTGAATAGAATGTTTTAATCCTACATTTACTGCAGTATTTTTAACTACTCTAAATACAGATGTTCTTTCCATAGAATTTTTATTTTTAGTTAAAAATAAAGTGTTTAAATCTTTATCGAGATATTTTTTTCTAATATTTATGTAATCTAATAGATTTAACTTAAGTTCTGTTCCTAGTGGAATTATTCTTTGTTTTGAGCCTTTTCCTGTAACTATTATAAAGTCATCATCAAAATCAATATCTGATAATTTGACGGTACATACTTCTGAAACTCTACAGGCAGTGGAGTATAAAAAATCTATTAAAGTTTTATTTCTAGATTCAAGAAAATTATCGTGATTATAGTAATCAATTAACTTGTTTATTTCTTCTATTTGAATAGTATCTGGCAAGTAGACTCCCGACTTGATGTCAACTCTGTCGATATCAATTTTATTATTTGCATATTTCTCGTTATACCAATTTATATACTGAATAAGTGACGACATAAATCTTTGTTTTGTTTTTTGAGACGATTTCTTTTTATTTAAATCTATTAAATAATCATCAACTAAATCATTGTTGATATTTTTTTCTTTAATAAAATCTAAAAATTTATTTATATCTGATATGTATCCTTTTACTGTATTCTCAGATAATCCTTTTGTATATGTTATATAGCTTTTATAATCTTCGAGCAATTCATTATTTTTAGAATTAATCTTTTACCTTTTGTGATTTAATAACATTTTTACTAACTTTTTTATTATTCGCGGATGCTTGAATGAAATAGTTAAACATAGGAGCAGGCTCCCATGGTCTTGATTTGAATTCTGGATGAAATTGAGATGCGACAAAAAACGGGTGATCTTTTACTTCAATCATTTCAATTAAATTATTATCTGGAGACATTCCACTGAATATTAGTCCCGCATTTTCTAGTTCTTCTTTATAATTATTATTTACTTCATATCTATGTCTATGTCTTTCGTAAATTATTTCATCTTTGTAAATTTTTGATGTTTTAGTCCCTTCTTTTATTTTGCATGGGTATGTACCTAGCCTCATTGATGCACCGATATCATCTTTTTCTAGATTTTGATTAGGAAGTAAGTCGATAACAAAATTAGTAGTATTTTGTGAAAATTCAGAAGAATTAGCATCTTTAATTCCACACTCGTTTCTTGCAAATTCAATAACAGCACATTGTAAACCAAGACATATTCCTAAGAATGGAATTTTTTGTTTTCTTAATATTTCAATAGCTGATATTTTTCCTTCAATCCCTCTGTAACCAAAACCACCGGGAATAACTACACCATCAAATTTATTTAAATCTTCTATATTAAAATTATCAGAATCTTCCCAATGTAGGTTTAACTTAACTTTATTGTGTAAGCATGAATGATTTAAAGATTCAACAACAGATAGATAGCTATCAGGAAGACCGAAATATTTTCCTAATATTGCAATTTCTACTGTTTTTTCAACACCAGATTTTAAGTTAAGCATATTTTTCCATTCTTCCAAATCTGGTTTAGAAGTGGATAACTTTAACCTGCTATCAACAGAGCTGTCTAATCCTTCTTTATTCATTTTTAATGGTACTTCATAAATATCATCTAAATCTGGAGCACTAATTACATCTTCGAAAGAAACATCACAAAATGATGAAACCTTGCTTTTAATTTCATCATTTAACTCTCTGTCTGATCTTAGGACAATAACATCAGGGCTTATCCCTGAACTTCTTAGAACAGATACAGAGTGTTGAGTTGGCTTTGTCTTCATTTCAGTACTTGGCCCTATATAGGGAACTAATGTTACGTGTACAAACATTACATTTTCTTGACCTAATTCTTTTTTAATTTGACGAGCAGCTTCAAGAAAAGGGAGTATTTCTATATCCCCCACTGTTCCGCCAATTTCTGTTATCTGGATATCGACATCATTAGAGATACCTTTTATCCTTCTTTTTATTTCATCAGTTATATGAGGTATTACCTGCACTGTAGCACCTAGGTAGTCTCCTTTTCTCTCACTTTCAATTACTTTTCTGTAAATACTTCCTGTTGTTACATTTGCATCTTTTCTGAGATTTACTCCGGTAAACCTTTCGTAATGGCCTAAATCTAAATCAGTTGTTGCACCATCTTCAGTCACAAAAACTTCGCCATGCTGAAAAGGATTCATAGTATCAGGATCTACATTGATATATGGATCAAGTTTTTGATTTATAACAGATAATCCTCTTGCTTTGAGTAGGTTTCCAAGAGATGCAGAAGTAATCCCTTTACCAAGACCAGAGACAACACCACCGGTGACAAATATGTATTTGGTCACATTGAAACTTTACCATGAAATATAAATATTGGAAGGACTATCTTAATATTTGATTAAGAAACTTATCAAGCTTTAGATTATTATCATCTCCTATAATTTTTATAGCTTTTTTTGATAATCCATATTTATAAGTTAGATTTTTATTAATGCACTCTTCAACTTCAACTGACCCATCAAACTGAATAGCAAAGTTTTGATTTTTTTTTATAGTTATATCTAATTTAGTATCCCTGCTTACAACAATCGAGCGTGGAAATTTAGTAAACGGCGAGATTGGAGTGATTATTATAGAATCTATATCATTATGAACAATTGGTCCACCAGCAGAGTAATTATATGCCGTAGATCCTAATGAAGTTGAAATAATAATTCCGTCAGCTCTGAAATCTACTTTTTGATCATATGTCAATATTGATAAATCTAATAATCTAGTTGGAGAATTTTTAATTATTACAACTTCATTAAAAGATGGCAAATCTAAATCTTCATTTTGAATAATTGGAAATCTTTTTACAAAAGTATATTTACCTCTTACCCACTGATCAATTAGATTATTAAATTCATTTAATGATCTAACTAAATATCCTACCCTGCCAGGGCCGAAAGAAAGAACATCTAGCTTATACTTCCAACCAAGTTTCATAGCTTTTAGTGCAGTCCCGTCACCACCAAAACTAAGTATCAAAGAGTTGGTATTATATTTAATATTTTTAAATTCATCTATGTCGATATTTATATCGATATGTTGATAATTTATACTTTTTTTATTTAAGTAATTTGTAATTTTTATACAATTTTTATTTTTTAAATTGTTTCTAGATGTTAATAATAAAATTTTCTTCACTAGGATATATTATACGTAACTTCTGTGGAGTACAAAATGATACCAATATCTGATATAAAT
Organism: Candidatus Actinomarinales bacterium; assembly: GCA_004214055.1. Taxonomy (GTDB): domain Bacteria; phylum Actinomycetota; class Acidimicrobiia; order Actinomarinales; family Actinomarinaceae; genus Actinomarina. The sequence goes on along the minus strand of SGYT01000002.1, from coordinate 32,115 downwards.
CCTGCTAAAAATACACCTTTTATATCAAGATTTTTTATTATCTTCTCTGGATTAGTTTTTATCTTTATACAACCTAAAAATAACATAGATCTTATTAACTTTTTTTATAAATATTCAGCTATTCCTTGTGAAGTTGTAAGTAATTCTCCGTTGGCTGCTAATCAGTACTATTTTAATAAATGTAATTTAGTTCCTGATTATTTTATATTTCCAGATAAAAATATTTTATTAAGTATTTTTATTTCTTTATTTCTACATGCTAATTTTATTCATATTGTTGGAAATCTATGGAGCTTTTGGATTTTTGGTAACAACGTTGAAGATAAACTTGGTAAAACAAGATTCATTTTATTTCTTACTTTATCAGGTTTTTTAAGTGTCTTAGGTCATGCCATTATTAATCAAAATAATATAAATCCTATTGTCGGAGCTTCCGGTATAGTTTCTGCTTTAATGGGAGCGTATCTATATTTATTTCCTAATGCAAGATTATTAGTATTAGTACCTTTCGGAATATTTTTTCCTACAACTATAAAGGCTAAATATTTTATGATATTTTGGCTATTATCACAATTATTGATTGCTTTACAAACAAGTAATATTTCTTGGGAAGCTCATATATCGGGTTTTATATTTGGTTTTTTTATATTAAAAATTTTTAACTATAAACGATACACATTCTGAAAAACTATCATAATGATAATCAGCTAGATTAACATTCATAAAGTTATCAATTGATGAGTTAACTAAAAATGTTTTAGCTCCTAGATTATTACCTAAGATAATATCAGTGTCAACTCTATCACCAATCATATAAGAAATTTCTGGTACATATTTTTTTAAATATTCTGTATATAATAAATCTGGCTTACCAAATGAATCAATATTTTTATTTGTATTGTCTTCAATTATTTTTATTACCGCACCATTGCCAGGAATTTGTTTATTACCAGTTGCTGGATATGTTAAATCTTTATTAAGAGCCATTGCATTTAATCCATAATTTACATGTTTAGATATTTTTATTATTTCTTCTCTATCAATATTTTCTTTTCTTCCAATCAAAATTAAATCTGATTCTTCAATTTGTTTTGTTACACTACTTATAGACGTTACATATTTTTTTAATTCTTCTGATCCATAAACGTAAATGTTATTTTTACTATCTAATATATATTCTTCAAATACAACTAATGGTGTGACGATAGTTCCAATATCTAACTCCGTTGACAATAAATTTTGTAATTTTGAACAAATTGTATTTGGTAATATAGAACTATTATTAGTAATAAATAATATTTTATAATTATTTTTAATTAATTTATTATATGATGATTTAACTCCTTTAATTAATTTATCATCAATGTAAAATGTTCCATCAAGGTCTGTACCGAGAGTTTTCACGTTTTTCCTCCATAATCAAAACTCTTGCAGTGATTCGGTTACTTTCATAAAAATTTTTTGCTCTTCTGTCACTTGGTAATGTGTAAGTTCTAATTTTTTTATTACTTTTGTGTGAATCATTTTTTATATATTCAAATAATTTTGTACCAAGTCCTAGCTCTCTAAATTCTTCTTGTAAAAATATTTCATATAAATTCCAATATTCATCATCTTCAGCAATTAATCCGTACCCTATTTCCCAATCATTGAGTTTTAAAATGTAATTGATAATATTATTTATGTTTAAATTGAAATAGTAACTAATAAGTTTATTATCGATTATCGATAGAGTCTCTTTAAATTGATTTCTTAACTCTTTTGATATTTGTTCCGAGACATTGATTGTAAAAGTATAATTTAATTCATTAAATTTAGCTTCAGGCACAATCTACACAAACTTTAACTCTTGGTTTTTCTAGCTGTGTTGTTTTAAGTACTAGGTAACAAACTGAACAAGTAAATTCATCTTCTTGTATTTCTTCAACGACTTCATCTAATTTTAAATCTGATTTTTTAACATTTCTTTTTTCAGCGGCATCAACTGAAATAAATGAGCCCTCCGTTTCGTCAGAATCTTCTACGCTTTTTTTCTCTTTTTCGACACGTGCTTCTAATGACTCAGTTTCTATTTCTTCTTTTTCTTCTTCGGTGTCTGATGGTACTTCTTCGGCATCTTCTTCTTCATCTTCTAAGTCTTCTAAAGTAGGTTCTTCAACTACTACTTCTTCTTCTTTTTTAGCCATAAGTCCCCTTAGATTGTCCTAAAAATAATACTAAATTTTTAACTGTATGGAGTGTTTTTTAACAGAAATTTTAGCTGGTCCATAATCAAAAAAATCACCATCTATTTCAATCGGTTGTTCGGATTTTAAAAAGATTTTATCTGATTTTTTTACCATTACGTCCGGATCAGTCAAATGTAGCCCTTTTTTAGCTAAAAAAAATAGCTTCATAGCTTTAATTTTTGTAACTTTAAAAATTTGTATATTGAGTAAACCATCTTGAAGACTTGATTTTGGTGAAATATTCCAACCGCCTCCAAAAAATTGTCCATTACATATTGAAACATTAAAAGCATTTGAATCAAACTCGTAAGAATTAGTACTTAACTTAAATAGAGATTGTTTACCACTCAAAAGTTTCAACCAAAAGCTTATTGGGTATCTAAATCTTTTTAATATATTTGGTAATTTTTCACTTAAATTTACAGTTTCAGCTAAAAAACCATAATTTAATACATTTATAAAATATCTTGAATTTGATTTTGATTCAATTAACGCAGTATCAACAACATAATTTTGATTATTTTTAATTCTTATTATTGCTTGATTAATATCACTTGGCATAGCGAAAGTTCTTAAAAAATCAGAGCCGCTTCCAGAAGATATACATGCTACTTCTGGATTAACAATACTATTCATTAATAAAGCATTTATTAATGAATTTAAAGTACCGTCCCCGCCAATTGCACAATATATGTATTTATTAGGATCTTTATATTTTTCAATTATTATCTCAACGTCTTTAATCTCATTAGTAACAAATATTTTAGATATAAGATCATGCGTAGAAAATATATTTTCTAAATCTTTTTTTGAATAATTTTTACCTCTTGAATTTTTATTATAGATAACTATATATGTTTTCATAACATTGTCTTTTGAATCAACTTATTATTAAATAATTTATTAATTTGCTTAAATTCGTCAATATTAAAAATATTATACAATTTTAATGAAAGTTCTGATGCTTCTTTTGCTGTTCGTATAAAGTCACCTATATTTAAATTAAATTTATTTAAAACGTATTCTAAATTATTACTAATTAAATATTCATTAAAAACACTGAACCATGAAATATCGATAATAGTTCTAGTATTTATGTTATTAAAAGCTTCTAGTTTATTTATTTCTTCTTGTGAAATAAGAAACTTTGTATAAATGTTTTCATATTTTTCATGTATTGAAAATTCATGCTTTGATTTGGAAAGGCCAGAACAGAGGAACATAAGATAAAATTCTATTTCTTTACCCTCTTCAATAATTTCTAAACCAGGAATGAAAGTATCTCTATAAGTTTCTGTTAAAGTTTTTTGCTTTTTTTCTGAATCAAAATAATTTAATTCTTTAAGTATCTGTAATTTACTACTGAATATACTTTCTAAATTATCGGTATCAAATTTATTTTGGAAAGAATAAAAGCTTTTATTTATCAACTTAATGGCTTCACTTACTTTATATTTATTAGTCATATTAAGTATGGAAGAATAAGAAATAGAAAATGAAGAATTCAATGTACTAGGTTTTAAAGAAAATAATTTATCGTACCAATGGGTATCAATATTATTATCAAAATTAATAAAAGCATATCCTATTTTATCAATACCTCTTCTCCCTGCTCTTCCTGTTAATTGTAAAAACTCTGATTGTGTTATTAGTCTTGTTTTAACTCCGTCATATTTATATGGAGCATCAATAACAATAGATCTAGCTGGTAAATTTAATCCTAAAGCAAGAGTTTCAGTTGCAAAAAGTATATCTATATGTTTATGCAAGAATAAATATTCAATAAATTCTTTTACGATAGGAGCTAAACCTGCATGGTGATAAGCAATTCTTCTTGACCACATCCAATATAGCTCGTCCAAATTTAACAAATTATATTCTTCGTTATCTAAATTTTGAAATACTTCGTCAAATAAACTTTTTAATATTATTTTTTCTTTTTGTTTAGGCCTAGTTGAAGTAGCCTGTCTAGCTTTTGATTCAACACGATCTCTTGAAAAATAGAAAAATATTGTTGGAGTTAAGTTATTGATGTCAAGATAATTAATTTGATTAGCCAATAAGGGTTTCTTGTGTTTTATATATTTTTTATCAAACTTAAATGTTTTTTTATTTTTATTATTTTTTGTTGATTTAATAGTGTAGATTTTTTCATTATTTCTTTCAGTTGCTACTAATTCCACATCCAATGGAACTGGCCTTGTTGAACTTTCTACAAGTTTAGTTGGTCCTCTTAATGAAACTATCCACTCAAGAAATTCATTTTTATTTTCTACAGTAGCTGACAAACATAACAACTTTATATTTTTTGGTGCATGTATTATTATTTCTTCCCATGTAGTACCTCTTTCTGAATCACCTAAATAATGCACTTCATCAAGTACAATTATTCCTATATCATCTAATCTTTTATCGTCTGTAAAAATCATGTTTCTCAATATTTCAGTTGTACCTACTACCAATGAAGATTCTGAATTTATTGTCCTATCCCCTGTTAAGAGTCCTGTCTCGTAGCCAAGATCATTAAAATCATTATATTTTTGATTAGATAAAGCCTTTATAGGTGTTGTATATATTACATTTAATTGCTCAGATAGATATTTCTGAACAGCTTTTTCAGCTATGTAAGTTTTTCCAGACCCTGTTGGGGCAATCACTAAAACATTTAAATTTTCATAAACAGATTTAATTGCATCTTCTTGAAATTTATCTAATTTAAATTCCACTATTTTACTTTTTTATGTAATAAAATCATTATCTCAACTAACAAATACATTGGTACAGCAAATATAAATAAAGTTATAGGATCTCCTGTGGGTGTTATTACAGCCGATAGTATAAGTATGAATATAAATAGTTCAGCCCTGTTGTCAGTAAAATACCTAACTTTAATAATATTTTTATTTAGGAGAAATAGAATTATTAAAGGAAATTGAAATGAAATGCCGAAGAGAAGAGAAACCCTTATTATAAATTGAAAATAATATTGGGATCTAAGTAAAATTTCATTTTCATTAAATGACAATAAGAATTCAATGCCCACATGACTAATAGTTAATGCAGAGAATATTCCAAAATAATATAAGAAAGTAAAAAATAGAAAATATAAATAAAATGAAAATGAATTAATATTTAATGCTGGTTTTATAAAAAAACCTAAATTGATAAGTATTAATGGAAATAGCAATAACAGCGAGATCAGAATAACATTCGATATCTTAACTTGGAATCCTTCATAAATAGTTATAGCAAAAATATTTTCTACACTATAACCAGCTTCTTTTAATGGGTTGATTAAAAAATCAATAAAAAAGGAATAATTTATATAAACAATTATCGAAAATAATAATAAGACCGAAATAGAAAGGAATAATCTTAAATTTAATTCTTTTAAGTGGTCAAAGAATGGTTTTTTCATTCTTCCTCATTTTCAGTTCTATCTACCCAAGTCCATTCCTGTTCTAAACTTTCATCACCAATAATTTCTCTTTTTGGTCCATTTTGGATATTTTTAATAATTCTATATAAACTTTGTAATTTTTTTTTATCTACAATGCCTAAAGTAATTAAGAAAATAATAATTAATTCTATAAAACTCATTATGCTAACAACTTTCTGATCGAATTAACTCTTTTCATAACTTCAACTTTAACTATATTTGGTGAAATTACTCTTGCAGAAGTAAAGTTCTCAATAAAAAATTCAATAGCTATATTTTTATTTCTAAATTTAACAACATAAGTATTTTGTTGTTTTTTAATTTCTTTAAATTTTAACAATAAACTTTTATCTTTTAGTTCAAAGATTACTTCAATTTCATTTTGTGTATTTTTATTTCTTGATTTTTTATTTACACTATCGCCAATAGAAACGATGCGATTAATCAAAAAAGTTTTTACTTTTTTATCTTTTAGATCATAAGCCTCAAGTACAGAGCCCTCTAAGTTAGATTTTATTAATAACGGCTCAATATCATAATAATCGGAATTACTATTACCTAATTTAATGTACTCAATTGTCGTATTTTTATTTAAATTAATATTTTTATCAATTATTTCAGTTTCATTTTTTAAGTCATATATTTTAAAAGCTGAAGTAAGAATTTTATTAAATAAATTGATATCCTTATTTGTAACAGTATCGAAATCTATATCTATATCTATTGTATTTATAACTGTATAAATCTTAAATAACTCTAAATCAGTTATTGTTTCGATTTCAAATATATCAGTTGAACTATTAAATGATATTTTATTGTTCTCAAAATTTAAATCAAAATCTAAAAAATAATCCCCGTTTTTTGAAAATATATTTGAAAGTATTGTTAATAAATACAGTAATTCCTCATAATCAATATTTGCTTTTTCTAATAATTCATCAATTTTCCAAATTTGGTTAAGTTTAATTAGTGAAATTAAATTTCCTATAGTTGTTAAATTTATTTTCTTAGACATTTAGAACCTCTAACAATAGGATTTTATGTTTTTTGCTTATAGTTAACTTTTTTGGATTAGTTAAAAGTAAAAATCTTAGTAGTCCATGAACATCATAGGTAGTTATTACTAATTCTAATAAATTATTTGTTTGGTTTTTGGATATTACAGAATGATTAAAAACATTTTTATTGATAAGATATATTTCTTTTTCTAAATGTATTTTAATGGATATTAAATAATCTTTAGATTCCCATGAAAATTGAATTTTTTTATAATCCTTTTCATGTAAATCAGATTTATTACCAATTTTTAAATTACTAATTTTACGTAAACTAAATGTTTTAAGTTTTTTATTTTCTTCAGCACCCAGATACCAATTATCATTAAAGAATTTAATTCCCATCGGATATACTTTTCTCAATTTATTTTGGTAATTAAAAGATACTCTTTTTTTATCAATAATTGATTTATTCAATTTAGATATATAATCTTTATTTTCTGTGATTTCGTTATTTGAATTTAAATAATTTTTAATTATATGATATGTATTTAAAAATTTTTGAAAATTTACATCTTCATTTTTTTTAATATCACTAATAATTGCTGTTCCAGATAAATTATATCCTTCGTTTATAGTCCATTTGTCCTTAATGTAATCTAGGTTGTATCCCATTTCCCTTAAAAGAACTTTATCTCGTTCAAAAGATCTTTTAAATGCAGTGTCTGATAAATTTCTATATTCACTTATATTGTCTTTTATGTAATCTGTGCTTAAATGAATAGATTTTTCATTAAATAACGTAAGTAAAGATACGCATCTTTTTAACACATTTTTCATAAGTTATATATTTATGTATTGATTGCTCATATATATATTCTACAAATTTTTTAATATAATTTTATTTACATCTATTTGTGTATAGCTTATTTGATGTAAAATGTATGTTATGAAAGTTTGGATAGATCAAGATCTTTGTACTGGTGACGGTCTCTGTGAAGAAATTGCCCCAGACGTATTTGTTGGATTAGATGATGGCCTCTTTTATGTAAAAGAAGGAGATAAGGTATTTTCTAAAGAAAATGGTAATGTTGAAGGTGCTGAAGGTGTCGCAGCTGTTCCAAAAGGACAGGAAGATGCTGTAATTGAATCTGCTGAAGAATGCCCTGGTGAGTGCATTATGATTGAACCTGATTGATTACTATAAAATATACCTACTTGAAACAATAAAACCTGTATGACCAACCATTTCATTTTTTGGACGTAAGATATTTTCTTTAACAATCCAGTATCTTTCAAGATTTTCTTTAATTTCTATATTTTTAAAATTTTTTGATTTCAAGGTTTGAGTTAGTTTTTCTACTTGAGATATAGATGGTAAATATGAAATCCATGTTAAATCCTTTTCAATTCTATTATTAGTAAAAAATTCCCATGGCTCAGGAACATCAGTCACAATAGTATCAATATCGTCTTCTATTTCTCTAAAGTTAAAGTCATCTAATGTCTCGTTTATTAATTCAAGGTTGTATTGATAATCTTCATTAAAAGTAGATATGAATCGATTAATAGTTTTAGTAGCTCTATATTGGTTTTTGTTATCAGAATCAAGAGAATATAGTTTACCATTATTACCAAGAATTAATATAAGATACAAGGTCAAAGCACCTGAACCAGTTCCTATTTCTAATACAGTAGAATCACTTCTGATATTTCCATCTACAATGATGCTTCCTACATCTTTTGGATAAATAATTTGAGGGCCTCTTCTCATTAGTAAAACAAATTCCTTATATGTTGGTGAGTAAATAGTAAACTCTTCACCTGTTGTTGATTTAATAGAAGAAGGGATTGAACGAATGTCGTTATAATTTATTTTACCTTTATTAGTAATAAAATATTCACCAGACTTCATCACAGTAAGGTATTTTTTATTTTTGGATTTTAAAACTATTAGGGAATTATCTAAATTCACTATTAATTAAAGAAGAAGTAAAAAATAAGAGATTGTAGATAATAAAACACCTGCAGATATTGCAATAGCTACAATTTTTTGTAAAGATCTATTCATTATTTTTTTATAATTCTTTTTTTTATATTTTTATATTTTTCAACAAGTCTTCCAAGCAAAATTCCAAGAATTAAAAATGATATTAAATTTGTATTTTCTGAATTTATTGATTTCTTCAGATTTTTATATTCTTTTTTAAATTCATTCATCTTAAAATTCTCCAAATAATAGTACCAAATGTAACGATACAAAGAAATGCTAAAGAAAAATAAGTCATAGCTTGAAGGAAGTAATTACCAGTAAAATGTTGTGTAAGCATGGAAGCAAAACCAACAATAATAAAGAACATTGCTATAGCTAGATAGTTGCCAGATTTAAAATTTTTCTTCAAGTTAGAAAACGAATCTTCCACCTCATCAAATGTTTCTTCTTTAAAGTTTTGTAATAATTTATCAACTGTTTTTACTGCATTTGATGGTATGTTAAATAAATTATCCATTTTTTTTATTTTCTAAAATAGTACCAATCACACCTTGAATAGTTGCAGCGACTGGTAAGGCTAGTATTGCTCCGACTGCTCCTATTGTATAAGCACCAAATAATGTTGAGAATACAGCTACTGCTGGATGTATTTCCATTGTTGATCTAGTTATTCTAGGGCTGATAATATAATTCTCAATAAACTGATAGAAAACTAAAACAATTAAAGTGTATAAAATATATGATGTTCCTAAAGAAATAGAAGCTAAGACAGGTACAATTCCTCCTAAAAATGTTCCAACAACAGGTATAAGTTGGGACAAGATGCCTGCAGAAATACCTAAAGCTACAGGTGATGGTAATCCAATAACGAGAAACGCAATTGTGAAAACTATACTAGCTAATATAGCTAAGATAACTCTTGCTACTATAAAGCCACCAGCTTTAGAAACACCTATAGTCCAGACTTGATCAATTGCTTCTGAATATCTGTTATCAAGAGAATCTTTTAATTTTAATCTCCATTGTTCTCCTTCGGAAATTAAATAATATGCAAAAAAGAAAATAATGAAAAAATGACCCATTGCACTTAGGAATCCTTGTCCGGCGAATACAACAGTATTGCCTACTGCCCCACCGTAATCTTTAATAAATGAAGTAAATTCACTTTCTAGATCTAAGGATTGATTAGAAATTGTGAAACCTTCATTATTAAAATATTCTAAGATATTGTCTAAATATGTAGGAAGTTGTGTTGATAAGAAATATAATTCATCAACCATAACAGGAATTATTGATAACAACGTTCCTAAAATAATTAACAGAATAGATACAACAGTGAAAAAAGCTGCAATTTTTCTTCCTGATTTTTTTGATAGCCTGTAGACGATAGGCTCCGCTAGTGCAGCTAAAACAATAGCTACAAAAAGATCAAACAATAAGGACCTTACCTTTAAAAATATAATTGCAGCAAAGGCTATAGAAATTATATAAATAAAAGCCCTATTTAATAGCTCCTGTCTTGTTTCACCTTTAGGAATGTTCACAATTATTTGACTTTATCTATATTAATATCGTTACGGCTCTGCAGAACAATTGAAATGAAAATAACAGATAAAGTTATTGAAAAATATAATTCAAAAGTTGAAATTGTTGTATATTGATAATTTCTTATTGCAAGTGAAACAATTTGAGCTAAAGCAGAGAATAATAGAATTCTATTTTTTAAATCAGCTCTTCTAATCGTTGTATTTAGTAAGACTATTCCAGTAATTAGCTTTAAAAATGCTTCAAAAGTATTCCCTGTAAGAAAATATAAATCTCTTAGAGTAAAAAATCCAGAAAGGCCAACCCCTCCCAATGTAACTTGTAACAATCCTAATAAAATTAAAATTGCAGATATCCAAGCAATAATAAAATTGTTATACGAAAGCTTAGCTTTTATTGGTGAAGGCCACGGCTGAAGAGGGTTAACTCTTTGTACATAATTAGGTGATAGTTTAAATACTTTTCTTTCATAATCTCCAAATACAAATACTGATGCCAATATTAATAATGGATACATATATACATCCAATTCAAAAACATGAACAAAAAAGAATAGTGAAACATGCCAAAGAAAAATAGTATAAATATTTGCATGAATAAAATTGAAGACAATCCATGTTTTTTTATTTTTTAAAAATTCATCAAAGGTTTTTCTAAAAAATAAAAAGAAGCCTAAAAGACCTACAGATGAAATTAAATAATAAATAGTTGGTGGATCTTCATTGCTCATACCTATTAATCTGTATCCTGATACAGACATAAATTCAGAAGTAGTGATAGATGTGTAAAATAAAAAAATATAACTTACTAATGATATAAGAAAAAATACTGAAGCTTTAAAACTAAATATTTTTCCATCAGCAAAAAAATATCCTGCTTGATGAATTGTTAACCAAAATATCAAATAATTAAATAATTTAATATACGAAAATGAAATAGATAAATCAATGGTATCTATTCCAACAGTTAATAAAGTTAGTATAACCATTGTTACATAGGGATTTTTTTTATGTAAAAATATAGTTATAGGACTAAATATTACAACAACTAAATATATTGATACTATCCATAATGGCCACATTAAAAATTCTGTAATTGTTACTATTCCATCATCTTGACTTGTTAAAAATAATGGAAAATTTAAAAATCGAGAAAAGACATTTAACAAAATGGTAATTGTTGTAATCCATACCAAAACTGGTCCCATCAGACTATTAACCCTATCAGTAAGGAATTTCCATTGACTTCCATCACGACCCACGTTTGAATACCAAGCAATTTTATTTGTAAATCCTGTTGAAAAAAAGAATAAAGAAATTCCAGTAGTAAACCATGTGAATTTTGTTTTTGTAGAGTCAATAAAAGAGTCATTTATAATCAAAACTTCTCCTGAAGAATTGTTAAATTCTAATAAATACTGAGTATTTACGGTTATCAAAAGTAATCCTGTAACTTTTATAAAGTCAATAAAACGCTCTCTTGAAATTGATGTAGTGTTAGATTCTTTAACTATATTTTTGAAGCTTTTAAAGCTTGGTAAAAACCAGTACATTGCTTTTATCATATTTAATATTTTACATAGGTTATGACTATTCAATAGGAATATAATTACTATGTGGAAATTGTACTTTATCAACCAGAAATAGCAGGCAATGTTGGTGCATGTATTAGATTATCAGCTAATACAAATGTACCTTTAAACATTATTAAACCATTAGGATTTAACTTTCAAGAAAACAAAATTAGAAGAGCTGGTCTAGATTATCATGACTTAGCCTCAGTGAGCATGTATGAAAACTGGAATGAATTCAAAAAGAATGTAAATTTGGATAATGTAGGATACTTATCATCAAAAGGGAATAAAAATATATGGGATGTTGAACTTAAAAAATATTCTCATCTAATTTTTGGTCCTGAATCAATAGGTTTACCAGAAAATATAATTCGAGAAAGCAAAAATATAATTACTATACCTATGAATAGCGATTCTCGAAGTATAAATCTTGCTAATGCAGTCTCTATAGTTACTTATGAATATTTAAGACAAAATTATAAAAAATAGGTTTACAATTATAACTAAAGGAATCTAATGCCAAGTTTTGACATAACATCTGAATTTAATCAACAAGAAGTTAATAACGCAATTGATCAAATGAATAGAGAAATAATAAATAGATATGATTTTAAAGATACTAAAACCTCAGTAAGTTTTAATAATGATACAATCTCCTTACGAAGTAGCTCCGAAGAAAGACTCAATGCTGCGGACCAAGTATTAAGGGAAAAGTTTGCTAAAAGGAAAGTATCAATAAAATTTTTGAATGATTTCAGTGATGAACAAACAACATCTGAAGCAAAAAGAGAATATATATTAAAATCTGGTTTAGATAAAGAAATTTCAAAAATTATAGTTAAAGATTTAAAAGAATTTTCAAAAAAAATACAAAGCTCTATTCAAGATGAATCTATTAGAGTTAGTTCAAAAAAAAGAGACGAGTTGCAGGATGCAATATCTTTTTTAAAAGAGAAAAATTATAAAGTATTTTTAAATTACGGTAATTTTAGAGATTAAAACGTAATTTAAACTTTTTATAAAAATAACGAGAAATAAATATAGAAAATATGAATATTGGTAAAGACCCATAGATATTTAAATTAAATTTTTGAGTTAAAAAATAAGCTATTAAAACAATGGTGAAACCATATATTGCTCTAAATATAGAAAAGACAAGGAAAGATTGGAATATCTTATTAGATAATATTTTATCTAAATTCATTATTAATTGAATCTGTATCTATTTCTTGCAAATATTTTATATAGTTTATAACTAAATCTTGCTGGAAATAATTTGAACAATTTAACACCTTTATAAAAACTACCTAAATCATATATAGATTCTACGATTGCGTCATTAGCGTAAAATTTTTTATTATTTCTTTCATAAACTAACTCATCTTTTGTAATATCTTCTGACTCTAGATCTAATTGATTAGCTAAAATTAAATCAGTATTTCTATTTTTTAGAAACTCCCCATAACCACTACATAAATTACATCCAGAATCAATGTATATTTTATTCAACTGGATCAAAACCTAAACTTAGTGAATTCACACAATAACGGAGTCCCGTAGACGTTGGACCATCATTAAAAACATGACCTAGGTGAGAATCACAATTCTTACAATTTATTTCAATTCTTCTCATGCCAAAAGAATTATCTTCTTTGCTAGTAACTGTATCTCCTATTGCATCATAAAAACTTGGCCAACCTGTTCCAGATTCAAACTTTGACTCTGATTCAAATAATTTATTATTACAAACTATGCACTTATATATGCCTTCTCGTTTTTCATATAATAGTTTTCCAGAAAATGCAGGTTCAGTTCCACAATTTTGAGTAACTTCTATCTCCTCTTCTGATAGATGATTTTTATTAATGGGCATACTTTTATTTTATATTATTTAGGGTTAAAGTAAATATCAGAAACAGAGCTATCTACATCTTGTATTGCTTTTATTAGTTCTTTATTTAAATTAACTATTTCTTTATCCGTTAACTTATCTAAATAGTCAATTGAAATTAATGCTAAATAACTGTTTGTTCCTATTGATACAATTTTTAGAGATGTAACTTCAAGAACATTTTGATTACTAGTTATTATTTTTCTAATTTTATTTTTGCTCTTTTGACTTATACTTTCACCAGTAATTAAATGCTTCATCTCATAACCTAAAAATAGACCAGAGATCATTAGAAGAAGACCGATAAGAATCGAACTAACTGCATCGTAAGTAGGATTACCTGTAAAATTTGCTAATAAAGTACCAACTAAAGCAATGAAAAGACCCATGGTCGCTGCAAAGTCTTCCACGACGATAGCTATGAGGGGGCCATCAGTTGATTCTTTTAATAATTTCATGATTGATTTATTTTGGTTGCTGGTTTGTTGAAGTTGTTTAACTGCTTTGTACAAAACATATGACTCAAGAATAATAGATACTGTTAAAACAATTATTGATATATATAAATTCTTTAATTCATGTGGGTGAGAAAGAGCTTCTATTCCATGCTCAAGAGAAACCAATCCTCCAATAGTAAAAATTAAAACTGCAACAACTAGTGTCCAATAATATTCCTCTTTCCCTCTTCCTAGGGGGTATATTTTTTTGTTTGCTTTTTTCGATTGTTTCATTCCAAACCATAAAATAAATTGGTTTGCAGAATCAACATATGAATGAATAGCTTCAGAAAACATAGCACTCGAAGAAGTAATTACTGAAATAATTGTTTTAACTATAGCTATAAAAAAATTAACAGATAATGCTAAAAAAACGGTCTTAGATGATTGATTAGTAGCCATTCTCTTCAAACCAAGTAACTAGTTGCGGATAACCGCCTATTCTTTTTTCTTCAATGTAAATCTGTGGAACTGTGCTCACACCCTCACCTACTTTTTTATAAAACTTTTTTCGTTCATTATCATCTGATAAATCTATTTCTGTATAAGTTAAGTCTACAGAATTTAATAAGTTTTTTGCTCGGTCGCACCAGATGCAATGATCTTTAGTATAGATTTCTATTTTCAAAGATTTTCAGACCCTGTGTATATCTCATTAGTAGTTTGGGTAACTCTAATGAAGGTTGTACTTTTTGGTAAGTCTTTAAGTTTTTTAGCCCCTACATAAGAACAAGCTGATCTCATGCCACCCAGGATTGATTGAACTGTTTGGTCTATAGGTCCTTTGTATTTTAATCTCACTTTTTTTCCTTCTGGAGCTCTATGTAAAGCTAAGTCGCCATAATATGTTTGTTGAGCTTTAGTTGAAGACATGCCATAAAAATCTTTATACTGCTCACCATCTTGACCTGTAACAAGCTCACCTCCTGATTCTTCATGTCCTGCAAACATACCTCCTAACATTACAAAATCTGCTCCAGCACCAAAAGCCTTAGATACATCGCCTGGGTATTTACATCCTCCATCCGCTAAAACATGGCCCCCTAATCCATGAGCAGCATCTGAACATTCTGATATAGATGATAATTGTGGATAACCAACACCTGCAACGCTTCTAGTTGTACAGACAGAACCAGGACCAATTCCTATTTTGACTATATCTGCACCTGCAAGTATTAACGCTTCGGTCATTTCTCTAGTGGCTACATTGCCAGCAATGATAATTTTATCTTTATAAGTCTGTCTATATTTTATTACAGCTTCAAGGAAGTCTTCTCTATATCCGTTTGCAACATCGATACAAAGGAACTTGAGGTCTTTACTAAGTTCAAATATTTGTTTACTTAAATCATAATCTTCTTGAGACTGTCCAACTGTTACTGATACATAGTTTGGATCTAATGAGTCAATATTGTTTTTCCAATCCTCTAAAGTATAAAATTTATGTATAGAAGTTAACATCTTATGTTTTTGTAATGCTTTAGCAGTTTCAAAAGTACCTGTAGTATCCATATTTGCAGAAAAAATAGGAATTCCTTCCCATGTATGCTTATTGTGTCTAAATTTAAATTCTCTTTCAAGTTTTACTTCAGAACGAGATATTAAGGTACTTCTTTTAGGTCTAATCAACACATCATCAAATGTTAATTTTATTTCATCTTCAATTCTCATAATGTAGTTTTTCCCTTATCCTAAATAACAGAAATTATGATAGTTGAATTTCCATTATTTGGTGCTGGAATTATATATTTTCCTACAGAAATATCAGCATTAAGAGTCTTTGAACCAAGATACTTATTACTTATTGCTGACGCAATAAAACAAAGGAAAACATTCTGTGTAAGTAATAATCTTGACGGAGAGAGCCAAATTATCTCAGAAGTTGAAATGATAGAACATAGAGATATTTCAAATGCTGAACAATTAGTTTTAGTAAAGTGTGTAAATTTATACAAAACCAAAAGTATAAAAACTGATAAAGAATATCCCATATGTAATGCAGAAATAATAATTGATATCGGATTACCGCCGACGACTGAGGAACTAGACAACCTTCAAATCAAAATTAAAGAAAGCTTGTCTGTATTAATAGAAAAAGGATTAGATATAGATATACCAACTTTCGAAATTGAAACTGAAAATAGAATATTAAGTCTATGGGAAATTTGTTCTAAAATTCCTATGACAATGAATTTAAGAAACGAACTATTGCTAAGTAACGACATAAGTTATAGATTTAATTTATTGAAAAATTACTTAGATGAAGTAAAAGAAAGAACAATCTAGCTGTCTAACCACTTTTTATAAAAACTATTAACTTTTTGATACATTAATTTCTCGTGATTTATTAATTTATTACGTGTGAGTTCTACATCATAATTTTTTAATTCCTTCTTACTTATTTCGCTGTCATACCATTTATCAAATAATTCAACTGTTACTTCAGGGTGAAATTGAATACAAACTGTATTCTTTATTGTATAAATTTGTGGAAAATCTGTGTGAGCAATTAATTGTGCTTCTGAAGGAATTTTAAAAGTATCTCTATGCCATGTAAAAACTACACTATCTTCAAAATCAGAAAATTTTTCATCTTTACTTATAAAATTTAACTTTTTAAAACCAAACTCAATTTCATCAGAGAGATAGGCCTCTCCGTCTAATGAGTCAGCTACAAGTTGTGAACCTAAACAAATTCCAAGAATTTTTGAATTATTCTCAACAGCATTTCTAATCCATTCTTTTTCTTTTTTTAAATACTCGTATTTTTCTTCCTCATATGCGCCCATATGACCACCAAGAATGATGTAGTTATCATTATGGTTAAATTTTGACCAATCAGCTTCCCATGCATTTTGCATAATTATTGTTGATGGCAAAGTTCCGAGAGTAACATTTGGGTCGTTTATTATTGCAATTGTTTTATTCATTTTTTTATAGTTTGTGCGCGGAAGAGGACTCGAACCTCCACGGGTTTTATCCCACAGGATCCTTAATCCTGCGCGTCTACCAGTTCCGCCACCCGCGCTTTGTTTTAAATTTATAAATTTCTAAATACCCAAAATAAAGATAATGTAGTTGCTGCAAACATCAAAGCAACCAAAGCAGTAATACGGCTAAGATTTCTTTCGGCTAGCGTTTGGCCTATATTTCCAGAAGCACCAGCTCCACCTAACATATCAGATAAACCTCCACCTTTACCACTATTAAGCATTATTAAGGCAATAAGAGCTATGGATACAACAATATGAATCGATATAAGTATTCCAGTTGTAGATCCCATATTTATTTATCCTTTTCTATTTTTGATTGTTGTTCTATTTCTTTTTCCAAATTTTCTATTGTTTCTTGTTCACCAAGGTATCCAATCTTAGTTATTTTATCATTGTTAATATTAAAAGCGAGAGGTATTCCAGTAGGAATATTAACTTCAACTATTGAGTTATCTGAAATATTTTCAATAGTTTTTAACATAGCTCTAATACTATTTCCATGTGCAACAACAAGAACGTTCATATTTTTCGATAATTCAATAATTTCATTTAAAGTTGATTCAACTCTTGCGACTACATTTTCTAATGACTCCCCTAATGGCAAAGCAATATCAATATCTTCATAAGCTTTATCTTGTTTTGGGTCAAATTTTGAATATTTTTCAATTAATGGCGGTTTTGTTTTATACCCTCTCCTCCACTCGTGTACTTGCTTTTCACCATATTTTTTCGTAGTATCTATCTTATCCAAACCTTGTAATGCTCCATAATGTCTTTCATTTAATTGCCATCTTTTAATAATTTTTATTTCATTAACAAGAGTTGTTTCAAACTCATTTAATAAATTATTTAAAGTTTCTATTGATCTACTTAAGTATGATGTAAAACAAATTTCAGGTATAAAATTATTTTCTATCAGCGTTTTACCAGCTTTAATAGCTTCTTGAATGCCTTTATCGCTTAAGCCAATATCTACCCAACCTGTAAATTTATTTTCTAAATTCCATATACTTTGTCCGTGGCGTACAAAAACTAAATTCATAAATCTATAGAATTAATTATCGTTACAAATTTATCGACATCTAAAGATGCTCCACCAACTAAAGCTCCATCAATAATTTTAGAATTTAACAATTCAGAAGAGTTATCAGGAGTGACGCTCCCTCCATAAATAAATCGGATACTGTCACTGTCGTAAAAAGGTTTTTCAGAAATATTTTCTTTTACCATAGACAAAACCTCTACAGTATCTTCTATAGAAGCAACTTCTCCTGTTCCAATTGCCCAGATAGGTTCATAAGCAAAAACAAGATTTTCAACTTTGTCTTTTCTTAAACCTTTAACAGCTGAATTAATTTGAATTGTAATATGTTCTAAATATTGATTACTATTCCTTTGTTCAAATGTCTCTCCAAAACATATTATTGGTGTTATCCCCTCATTAATTAAGTTGTGTACTTTTTGGTTTACTACTTCATCACTATCATTAAACTCTATTCGTCTTTCAGAATGTCCAACAATACAATAACTTACATTCAATTTATTTAATTGGTGACTTGAAACTTCTCCAGTATATGCTCCTCCAGAAAATTGAGATACATCTTGTGCTGACAGTAGAATATTTAATTTATCTGTATCAATAATTGTTTGAATGGAACGCAAAGATGTATGAGAAGGAGAGACTACTATATCTATCTTTTCCTCTTTGTCTTCTTCTATCGTATAATTAAGTTTTTGCAGAAGCTGAATTGCTTCTAGATGATCTAGGTTTAATTTCCAATTACCTATTATTATTTTTTTCATTATTCCTCTAAATTATAAGTTGATTATAAATATTTACACCCGGTAGAGATTTTCCTTCTAAATACTCTAGAGAAGCTCCACCGCCTGTTGATACATGGTTAAATTTGTCTGTACTTGAAAATTTATTAATTGCATTCACTGAATCTCCCCCACCCACTATTGAGTAAGCTTCCATTTCAGCTATTGCATTCGTGATTTCCTTTGTCCCATGGCTAAATTCATCAACTTCAAATACTCCCATTGGGCCATTCCAAAATATAGTTTTAGATTTTGATAATATTTCTTGAAATTTTTTTATTGTTTCTTTGCCTATATCAACACCAATATCATCATCGCTAAATTGAGATAATTCAATATTATTTCTTGCATGACTTTCAATTGCTTTGGTAACTCCAAAATCTACTGGTAAAGTTATTTTTTTACCGTCAGTTGAATCTAGAATTTCTTTAGCTGATTCAATAAATTCTTCCTCACATAATGAATTGCCTATATTATGACCTAAAGCTTTCAAAAAAGTAAAACACATTCCGCCACCTATTAATAAACTATTAACTCGAGGGAGCAGATTTTTTATAAGTGCTAGTTTATCTGACACCTTTGCTCCTCCAAGTATTATCGTAAAATCCTCATTAGATACATTTAATACTTTATCTAATTCTTCAATCTCTTTAGACATTAAAGGTCCTTGAAATGAATTTAAATGATTTCCAATCTTAACTATTGAAGCATGTTCTCTATGGCAAGCCCCAAAAGCATCGAGAATATAAGTATCGAAGGGCTTTGCTACACCTTTAGCAAATTTCTCATCATTATTTATCTCACCTTCATTAAATCTAAGATTTTCTAATAAAAAAATACCTTTCTTTTTAGTTTTTAAAATATTTATTATTTCTTTATCTAAATTATTTTTTATAAATACGACATCTTGGTTTAATAGTTTGCTCATTTCATCTGATATTGGCTTCAATGATAAAGAATTTTCAAACCCTGCAGGTCTTCCAAGATGGCTTGTAAAAGTAATGCTGGTTGAAATATTCTGTAGGTCTTCAATATACTCAATAGATTTTTTAATTCTAAAATTATCTAATACATTTCCATTACTAATTGGAACATTTAAATCAGATCTTATTAATACATTACCTAACCAATCAAGTTCATCTTCTGGAGCAAGGAGTCTTTTTACTTTATTTTGAGACGTCAACTTATGATTCTTTCATATCCCTATGAATAATTACTGCATCTTTGCCATCTTTTTTTAACCAGTTGCCAATCTCTTCTGTCATTACAACACTTCTATGTTTACCTCCAGTACATCCTATTGCTATACCAACATATGATTTACCTTCTGACGTAAATCGTGGAAGTAAAAAGTCGATAAGATCTTTGGTCTTATCAAGAAATATTTCGGCATCTTCAAAAGATAGAACATAATTCCTAACCATAGGTGACTGTCCTGTAGATGAACGAAGTTCTTCTTTCCAGTGTGGATTTGGCAAAAATCTCACATCTAAAACTAAATCTGCATCTCTTGGTGAACCGTTCTTGAAACCAAAAGAAGTAACAGATATTTTTAAATCTTGATTTGTTGCCTCTCCCTGGAAGCCTTCAATAATTCTCTTTCTTAAGTCATGAACATTCATATCAGTTGTATCAATTACTAAATCGGCTAGTTCTCTAATAGGTTTTAATAAGTCTCTTTCCGTTTTAACAGATTGAGATAATGACTCTTTACCCATAGGATGTGGTCTTCTGTTTTCTTCGTATCTATCTATTAAAGTTTCAGTATCTGCATCAAGAAATATTACTCTTGTGAGAACACCTGACTGACTTAACCTATTAAGACTTTTATTTAACTCATCCTGTGCGAAACCATCCCTAGCATCTACAGTAAGTACAAGTTGTCTGTTTGACTCAGCAACATCATTTGACTCAACAACAGATTCAACTAAATCTGGAGGTAAATTTTCGATTACATAGTATCCTAAATCCTCAAAAACATTTGAACTAGCAGAACGTCCTGCGCCTGACATTCCTACTAATAGTAAAACTTCTGGTCTTTTTGTTGCCATTCTTATCCTCTTATAGCATTCTAATTAACAGCCGTTTAGATGGTAGAACTTTCTTTAAGTGTCTTTATATGCTTAATTCTTTTGCTCTAAGTCGTCTATTTTCTTTTAATGCAAATCTGTGAGCTTCATCTCTGATGTTTTGTAGTAAAAATAACGCCTCTGAGTCCTTATTCAAAACATAAGGTTCTTTTCTATTTGGCAAATATAATTCTTCATCTTTTTTAGCTAGAGCAACCAATTCAATATTTAATTCAAAATGATCTATTATGCTTTTTGCAGAAGAAAGCTGGCCTTTCCCACCATCGACTAAAATTAAATCTGGATATTTTTTAAAACTTTTATCCTCCTCTGAATGTTTATTTAATCTTTTTAACCTTCTAAAAAGTACTTCTTCCATTGATTTGAAATCATCTTGCCCTTCAAATGATTTTATGTGGAACTTTCTATACATAGAAGGTTTGCATAGGCCATCTTCCATTACAACCATTGATCCAACTCTATGCTTATCAGCTAAATTTGATATATCATATGCTTCAATTCTGTAAGGAATATTTTTTAAACCAAGATTATTTTTTAATTGCTCAAGTGATTTTGATCTAAATTCTAAATCAGTACGCCTTCTAAAGTTTACGACTCTTCTTGTTTCAATTGCATCAATAATTGCAGTCTCCAATAAATCTTTTTTCCACCCTCTTTGTGGAGTTTTTAATTTAATCTTTTTTGACCATTTTTTTGATAACTCTTTTTCAATAACTTCTGAATATGGAAAATTATAACTAACTAATATTTCTTCTGATGGTTGGTTTTCAGAGAAAACAGATAATATTACTTGAGGCAAATATTCATTATAATCTGAAGTATCAATAGGTTCTAAAGTTTTTTTTACTTCTCCAATAATTCTTCCATTCCTAATCAATAAACAAGAAATGACAACATCTAAATTATCAATGTCGATTCCTAAAACATCAACCGACTTATTATTATCCACAAGTAAAGTTTGTGTAGTTCTAGCATTTTCTAAATGATTAATTAAGTTTTTAGATTTATTTGCTTTTTCATATTCTTGTTTCTGAGAATAATTTTTCATATCTATTTTTTTCTCATTTATATATTTATCTGACTTGCCTAAATAAAAATCTTTTAGTTTTTTAGTAAGTTTTGTGTATTCGACTTTTTCAATTGCTCCAACGCATGGGCCAGAACATTTTTCTATATCAAACAACAGACAAGGTTTATTTAGTTTTTGATGCCTATTGAATACAGTGTTAGTGCATGTTCTAACTGGAAATATATTTATCAAATGATCAAGAGATCGTTTTGCAGAACCAACAAATGGAAAAGGTCCAAAATTATTATTTTTAGAGGTAATACTTCTAGATATATATGCACGTGGCCATTCTTCATTTGTAAGAGTTACATATGGGTATGATTTATCATCTTTAAACTGTACGTTATATTTTGGTTTATATTCTTGTATAAATGAATATTCTGCAAGCAAAGCATCTGCTTCATTCTTAGCAACAACAAAACTTACCTCATTTGCTTCAGAGATTAATCTTTTTACTTTCCAAGAGGTTTGTTTTGCAAAATATGAAGGAACTCTTTTTCTAAGATTTTTAGCCTTGCCTACATATAGAGGCTCGCCATAGCTATCTTTAAATATATAAATTCCTGGTTCATTAGGAATTTCTTTGTTGGTTATCTTTTCCATCTATAAAACTAACTTCAAATGTTTTCCTGTTAATGAATCCTTATCTCCTACTACACTTTCTGGAGTCCCTTCTGTAATTATTTTTCCTCCATTATCTCCACCTTCTGGGCCTAGATCAATTATCCAATCTGAATTTTTTATTACATCTAAATTGTGTTCAATTACAACAACAGTATTTCCTTTATCTACAAGCATGTGTAATACTTCCATTAGTTTTTGAACATCTGCAAAATGTAATCCTGTGGTTGGCTCATCAAGAATATACATAGTCTTACCTGTAGACCTTTTACTTAATTCTTTTGCTAGCTTTACTCTTTGAGCTTCACCACCTGATAATGTTGTCGCAGATTGACCTAAAGTAATATAAGACAAACCAACATCATCTAAAGTTTTGATTATTCGATAAATTTTTGGTTGGTTTTCAAATATTTTTAGTGCATTTTCAACAGTTGAGTTAAGTATCTCAGCAATACTATATCCCTTCCATTTTATGCTCAATGTCTCAGGGTTATATCTTGATCCATTACAATCTTCACACATTACATATACATCAGGTAGAAAATACATCTCTACTTTTATTGTTCCGTCGCCTTTACATGATTCACATCTACCTCCGGGTACATTGAAAGAAAAACGGCCTGGTTTATAACCCCGAATTTTTGATTCTTCTGTAAGGGAGTATAAATTTCTTATCATATCGAATACTCCTGAATAAGTTGCAGGATTTGATCTAGGTGTACGACCTATGGGTGATTGATCTATTTCTATAAGTTTATCAATATAATTTAAACCACTAATACTTTTATGTATCCCTGGCGGGTTCCAATTTTTTCTAGTAAATTCATTATGTATTGCTTTAGCTAATATTTCAGACACTAAAGTTGACTTACCACTACCAGAAACCCCAGTCACAGATATAAATTTACCAAGTGGAAATTCAGCAGTAATATTTTTTAAGTTGTTTTCTTTTGCACCTCTTATAACTATTTTTCCTTCATTTCCATTTCTTCTGACCTTTGGATATGGAACTTTTAATTTTCCAGATAAATACCTACCTGTTATTGACTTTTTATTGTTAGATATTACATTCCAATCCCCAGCAGCAACAATCCTTCCTCCATCTTCTCCTGCACCCCACCCTATATCAATTAGATAATCAGAGCTTTTCATTGTTTCTTCATCATGCTCAACGACTAATACTGTATTCCCTAAATTTTTTAATCTTAATAATGTCTCTATTAATTTTTTATTGTCAGATTGGTGTAGACCGATTGACGGTTCATCTAATACGTATAACACCCCTGTTAGGCCTGATCCTATTTGTGTTGCTAGCCTAATTCGTTGCGCTTCTCCTCCAGAAAGTGTTGCTGCACCTCTATTTAGCTGTAGGTAACCCAATCCAACTTCATTTAGAAAACTCAATCTCTCTTTTATTTCTCTAATTATTGCTTCTGCTATTTCTTTCGAGTTCCCGCTAAGCTTTAAATTCTGTATCACTTCATAAGCTTTTTTTATAGAAAGTTTGTTAAATTCACCAAGCGTTAAAGCTTTTACTTTTACGTTTCTTGATCTTTCATTTAATCTTTCACCATCACAATCCCCACAATCAAGTTCTCTCATAAACTGCATATAATAATCTCTTCTTTTGTCAGAACTTGTTTCTTCATATATTTTTTTAAACAATGGTATTACACCAGGAAACTCTCTTTTCCATGACCTTTTATTCCCAAATCTATTTGTATAATTTATCGGTGTTTTGATTCCATCAGTTCCATAAAGTAAAATTTCTTGATCATTTATAGATATTTCTTCATAAGGAATATCCATAGGTATTTCAAAATATTCACATACACCGTGTATTTGAGCACGGAAGTATTTCCTAAATGACATTTCTGGAAATACATTCTCTCTAATAGTTAAAGTTCTATCTTTTAAAAGTAAATTTTCATCTATTTCATAATTAACTCCTAGTCCATTACAGAAATCACATGCTCCAAAAGGAGAATTGAATGAAAAGTCTCTTGGCTCTAATTCTCCATATGATGTGCCACATTCTTTACAACCTAAATTTTGACTAAAGCTGTTAATTTCATCACCAATCTTTATATCTACAATTCCTTCAGTAAGTTTAAGAGCAGCTTCTATTGATTGAGGTAACCTTCTTCCACCTGTTTTTTTAATTTTTACTCTATCAACAACAACAGAAATATCATGATTGAAATAGCGGTCTAATCTTTTAGCTTCATCTAGCCTTATCAGCTCATCATCAATATATGCTCTGCTGAAACCATCTTTGAGCAAATCTTTAAATAAGTTTTCAAATTCACCTTTACGAGATTTTACAACTGGTGCAAGTATTT
This sequence comes from Candidatus Actinomarinales bacterium, assembly GCA_004214055.1. Classification (GTDB taxonomy): domain Bacteria; phylum Actinomycetota; class Acidimicrobiia; order Actinomarinales; family Actinomarinaceae; genus Actinomarina. The sequence continues at coordinate 7,018 of SGYT01000002.1, read as the reverse complement.
CAATATTGATTTCAGTACCTATATTGAGAACTTGTTTTACAATAAAATCAACTGATTGTTTTTGTATTTTTGTTCCACAAATAGGACAAAAACTAATACCTATTCTTGCCCACAACAGTCTTAAGTAATCATGTATTTCAGTAACTGTTCCAACAGTTGAGCGAGGGCTTCTTGAAGAAGTTTTTTGATCTATTGCAATTGCAGGTGAAAGTCCCTCTATACTTTCTACATTAGGTTTTTCCATTTGGCCTAAAAATTGACGCGCATAAGCAGACAAACTTTCAACATATCTTCGCTGCCCTTCTGCGTATATTGTGTCAAAAGCAAGTGAAGACTTCCCTGAACCAGATAAGCCAGTAATAACTACAAATTCATTTTTTGGAATATCAACTGATATATTTTTTAAATTATGTTCTTTTGCACCTTTAATTTTTAAATAATCTTTAGACATTAATTTGGTAACTCCATGATCTCTTTTTTAATTTCTTTTAGTTCATCTCTTAATCTAGCTGCTACTTCAAACTCTAGTAAATCAGCTGCTACATGCATTTCCTTCTCTATATCTTTAGATATCTTATATAAATCTTCTTTAGAGGCATCTTTTAAATTAGTATTTAATCGAGAACTAATATTTTCTTTAGATGGTCTATTTCTTTCAACTATTTCTAGCAAATCTGTAATTTCTTTTTTTATAGTTTCTGGATTAATTCCATATTTTTTATTATGTAATTCTTGAATTTCTCTTCTTCTCTTAGTTTCATATACTGCTTTAGTTATTGAATCAGTCATTTTGTCGGCATACATTATGACATATCCTTCTTTGTTTCTAGCAGCTCTTCCGATAGTTTGAATTAAACTTGTTTCAGATCTCAAAAATCCTTCCTTATCTGCGTCCATTATTGCTACAAGTTGTACTTCTGGAAGGTCTAACCCTTCTCTAAGTAAATTGATTCCAACTAAGACATCAAATTCTCCTTTTCTTAAATCTCTTAAAATTTCTATCCTTTCCAAGGTATCAATGTCAGAATGTAAATATCTGGTTTTCACCCCAGTTTTCAATAAATAATCACTCAAAGCTTCACTCATTTTTTTTGTTAATGTTGTTACTAAAACACGGTTGCCATTTTTTACTACAGAGTTAATCTCAACTAACAAATCTTCAATTTGGTTAGTAGTAGGTTTTATAACTACAGAGGGGTCTAATAGTCCAGTTGGTCTTATTATTTGTTCTACAAATTCTTTTGAGTTTTCGTTTTCCCATTTACCAGGTGTTGCTGAAACTAATATGGTTTTAGAAACTTTGTTTTCCCATTCTTCAAACTTTAGTGGTCTATTATCCAAAGCTGCTGGTAATCTAAATCCATAATCAACTAAAGTAGTCTTTCTTGATTTATCTCCTTCATATTGTCCTCTAATTTGAGGAATAGCAATATGGCTTTCATCAACAACCATTAAAAATTCTTCTGGGAAAAAATCTATAAGTGTATGGGGTGCTTCACCAGGTTTTCTACCATCAAAATATCTTGAATAATTTTCAATTCCAGAACAAACACCAAGCTCTCTTAGCATTTCAAGATCGAACAGTGTCCTTTGTTTAATCCTTTGAGCTTCAAGAAGTTTATTATTCTTTTCAAATTTTTTTATTTGCATATTCATATCTAACTCTATTTTTTCAAGCGCATCTTTTATAGTGTCATCAGAAGACACGTAATGTGAAGCTGGTAATATTGCTAACTCATTTAGTTTTTCTAGTATTTCACCTGTAACTGGATCGATTCTTAGTATGCTCTCGACTTCATCACCAAAAAATTCTATACGATATATTGTCTCTTCGTAAACAGGAAAAATGTCTAATGTATCTCCCTTTAATCTAAAAGATCCTCTCGATACTACTAAATCATTTCTAATGTATTGTTGTTTAATTAATTTCGTAAGCAACGAATCTAAATCAAATTCTTTATTTTTAATTATTGGGATAATTTTATTTCTATATTCTTGAGGAGAACCTAAGCCATAAATACAAGAGACTGATGAAACAACTATGACATCATCTCTCATTAGTAATGCGCTTGTTGCTGCATGCCTTAACCTATCTATTTCTTCATTTATATTTGCATCTTTCTCTATGAAGGTGTCGCTTCTAGGTACATATGCTTCAGGTTGATAATAGTCATAATAAGATACAAAATATTCAACCCTATTCTTAGGAAAAAATTGTCTAAATTCATTCGCTAGTTGAGCAGCTAGAGCTTTATTTGGAGCAAGAACAAGAGAAGGAAGTTGTAGTTCTTCAATCAACCAAGCAATGGTGGCTGATTTACCAGAACCAGTTATGCCCATAAGAGATTGAAAATCAAAACCTTTATTAATACCTTCTCTTAATTTTTCTATTGCCTTTGGCTGGTCACCTTCAGGTTTGAAATCAGAAAAAACTTCAAATCTACTCATTAATAAAACCGTCTATATAATTTTTAATATCTATTTCAAGTTGATCTATATTACTGTTAATTATCAGAGAACCAATAGAATGCCACCATTCATCGGTTGGTTGAGATTTGATTCTATTTTTTATATCATTAATTTCCATACCTCTATCTATTAGTCTTTTAACTCTTTCATCTTCAGATGCCCAAATGACAAGAGTACGGAATTCTTTATGTAAATTTTTAGGTGCAGATACTTCAACGAACGTTATATCATCATTTTTTTTGATAATGTCCTTTAACTTTATTAATACTTTTGGATGTATAAAATTTTCTAATATTTCCAATTTACTCTTGTCATCAAAAACTATTTCTGCAATATTCTCTTTTGAAACAGATCCATTTACTAAGGAAGATGGAAAATTTTTAGAAAGAAAATTTTTTGATTCCTCACTTAATAATATTTCTCCAGATACAGCATCCAAATCAACAGTGTTATATCCCAATCTATTAATAATTGATAATACTTCAGATTTACCACTGCCAATAGGTCCAGTAATAAGAATTACTTTTTTATCCATAGCTATAAGAATAAGTTGTTATTAAATTTAAAGCTAGTCCGTATTGCCTATCCCACGATCTTTAAGCTCTTGGAGGATATTATCTAACGATTCGTCAACCCCTTCTACTTTTTGACGAGTTGATTTTTGATCTTCTGTCTCAGACTTTTTTTCTGATTGTGAAGAATGGGTTTTTGGTATGTTTTTTTCTTCTTCAGTCTCTTTCCACTCTGGGTGAGTTTGTTTTATAGAGAGATTAACACGCCTTTTTGGAATATCTAATTCTATAATTTTTACTTTTACTTTTTCACCAATAGCTAATGCCAATTCAGGCGAGTCTACCTTTTCAATAGAAATTTCTGAAACATGTACTAGTCCTTCTACACCTTTCCCTATAGTAACAAATGAACCAAATGGAACTACTTTTGTTACTTTTCCTTCAACTATATCTCCTTCATTGAAACTTAATTCAAAATCTAACCATGGATCTTCCGTTACCTGTTTGATAGAAAGAGAAATTCTTTCTTTTTCAAGATCTATTTCTAATACTTTAACTCTAGCTTCGTCGCCAACTTTAACTATTTCATTTGGATTTTCAACATGTCTCCATGAAAGTTCAGAAACATGAACTAATCCATCCATACCTCCAATGTCTACAAACGCTCCGAAATTAACTATTGAAGAGACTTTACCTTCTTTTATATCGCCAACTTCTAAATCATCAAGGAACCCTTGTCTTTCCTCTGATTGCTCTTCTTCTAGATATGCTTTTCTTGATAAGACTATATTGTTTCTCTGTCTATCTAATTCAAGTATTTTTGCTTCTATTTCTTCACCAATATATGAATTTAATTCTTTTACTCTTCTTACGTCAATTAACGATGCAGGCAAGAATCCTCTTACTCCAATATCAACTATCAAACCACCTTTTACTGATTCTATAACCACCCCTTTTACTGACTTATTATTATCTGATATATCTTGTATATCTCCCCAAGCTTTTTCATATAAGGCTCTCTTTACTGACAATAGCAATCTACCTTCATCGTCTTCTTTATCTAATACAAGGGCTTTTACTTTCTCCCCTTCTTTAAGGATGTCATTAGGATTAACTGATTTTCTTACAGTCAACTCTCTAGAAGGAATTACTCCTTCTGATTTATATCCAACATCTAGAAATACTTCATTTCTATCTATCCTGACAACTGTACCCTCAATAACATCTCCCGTGTTAAAAGTAACTATGGTTTTTTCTAAAAGATCGGGAAAATCTTCAGGTTTTGCATCATCTGGAATCTGAACGACATTCGAAGAATTAGATTTCTCATCTAAATTATCTGTCATAATATGTAATTTTTTCCAATCATAGTATTGCGACTTTTAGAATAACATATCTAGGATATTTACAAACTAATTATTAAAATTAGCTAAATTTTTATTTTGCTTTATATCAACATATAAAGGAACGTCTAAAATAGTTGCATTTTCCATTTCTTTTTGGACTAATTTAGCTGTTTTACTTGCAATGTCATCGGGAGTTTGAATAATTATCTCGTCATGAATTTGTAAAATAATATTAGTAGAATTTAGTTTTGTAATTTTATCTTCTAGCTTGATCATAGAGATTTTCATAATATCAGAGGCTGTGCCTTGAATAGGTGCATTCATTGCAATTCTTTTTCCCATAGATTTTAATTGAAAATTAGAAGATGCTAATTCTCTAATGAATCTTTTCCTTCCGTATAGTGTTTCAGTAAAAGTAGAGCTTTCTGCATTTTTAACAATATTATCTAGATATCCTTTAATCTTTGGAAATTGATTAAAGTATGAATCAATTAATTCGTTAGCTTCATTTTTAGATATATCAAGACTTTTAGATAAACCAAAAGACTCCATTCCATATATTAATCCAAAATTTACTTCTTTTGCTTTTCTCCTCATATCTTTTGAGACGGACTCTACATCAATATTAAATATTCGAGCAGCAGTCTCAGAATGTATATCTGCTTCTCTGTCTCTTAACATACTTATCATATTTTTATCTTTGCTTAAATGAGCAAGTACTCTTAATTCTATTTGTGAATAATCAGCAATAATAAATGAATGATTATTATCAGCAATAAAAAATTCTCTAATTTTTTGACCTATTGCAGTTTTATTTGGAATATTTTGTAAATTTGGCTTTTCAGATGATAGCCTTCCTGTCGTTGTTCCAAAAAGATTGTAGGATGTATGTATTCTGTGTTTTACAATTTCATTTTTTAATCCCTCTATATAAGTTGATCTAAGTTTCTCATACTCTCTGTATTTCAATATTATTTTTGGAAGTTCGTGAGATTTAGATAATTCTTCTAAAACTGATGCATCTGTTGAGGGAGCTCCTTTTGGGGTCTTCTTAATTACTGGATATTTCATATCGACATACAAAATTTCAGATAACTGCTTTGGAGAATTTAAATTAAAATCTTTTTTGGTAATCTTTTTTATTTCTTTATCAAATAGATCTAACTGGCTATTAATTTCCTTGGATAGTTTATCTATTTTACCTTTAGACACCTTTACTCCTTTTTTATTCATAGAATCTAAAATTGCTAAAAGCGGAAAATCTAAGTCTTTGTATATTTTGAAAAGTTTTTTTTGCTTTTTGAAAGTTTGCACTTCTTTAGTTATAAACAAAAAATGTTTTTGGAAAAATATAAGATAATCAATTACTTCTGACTTGTTTGTTATATTTGTAGTTCTATCTAGATGTTTTGAGATGTTAAGCAAATTATCAGGTCTAATGCTTGGATCTTTTAAGAAAAGCATACAATCATAGGCGTCGAATTCCAAATTGTTAGTCTCTTTCTCGATAATGTTTATAAGCTTTTGTGAATTTAAAGATATAAAGTAATCTAATTTTGATAATTTACCTACGTACTCACCGTAATTATTAGAATTTATAAAATATATTTTATCTTCATGATTTATCACCAACTGTGGACCTGTTAATTTTTCAGTTTTTATTAAATCATCAGTTTCTTCATTCTCATAACTCTCTTTTTTTGGAGAATTTGATTTTGAAGTAATGTATTTATTTAATTCAAGTTTCTTTACTTTATCTTGAGAAGCTTCTAATACTTTATCAGAAAAATATGCTGTATCTTTTAATTTTACTTTCGGTAATTTTATTTTTAAGTCTGTTCTAATTGTTGCTAACTCTTTACTTGTTAGTAGAGTTTCTTTATTTTCTTCAAAAGAATTTTTTATTTTTGGCGTTAAATCATCTAAATTTTTGTAAATTTCATCTATGGTTTTGTATTTTATCAACAACGATGTTGCAGTTTTTTCACCTACCCCAGCTAAACCAGGAATATTATCTGATGGGTCTCCTTTTAGTGCTAAGTATTCAATATATTGATCTGTTTTAAATCCATATTTATTACTAAAAAATTTTTCATCTACTATGTCTATTTCTGATATTCCTCTTTTTGTATATAGTATTTTTGTATTTTTTGTAATTAATTGAAAAGTATCTCTATCACCTGTAACAATTAATACTTCTTGACCTTTTTCATTGTAATTTTTTGCTAATGATCCAAGGACGTCATCAGCTTCGTATCCTTCTTCTGAAACTTGAGGGATATTAAATGCATCTAATAAATCATATAAAAGAGGTATCTGTACCTTGAAATTATCAGGAGCCGGAGATCTATTTGCTTTGTATTCTTTGTATATATCATTTCTAAAAGTTTTTCCTGGCAAATCCCATGTAACAATCATTTGTTCCGATTTGTATTCATTTATTACCTTATTGATCATTGAAAGGAATCCATGAATAAGGTTTGTTGGGGTTCCCTCAGATGTCATTAAGGTTTCTGGTAAAGCATAAAAAGCTCTAAAAGCGATACTAAATCCATCAATAAGAATAACCATTAAACCATTGTAAACTTAAAAAATAAATTCTCTCATTTTTGGATATATCAAATATAATCTTTAAGTAAGCCCGGATGGCGGAATTGGCAGACGCGCTGGATTCAAAATCCAGTATCTTCG
>SGYT01000019.1 GCA_004214055.1 Candidatus Actinomarinales bacterium | reverse complement strand
AAGACACCCAAGCACAACAAAATCAAGAAGACACCCAAGCACAACAAAATCAAGAAGACACCCAAGCACAACAAAATCAAGGACAAGGACCACAAAATAATAACAACCCTTTTCTAGATCCAAATTATTCTGATTGTTTAAAAGATAAATTTGGTGAAGAACGCTTTAAAGAATTGCAGAACCAACAACCTACCCCAGAAGAAGAGCAAAGAATTGGTGAGTGTATGGGAGGACAAGGACCACAAGGAGAAGGACCACAAGGTGGAGGAGAGTCTCCTGAAGAAAAAATTCAAAAAGCTGTTGGCATTATTCAAAATGCAAATCAAGAAGTTTTAGATTGCATATCAGTTTATTTTGGTGGAGAAGTATATAAAAAAGTTGTAGAAGATCTTGAGCCAGATGAATTTGAAGCTGGGATTGTAATTCAATGCTATGAAGATCCAGAAGAGTCAACAGAAGTAGCTGGTGGATCCAATAATGGCGGTGAAGGTGAAACAGGTAATAATTCAGGTCCTGCAAACAACCAGCCACAACAAGGCAACGAAGGAGAAGCAAATGACTGGTATTCTTTAAGTGTTTACGACTATAGCCCCTTTTATTCAACAGCTAGTCAAAATGCAAATACAACTTTTGGTTTAAATGAATCAGCAGATATTATTTTGTCGGGTTATGGATTTAATAACTCAGGAGGAGCAACTAAGTTAAACCATCCTGTTGCAATATCTGCGAACGCAGGAAAGCTTGCTGTCACAGATCGATTTAATAATCGTGTATTAATTTGGAATTCTATTCCAACATCTAATACACCTCCTGATTTAGTATTAGGCCAACCAAATTTTACAACTCATAACTCTGGAACCGGTTTAAGTAATATGGATTTTCCGGGACAGGTTACTATAACGCCGGATGGAAAAGTTTTAGTAGCAGACTCTGATAATGATAGAGTGCTTGTTTGGACATCATTCCCAACATCATCTGGACAACCTGCAGATTATCTTTTGCCAATTACAAATTATGTTAATTTTGGAAATTCATGGCCGTGGGGTGTATGGTCTGACGGAACCAAAGTTATTGTTTCAGCTACAGTTGCAGAATCTGTACTCTTTTGGAATACTTTTCCTGGTCCTACAACACAACCAGATGTTGTTCTTACATCTAGTCAAGTTGGGACACCAAGATCAATTATCTCAGATGGTGAATACATTATGATTGGAGACGAAAATGCAAACGGACCATGCAGTGGCATAAACGGAACAAGATCAACACATGTTTGGATATCATGGCCTTCAGCATCTAAAGATCCTGATGCCTGTATTGATAATTGGCTTGCTGGAGCTATTAACGATTCAAAGATATATGGTATTGCTGCAGGTGGAGAGACGATGTATTTTTATGATGAACTTTATACCACTACTGATGAGTTAAAAGTACAAGTTAAAAAAGCAAGCCCAAATGAAGGACATAGATGGGCTGGAGGTGATGACGGTGGAGCAACAGTCGTGGATGGTAAATTATTTATTGCAGAATATAATGGAAATCGTATATCTGTCTTTAATACTCTTCCAACCTTACCAACAGAAAAACCAGACTGGGCTCTACTTGCAGAGTCCCCAACAACGTACCCTTTATTAGAAGAGTTCATTATACAAAATCCAATTATTGACTCAAATGGTGAAATGTTATTTGTTTCCTCTGATTTTGATCGTTCGCTTTCTATTTGGAAACAAATTCCAGGAAGTTCAGGAGCTCAGCCAGATATTGTTATGAGAAGGTTTGATCAAGCACCATGGGATTTAGTAGTCCACGAGAATGAAGTTTATCTTGTTGGGGGAAATAGAGTTTGGGGATGGAAGGATATTGAATCAACAATTAATACTGGTAACTATAGCTTTGATCTCAATACTCAGACTATTGGAAATATTACCCTTCAAGAGGCAAAGGGTATTGCCTACAACGGAACATATTTCGCAATAGCTGATTCTGCGGCAAACGCAATTTATGTATGGGAAGGGGTCCCTACTTCATCTGATAGCCCGACTTATACATTGCAGAATCTACCTAGAGTAGCTCGTATAGATATGGACGATACGCATTTGGCTATAGGATGCGTAGCTGACTCTGGAATTAAGATTCTTGAACTATCTAATTTATCTTCTCCAACATATCAAGATGTTCCTGGCCAAGATTGCGCTACAGAGGTTAGTCTTAACGAAAAAGGATTTTTTATTCCTGAAATGGACAAGATTATCGGTTGGAATTCTGTTGAGGAAGCTTTATCAGGAAGCTCTCCAGTAATGAGTTTCGGTGGAAAAACAGATAAATCAAATACAGGAACGAGGATGGCTGCTGGTATTGGATGGGACGGCTATCATTTATGGGTAGGGGAATATAAGTTTTCTAATAGGCTATTAGGCTTTGCACCCTAAAAGTGAGATAAATGAATAAGAAAAAAAATTTAATCTTATTATTAACGCTTCTATTTATATCTTCTTGCGGAGGCAGTGGTGAGACAAAAGCGGTAGAAGAATCACCGAGCGAAGAAAGTGTAGCTAATAGTGAAACTAGCATCAACAATGAATTAGATTCATCAATGAGTAACAATTCAGAAAAAGAATCAGAAAAAGAACCAGAAAAAGAGAAAGCAAATATAGAAGAAGTCCTTAAAGAATTTCCACAAGGAGCTCTATCGTTCTTGTCGGATAAAGAGCAGAAATGTATAGCAGAAATTTCAACAACAGAATCTCTAAAGAGCATGGAAAAAAGTCTAATGGAAGAAGGTGCAATTCTTCAGGAACAAATGGATTTCTTTACATCATGTAATATTCCTGGACCACCGGGAATAGGGATAAAAGAAGCAACTTCATCTGTAGCTACAGAAAGTGTCCAAGAGAATTCATATTCAACTTCTTTTGCAAGTATTGAAAATATTACATCTCTAGGTGAAGATGGTGTCAGTCCTCATTTAGAGATAGTTGACAATAAAACTCTTCGGTTATTTTATAGCAGTATCAAAGTGCAAGGTATAGCTGTATCATTATGTGACTATCAGTTTAATTGTGAAATACAAGGCTCCCTTGAGAGAATGTCAGATTTAACAATAATTGAGACTAAAGATAGAGTAAGAAGAGGATACTTTGTTGAATTAAATCCTCAAACTAACCAGAAAGATATTTTTACTGCAATTTTTTCAGAAGATGGATTGAGCTACAGTGAGAAAACACCTCTTGGCTTTCCTGTAGACAGAGATGAGATTGCATGGGGTGTCCCAGATGCTGTATTAATGCCAAATGGTTTAGTTAGAGTTTATTGGACATACACCGAAGATAAGACTTCAGATGAAAAGCTTGTAAGTGCTACATCTAAAACTACTAAAGGGATTGATTTCAGTATGGATCCTGGATATAGACTTGAAAATGGTTATGTAGATTTTGAAGTAATAAAAGCTGAGGAAGGGGACTGGAAAGCTCTTATGTCATATACTCCTCATTATATGCCAGAAATACCACAGAGCTTATTCTACGCAACGTCGAAAGATGGATTAGAGTGGGATTTAATTGAAGAGAGGATTACGCCTAAAGGTTATACCTACTTTGATCCAACAGCTATTCCAATTGATGAAAAAATCTATTTAGTTGTAGGATCTGCTGCTCCAAACGTTATGGGAGACAGGGAGCATATATTATTTACTGCTGAGTTAATACTTCCCTAAGTTTCTATCATTTATACTTATTTACATATGAAACAAAAAAGAATTATTTTATTGGCTTTAGCCTTGATTCTTACAATGTGTAGTAATAACTCGACTACAGAAATAGTTGAGTCAGTAGAAGACGTAGAGGTAAAACAAAGCCAACAAGAAAATACACAAGAAGACAGAGAAGAAAGCAGTCAAAAAGAGCAAATTCAAGGTCAACAACCTCAAAACAATAATCCATTTTTAGATCCAGGATTTGCCGATTGTCTAATTAATGAATTCGGAGAAGATCGTTATAAGGAGCTACAAAATGAAAGACCTACCGCTGAAGAGGAACAAAGGATAGGTAATTGTATGGGAGGATTACAAGGACAAGGTCAGCCACCACCAGGACAAGGTCAGCCACCACTAGGACAAGAAACATTAGGAAGTAATGAGACAACATTAAGTTCAATACATTTATCATATTTAGGATCAATTAGAAGTAAACTAAACGGTTTAGGAAATGTTGCAGATGCTTCAATTGTTGAAATGAATGATGGTAGGCTACGTGTTTATTTTAAGAACGGTAATGAACCGCAAGCTAATATTGGTGGATTTGATAACTTAATTCATTCTGCTGTATCAAGCGATGGTGGAAGGACATGGACAATAGAAGAGGGTGTAAGGGTTCCTGTTGATTCACCTATTGAGGCTTTAGTCATAGACAATAAAGTTATTGCTTGGGGGTGGGAAAAGTCCCCTACGGGAGATACTTTAGTTCGTTATGAATCAGATGATGGTTTTAATTTCAGTAAAGTAGAAATACCTTTATTTGAATCACGTGACTGTAAAGATACAGAAGGCAATCCCATGGGGAACCTTGGAGATCCTTCAGTAACTAAATTAAACGATGGGTCTTGGTTAATGCACGCTCAAGAATTAGTAAGTCCGACTGGAGATTTTAATCGCCGTGCATGTGTTGCTACTTCTCCTGACAATATAACTTGGACTTCTCAACCTGACCGTATGTATGGAGGAGAAGAAGACGTAACAACAAATCCAGCAATAAAACTTAATTCATCTGGTGTAATTGAATGGATATGGCCAACCTTTAATTTCATGGTATATAGAAGTGGGAATGATGGGTTTACCTGGTCTGAACCAGAATATCTTGTTTCCGCAGGGGATCCGGATTTTCTTGATCTGAGTAATGGAACTAAACTTCTTGCATTTGGAAATTTTGGCCCTCGCTCTGGAAGTGCACTTATATTTGCTAAAAGAATTACTTCAAATTACAAAATTACAGTAGTTGAAACTATGAAAACGAGCATTCCTTCAAAAACCTGGAAAGTAGAAGGTGCTAGAGCAGACGACGTAAAAGTTGTAAACATTTGTTTAGATATAGATCTTGCAGATACACCTGGAGCAAGCGTCGAAATTAAAGAAAACAACGGCTTACTTGAGGTTACAGCTTCAGACAGCAATGAAACTTTCTTCAATCTTTCATGTGTTTACATATTAGTTGGGCCAGAGCAAGTAATGGGATAATCTTTTTTCTTAAGAGTTAATTCCTTTATAATTAAATCCATGAATATTGGTTCTCACATACCTTCGAAGAAAGCGATTGAAGAGATAGATTACAGAAAAGGTAATACTTTTCAAATATTTATCTCTAGTCCTATGATGTGGAAAAGTCCAAAACCAAGAGAAGATGTTGACATACTTCAAGAATATAAAGGAAACATATATGTTCATGCTCCCTATTTATTGAATCTTGCAAGTCCAAATAATAAAGTTAGACATCCAAGTAGAAAATTACTTAAAGAAACTTGCAAAGTAGCAGCTACTTTCGGAGCCAAAGGAGTTGTTGTGCATGGTGGTTCTGTAGGTGAAGGTGGAGACATTGGAAAAGGATATGAGAACTGGGGGAAAGCATTAAAGGAAGTTGAAGACACAGGGATGAGGGTTCTTGTAGAGAATACTGCTGGCGGAAAAAATTCAATTGCTCGTTATATGGATTCAATTGAGAGACTTTGGGAAGTAATAGGCCATCTTAATGTAGGTCTATGTCTTGACACTTGTCACACATGGGCAGGCGGAATACCAACAAAAGACGCAGTAAAAGGTTTTAAAAAATTAGTAAAGAAAATTGATTTAGTACATTTTAATGACTCAAAAGATGGTTTTGAAAGTAGTAGAGATAGACATGAAAATCTTGGCAAAGGAAATATTCCAAAGGAAGATCTTGAATATGTTATTAATAATGCAAAAACAGATTTAATTGTCGAAACACCAAATGGCCCCGATGCCCAAAAAAAAGACATTGCTTGGATAAAGAGAAGACTTAAAAAATGAATTACCTCCCTAAAAATCTTTCCTTTAAAGAAGGAGTTGCTTATATTGGAGAAACTTCATTAATTGATATTGCAAAAAATTATGGCACACCTCTTTATGTATATGACTGGGAACATTTAAAAGAAAATATTAATGTTTTCACCGACGCTTTTGGAAATGATACTTTATTTAGATATGCTGCAAAAGCTTTTATTTCCAAGGCACTTGTTAAAGAACTTGACGAGGAAGGGTGGGGTATAGATGTTGTTTCAGGAGGAGAAATGGCAACTGTACATGAAACAGTTGGAACATTAAAGAATACAGTATTCAATGGAACCTTTAAAAGAACAGATGAAATAGAGTATTTTATTCAAAATAATGGTGGTCACATTTCTATAGATAATCGTTATGAAATAGATATGTTAGATAAAGTAGCTTCAACTCTTAACAAAAAACAGCAAGTAATTATGAGGATTAATTTAGATGTAGGTGCTGAAACACATCCAATGGTACTTACAAGTGGATATGATCAACAATTTGGTATTTCTATTGGTTTTGCCGAAGAAGCCTTGGATCAAATAGCATCATCCAAGTCATTATTATTTTCAGGAATTCATGTACATGTTGGAAGCCAAATTAAAGATCCTAAAAGGTATAAATTAGCCATGACTTCATGTGCAGATTTTATGAATACTCATTTAGAAAAAGTAGAAGGAGAGGCAGTTTTTAATGCAGGTGGTGGCTTCTTCTCTCCGTATGCTGGAGATGAAGTAGATTATGAGCTCTCTGTTTACTCCCAAGCAATACATGATGGAGTAAAAGAGCATTGGTCAAAAGCATATAAGGTAATGATTGAACCAGGTAGAGCCTTAGTTAATAATCCTGGAGTTATTCTCTATACTGCAGGAGCTATAAAGTCTGATAGAGGAGAAAAGCCTTACATACTTGTTGATGGAGGTATGTCAGACAACCCAAGACCAGCATTATATGGAAGTGAACATAAATTATTTAATATCTCTGGTGGAAAAAGTGACAAAGAGGCAGTACATGCAGTATCGGGGAGACATTGTGAAAGTGGAGATTTGTTGGTAAAAGATGCAATGCTTCCTGAAGATACAGAATCTGGTGATATTTTAATGTCCACTTCAACTGGAGCATATACATTTTCTATGGCTAGTAATTACAACAGAGTTCCAAAATCTGGAGTAGTTGCTGTTACTAGTTCAGGAATTAATGAAATAGTTAATAGGCAAAGCTACGAAGATACATTCATTAATGATCTTTAATAATGAAAGTACAAATATACACACTTCAGTCAGTAGATGAGGCGAAAAAGGTTGCCAGTTTAGGTGTAGATCTTGTTGGGGTTACTCCAGCAAATATTGGCCTACCAGGAGAGATAACGCTTGAAATGGGTAAAGATATTTGCGCATCTTTAACTGGAACAACAACTGTAGCAATATCTGTTTCGAATAATATTAGTGAAATAATTGATATGGCATTATTTGTTAAACCAGACATACTTCACTTATGTGGTAATCCAGGATCTATATCTGTAAACGACATAGAAAAAATAAAAGAAAAACTTTTAGATACTGGAATTGAAATAATGTTTGCAATATCAGTTGATAGTGAAAAAGCCATTCAAAATGCTATAAAATTTTCTGATGTGTCCGATTATCTTATACTAGATACTTCTACAACAGACGTTGAAGGAATAGGTGCAAGTGGCAAAACACATGATTGGAATATATCAAGATCTATTGTTCAGAATGTAAAAATACCAGTAATACTTGCCGGAGGCCTATCTATAGAAAACGTACAAGAAGCAATAGCTAAAGTGCAACCATGGGGGGTTGACTCATTAACTCATACAAATAAATTAATGGATGATGGAAGTTTTGTTAAAGATTTTAAAAAAGTCGAAGAATTTGTTAAAAAATCTAAAGAAATTATTTAAGACATGTCTAAAAAAATAATTTCTGTACTTGGAGATTCAAATGTTGATATGTCTTTATTGCTTTCAGATGTAAATAAATTAAAACCTCCCTCTTTATCAAGTGGAGGAACATGCGCCAATGTTGCAGCTGGGTTATCAAAGTTAGGATTAAAAGTAAAATTTTTTGGAACAGTCGGTAATGATATATACGGTAAGCATGTTTTAGAAGAAATGAAAAATGATAACGTTGATACTCAGGATTTAATTGTTTTAGATGAACACAGCACAGCAATGGTAATTGGCATTGTTCAATCAAATAGTGAGAGAAGCTTATTTGTTTGGCCCACAGAAGGAGGAGCCCATGAATATTTAGAATTATCCTTAATTAATAAAGAGCATCTTCTTGAAAGTGACTGGCTTCATGTTTCAGGAATTAGTTTAAGAAATGATCCAATAAAAACAACAATGATAGAAGTGATGAAATTATTTAAGGAAAACAACATACCTATTTCATTTGATTTGAACATAAGAGCTGAACTATGGGGCCTAGATCTTGAGTTTAAAGAAACAGTCTATGAAGCGATATCATATTCTGACTATATTTTTGGTAATTCTGATGAAGAAATTATTCCACTTACAGAAAAAAAGACTATAAATGAAGCTGCAAAAGCAATCATAAAAGAAAATCAGACCTTAATTTGCAGAAATGGATCAAAAAGTGTTTTAGCTTTTAATAAAAACAATTTAACTAAAAGAGAAGTTTTTAAGATATCCCCCAAAGATTCAATTGGTGCAGGAGATGCCTTCAACACAGGTTTTATTTCCGGAGTTTTGCAAGATAAACCTATTGATGAAGCTATAGATTGTGGAAATGCAGTAGCTGCATATAAACTTCTTGGTTATGGTGCCAGGCATTTACCTAACGCAAAAGAACTGGAAGAATTTATTTTAAATCAAAAAAAGAAACTGGAATAAATAAGAATTTGGTAGATTACAAAGATTTAAGTTTAAAATATAGATTTTTTTTAAGATCCCCTTATTTTTTATACAATAAATTAACTGCTCGGATCTATGGCAAGAAATTAATACAAATTAGAACAACTGGAAGAGTATCAAAAAAAGAAAGAAAAACACTTTTAGAAGTAATTGGAACAATTAACAATGCCCCTGTTGTTATTGCAGGATTTGGAGAAAAAAGTGACTGGGTATTAAATCTCCGAAAAAATCCTGAATTGGAAGTTGTGTGGACAAGTCTCAATTATACCTCGGTTGCCGAATGGTTAAATGAGGAGGATGCAATAGCTATATTAAGTGACTACAAAAAACGTAATCCAAATCTAGTTAAATTATATGAATCTTTATTTGAAAGGTCTTGGGATAAGTTCTATCAACTTCCTATTTGTATGTTTCCAGAGATTAAATAGTTGCTACTATTCTTCCAATTGTTTTCCTAGAACCAATCAAATCTAAATAATCAAGTATTTTTTCAAAAGGTATGATTTCATAGACAGGGTCAATCTTTTTCTCTAAATACAAGTCAAACAATGACTCCATCCTTGAGCGTAAATAAGCTGAGTCATCATCTTCAAAGCTAATCATAAAAACTCCCATAATGGTGATGTTTTTGACTAACAAATAACTTAATAACTGATTAGGTATATTCCCACTTGCAAAGCCAACAATTAAAGCCCTACCTTCTGAACTGAGTAAACGAAGACCTTCTTCATAGGGGTCGCCACCTACTTGGTCATAGAAAATGTTTATTGGCCGTTTCCCATATTTATTTTCGATTGTTTCTTTTAAATTCTCTTCTCTATAATTGATTATTAAATCTGGATTATATTTTTTAATAAATTCTGCTTTCTCACTAGAACCAACAGCAGCGATTACCTCAGCATTGGCTAGCTTAGCTAACTGAACAGCAGCTAAACCAACTCCACCTGCTGCTGCATTTACCAACACCCTTTCTCCTTCTTTAATTTCAGCTCGCCTATGTAATGCAAAATCAGAGGTTAAATATGCCATCAAGATACCTGCCGCTGCTTCAAAGCCAATTTCATCAGGGATTTTATAAGTTAAATTTTCACTGCTTATACAAAACTCACCAAAACTTCCATAACGTCCTGACCTAAAAACTGTACAAGCACCAACTACTCTATCTCCAACTTCTAGATGACTATTCTCTCCACATTCTTTAACTATTCCAGCTACTTCAAAGCCAGGAACAAAAGGGGTTTGAGGGTTTGATTGATACATTCCACTTGAGAGGAGTAAATCTGCAAAATTTAAGGTTGCTGCTTTTGTCTCTATAAGAACTTCATTTTTACCTCGAGAAGGCATCTCCATATTCCCTATTTTTAAGTTAGTAAACGGCCCAACTTCATTCTGTATCCAAGCTTTATATTTTGACATAACTACTTTATCAATCCTCTATCTACAAAAAAC
Source organism: Candidatus Actinomarinales bacterium (assembly GCA_004214055.1). Classification (GTDB taxonomy): domain Bacteria; phylum Actinomycetota; class Acidimicrobiia; order Actinomarinales; family Actinomarinaceae; genus Actinomarina. The sequence goes on along the minus strand of SGYT01000019.1, from coordinate 5,286 downwards.
TCTACGGTGTCATTTATAGTTTCTTTTATTGGCCTTGATTTATGGCCAAGCTCATCTCTAGCTAACAAACTTGGGATAAAGTAATTTCCAGTTTGAGCCGTATGAATCGAATCTAAAGTAATTACTCTTGGCTGTTTTTTAATTAATGATTTTATATATTCAAAAGGTAATGCAAAATATGTAATAAAATCAGGAATACTTCCTAAGACCGTTTTTCTTCCAAGCTGTTCTGACATAAATTCTGCAATTTGAAGGTACATACAATACTCACCTCCAACAAGATAGTTTTGACCAGTTTTTCCATTCTTTGAAGCAGAAATCGCTGTTTTTGACAGATCTCTTACGTCAACAAAGTTGTAGCCCCAATTAGGCATTAGTTTTCTTTTTCCGTTAGCCATATCAACTAATGCTTGCATTGGTATACCAGGTTTGAAGTCATTAGGTCCAACTATAGATGTTGGATGTATAATCGTGGCATCTAGACCTTTTGAAGAATACTCTAAGACTATTTTATGACCTTCAGCCTTAGAAAGGTCATAAGGCATAGCATTGGGGTCATCAATTAGCTTTCTATCTTCATAGAGTGGTTCATCAATTGGGAATCTGTAGAATGCATCAACTGATGAGAAATGTACTAACTTTTTTACATTTGCGTTCATTGCTGCTTCACAAACATTTCTTGTGCCCTCGACATTTACAAGTTTTATGAGGTCCGCGTATCTTCTATCTAAATTTATAAGCGCTGCAGTATGAAAAACAGTATCTACGTTATGAAAAGATGGAGCTAAGCTGTCTTTGTTTGTTATATCACCATCAATGAGTTCAACTTGCAAGCCTTCAAAAGCTCTATGATCATTATCAAAATCAATACACCTTACTTTATATCCTTGATCTATAAGCTCTCTAGAAAGGTTTGCACCTACATGTCCAGATCCACCGGTAATTAAAGCTAAAGACATTATTCTCCAAATTATTACTTTTAATATTATTATTTTAGAGTGTGAGTAGAAAAAGTATTTGTTTATTGTTTGTGTTTATGTTTTTAAGTTTTCTTATGCTATTTTCTTTGGAGGAAACCATTAGTGAGAAATGGACTGTTATTTGCATAACCTGTTTAACTTAGGAATTTAGTAGAATATTTTTATGGAAGATAGTACAAAATTAAGAGAAGAGGCAGTAGCAAATATTGTATTTAGAATTCATGCTCTTATTTACCTACTAGTAAATATAGGACTATTAGTTATTGATCTAATGTTTGATAACTCTAGCTCTATAAATTGGTTTTACTACGCTGCAATTGGTTGGGGAGTTGGACTTCTTGGCCACTTTCTTTTTATTACTAGAACCGTCGGATTCTTCTCTATTGAAAAAGAAGTTAATAGAATAAAAAATCAAAATAAATATCGTTATTAATTTCTATAGAAACCTTACTAACTAAATAACTTGATAATGTGTTGTAATGGATAAAAAAGTGTATCTTCTTTGGTTTGGGCAGACTGTTTCCTGGACAGGCTCTGCAATGTCTTTTTTCGCAGTAGGAGTATGGATATATGAAACAACTGGAAAAGCTAGTGCCCTATCAACGATTTTATTTATAGTTGCAATTGTCGGGGTAGTTACAGGACCATTTGGAGGAGTACTTGCTGATAGGTTTCCAAGAAAAAAACTAATAATTATTTTTGATTTGATAATTGCAGCTTTGATGTGTCTTATTGGATACCTTGCATTAAATGATATTTTGACATTAGCCCTATTAATACCATTTGCTTTAGCTTTTGGAATATTTGAAATAGCTCACTGGACAACTTGGAGTGCATTCTTAGGAGATGTTGTTAAGAAGCAAAACGTTACAAAGGTTTCTGCTTTATTTGAAAGCGCGGAAGCAATCTCAATGCTAATTGGACCAATCGGTGGAGCATTTATATACTCATTCTTTGGCTTATCAGGTGTAATACTTGTAGATGTTGTAACTTGTTTTTTTGGAATTGCAACAATTACATTTTTTAAAAGTAAGAAAATTAAAGCAAAGGGAAATTTAAATCTTAAAAATGTTTATTTAGATCTTGTTGAGGCATACAACTGGTTAAAGAAACAAAAAGGTCTGCTATCTTTAGTACTTATCCTTTGTATATGCAACGGTCTGCACGGTTTCATCTCAGTTTTACTTCCGCCTATGGTTTTAAGCTTTACAGACGCAACAGGACTTGGTTTTGTTGAATCTGTTGCAGGAATGGCTTTCCTTGTTGGTTCAATCATTTCTTTAAGAATATCTGACAAGATACAAGGCAACATGAAGGTTGCCATAGTGATGGGCCTTCTTTGTGGTTTAGCATTAATTCTAGGTTCACTAAGACCAAGCATTTATCTCCTATCTATATGTTTTATTTTTGAAGGAGTTAGTGGGACGATTCAATACACAATTTCATCAGGGGCATGGTTAGCAATAACAGATGAGAAAATTAGAGGAAGAGCTTTAGCACTTAGGGGCACAATTGCTCAAATGTTAAGACCATTAGGAATAGTGATAGCAGGGCCTCTAGGAGATTATTTAGAGTTTTCTTTTTATCCAGAAAATGTTGATGTTTTATCCCCACTAGTAGGAATTGGGCCTGGAAGAGGATATGCAATACTATTCTTTATTGTAGGTGTAATATATACGGTTCTTTGGCTCTTTAATTTCAATAATAAAAATTTAATGAAGCTTTCAAAACAAGTAAAGGACATTGTAAACAGGTAATCCAACATTTAGTTTGTTAGACTAAGTTTTATGAAGAAATATAGTCTAATTTTATTGGCCTTTCTGTTTGCATTCTGCTCAAGTGGCTCTAGCTCTACTGAAGTAGAAGAAACAGTAGCAGCTGAAGAAACACAAGAAACAGAGGAAGCTGTTGAAACAGTAAAAGAACCAACTAACAGTATCTGGGTTTCAGCAAAAAAAGGTGATATTGAATCCATAAAACAACATATCGCTTATGGGACTGATTTAAACTCAAAAGGCTCAAGAAGAAATGAAACAGCTCTAATTATTGCTGCATGCCAAGGTCATTATGAAATTGTTGAGGTATTAATACAGGCCGGAGCCGATCTTGACGTAAAAAATGATGAAGATGTTACTGCACAATTCTGTGCTGTATTTTTTGGCAGAACTGAAATAGTCCAACTACTTAGTGACTCAGGGGCAGATCCTAATATAGTTATGAATCAAGACTTAACAGCAATGGACCTAGTATCTGTTGAATGGGGAAGTGACAGAGAAACAGCAGTTAAGTTATATAAATTAAAGTATGGAGTTGATTTTGAAATTGAAGAAGTTGAAGCAGCTCATCCAGTAATTATGGAGATTCTAAACAAATAAATAAAAAACAAAACAAGAAAGTTTTATGAAAAAATATGTAAGTATTTTATTAATTCTTACTATGTGTGGTGGTTCTGATGATGCTCTCTTGACTATTGAAGACACAACGACCACTACAGTTGCGGATACAACTACGATCACAATTCAAGACTCAAATACGAATACAGAATCTCAAGACACAACGACCACTACAGTTGCGGATACAACAACGACCACAATTCAAGACTCAAATATGAATACAGAACCTCAAGATTCAAATACGTGTACAGAATCATCTACATCTGATTCAAGTTCAAGTAATAATATAATTTGGGGTAAAGTTACTTCATGTTTTGAGGTCTATGCTGCACCAGACGTAACACAACAACACATAGACGTATCTGTTGAATGGTTTAATAAAGGTATTGAATTATGGGGAAATTATGGTCCAGCTGAGTTATGGATAGTTGGAAAGAGTAACGATGGTTCAAGAGCTCTAGATGATATATGGTGTGATGTAAGGGTAGAAAAAGACCCAACATGGAATACGAAGTGGGATTGTTTAAATGGAGATCCTTACGGTTCAGGAGATGGGTGGTCCCAGTTTTATAGATGTCCTGACCAGGGATGTTCTTTTGTTTCTACATACATTAGAGAGAGTTTAGGATATTATTTTAGCGCAATGACTATGTCAGCGAAATACCCAGGCCCTGAAGAAGATGATTATAAAAAAGTTATACTTCATGAGTATTTCCATATTTATCAAGCTGCACAAGTTTCTCAACCAGAGATTGATGATGGAGACGGGGATTGGATGACTAGCAATAGAAACTATATAGAGACAGGAGATTATGTACAAAGACCTTGGATAACAGAAGGTGGGGCTGAGTACATGGCTACTTATTGGTACTCTAAACAATCTGGGGTAAGTGAAGGATACTTTGAGGAGAGGATGAGATGGAAAGCAGAATCTCTACCAGGTTATCTAAGTGATGGTAGAAGCATGAGAGAAGTTGGTTATGATAATAATAGCTGGAACATCTATGATGTCGGCACTTGGTTTGTAGCTTATATAATCAACCAAACTAGTGAAGAAACATTTAGAATTGATTTTTACAGCGAACTTGAAGAACTAGGTTTTGAAGCTGCTTTCGAGAAACATTTTGGTAAATCAGCAGATGCAATGATAGAAGAATTTAATTCTTGGGCTAACCAGCCAGTAGATGTATTGGTAGAAATTCTTCCTTAACGAAACTTATCAAAGAACCCTTTTTTATAAGCATAAAAAGCAATACTTGTTAATAAAACTCCTGAAATAAATGAAGGTATCCGTGTTAAAAAGATTAAGAAAGCAATAGCAACAATTCCATAATCTACAGATCTCCAAAATTTATTAGAAAGTTGAGGAATTAAATTGAATGTTCTTAATATCAAAATAATAATCGCAACTGCAATAATGTAATACATAACCTAAGTATATTCGATTTAACTATCATTAAAGATTATGAAGAAAACAGCAATAGTAACAGGAGCAAATACTGGCTTAGGATTTGCTGCTGCAAAAGGCTTGGTTGAGAGAGACTATCATGTAGTTTTAGCATGTAGAAGTAGAGAGAAGGGTAGAGATGCTCAAAAAGAATTAGGCCCAAATACCCTTTTTAGAAAGCTTGATATGACAAGTTTTTCAAGCATAGAATTTTTTCTTCATGAAATCAAAAATAACTACGAAGGTATAGATCTTTTATATAACAATGCGGGAATTATGTATGTTCCATTTAAAACCACAGAAGAAGGTTTTGAATCAACAATAGCAACAAATTATCTAGGTACATTTTATTCAACTCTAGAACTCTTAGAGCTGATGAAGTATAGAGAAGACTCTAGGATTGTTCAGGTTTCTAGTATCGCAATGTATTTAGCAAGAGATGTCCGACTTGAAGGGTTACATGAAG
>SGYT01000018.1 GCA_004214055.1 Candidatus Actinomarinales bacterium | reverse complement strand
AAACTTATCTCTCATGGTTTCTATTTCATCTAATATTTTTGTAATTTCACTTATATCTGATACTTCATAAAAGTTATTAACTTGAAAACCGTATGTTTTAAGATTTTTTAATTGTTTTGAATAATTTAAAGAAAGATCTATCTCTTCGTGATTAATCAGTTGATAAGATAATAATCTTAAATCACGTGTAGCTGTAATATTAGAATCTTTTTGCCTCAAAGAACCTGCAGCAGCATTCCTTGAATTTATAAATGTGGGTATATTCTCTTTTTTATTAAGATCATTCAATATATTAAAACTTTCGGTAGGCATATAAACTTCGCCTCTTATTTCTAGAATTCCTTTTGTTTCTTTTTTTAATTTCAAAGGTATATTTTTAATAGTTTTTACGTTATGTGTCACATCCTCTCCAATAAAGCCATCTCCTCTAGTTAAACCTTGAACAAATAAACCATTCTCATAAATTAACGAAACAGCAAGACCATCTATCTTTGGCTCTATAACAATTGGAAACAGCATTTCGTCTGTAATTTTTTTAAGTCTTTCAAGCCATTTTTCAATATCATTAATATTTTCTGAATTATCAAGACTGTACATTCTTTGCCTGTGCTCGACTTGTTGAAAAGCATTACTAGGTGTCCCTGTAACTCTTTGTGTTGGTGAGTAGGAAAGAATTAATTCTGAATTTGATTCTTCTATGCTCTTTAATTCATTATATAATTTGTCATATTCAGCATCTGACATTGTTGGCTTATTCCTGACGTAATAATCATGTTCAGCCTTAGATAATTTATTAATTATTTCACTTACTTTTTTTCTATCCATTACCAGACTTTTCTAATACTTTTGAGGAAATCCTTCCTCCTCCAACTAGTTTTGTTCCTTGGTAGATTACACCGAACTGACCTGGTGCTACACCATAAGTTGACTCATGTAAAGTAACCTCAAGTTGCCCATTTTCAACTTTATTTATGTTGCATGGTAAATCCTCTGAATTGTATCTTGTTTGAATAGTGAGATCATTAGTCACAATATCATTAACAAAAGAGACTTCCTCGAGTAAAAAATTTCGAACCAACAAATCTTTTCTTTCTCCAATATGTACCTTTTTTGAAGAAACATCTATTTTTGTTACATACTTAGCTTCTCCTTGCCCTCCAGGAAGTCCTTTTCTTTGACCAACAGTAAACTCGTGTATACCTTTATGTTCTCCAATTTTTTTTCCTTTATTGTCAATAATCTCACCAGATGAAGAAATATCTACTCGAGTATTTACAAAATTTCGATAATCTTTTTTTCCAACAAAACAAATATCTTGACTATCTTTTTTAAAAGCTGTTTTAAGCCCAAGTTCAGCAGCAATTTGCCTTACTTCTGGTTTTGAAATTGTTCCTAGGGGAAATTCAATAAATTCTAATTTTTCACTAGTCAACATATGAAGAACATAAGATTGGTCCTTATCTAAGTAATCAGCCTTATGAAGTTCATAATTATTGTCATTTTTGATTATTTTTGCATAATGACCAGTTGCTACTTTTTCACACTTTAATTTTTTTGCTTGTGTTAAAAAGTGATCAAACTTTACAGACCTATTACATTCAACACATGGATTAGGAGTTAATCCTTTAGCATACATTCCTACAAAATTATCAACGACATCCTCTGAAAAGGATTCTGTGTAATCCATTACATAATATGGAATATCTAATTTTGCTGCAACTTTCCTTGCATCTTCGCTATCTGAGGCAGTACAACAACCAGTTTCTGGCATTTCACCATTGGGACCTTCCCAAAGTTTCATTGTTACACCTATAACTTCATGGCCTTGTGATTTTAATAATCCAGCAACAACAGAAGAGTCAACACCTCCACTCATAGCAACTAAAATTCTCATGAGATTTTCTCCAAAGAATTTAGTAGAATCTGAGCTGCTTTTTTCCCTTCACCAAGTCCGGTTGACCATCCAAAGCTAAATCTTAAATGGTTATTAATATATTCTTTTTTAATTCCCATTGCTTCAAGGACATGTGATGGTCTTTGTGCGCCACTCGCGCAAGCAGATCCTCTTGAAACACCTAGTCCATTTAAATCTAAATCTACCATTAATACTTCTGAATTTACTTTTTCAAATTGAATATTACTAATATGAGCCAAACGTTTTTCATTTTGCCCAATAATTTTTACTTTAAAATTGTTTTTTACAATTTCTTCAAACTCTGATTTTTCATTCAACATTATGGCAATTTCATCATCAAAATTATTTTGTTGTTCTTGAAGAGCGGCAGCGAAAGATGCTACTCCTGCTACATTTACTGTTCCTGCTCTTCTCTCAAGTTCTTGCTTGCCACCGTGAAGCATACTTGGTAATTTAAATTCATTACTTAGAAACATTGCCCCAACTCCTTTTGGACCACCAACTTTATGTGCCGATATTGCTGCGCTCTGTATTCCTTCACTATGAAAATTTAGTTTTGCGGAAACAACAGCTTGGACAACATCAGAATGGAATAAAGTATTTGAATTTATTTTTTTTACTTCCTTTGTTAACTCTTTAATAGGTTGGATTATCCCAGTTTCATTATTAGCCCACATCGCAGAAGCTACAATTGTGTCATTATTTATGGCTTTTAAAAAGCTACTTTTATCTAATTCTCCCGTATTTAAACATTCTGAAAATGTTACTGGAAAATCATTATCTTTAATCCACTCAGCTGAGGCAAGGACTGCTTCGTGTTCAATACTTGAAGTAACTAAATTAGAATCAGAATCTATATTTTTATTAAATAATGACTTAATACTCCAGTTATCTGCTTCCGTACCGCCACTTGTAAATATTATCTCGTTAGGAGCTACCTCAAAAATTGATGAGATTGTCTCTCTAGATTCTTCTAATATATTTTTTGCTTTTCTGGACAAATTATGTCCTCCTGAAGAATTTGCAAATCCTTCATGCTCAGCATCAATAAAGGCCTTGATTGCAATTTCCCTCATAGGAGTTGTTGCAGCATGGTCTAGATAAAGATATTCAGATTTTTTCATATTTATTTATTCTACTGATGAAGTAAGATTGTTTAACAAGCAATGAGTAAAACAATTAAAGTTTCAACAATAATAAATGCACCATTAAAAACAGTATGGAATGAGGTTTCTAGACTTGAAAACCATACAAATTGGATGAATGATGCAGAACAAATAGATTTTTTGACTAAGAATAATTCAGGTATTGGTACAAGAATGAAAGTTCTTACAAAAGTAGGCCCAATTACTCTTTATGATTATATGACTGTGACGGAATGGGTAGAAGAGAAAAAAATAGGAGTTGATCATACAGGAATTGTTTCAGGGAAAGGTCAATTTAATTTAGAAAAATTAGATGAATATAACACTAAATTTGAGTGGAAAGAAACTCTTAAATTTCCTATTTACTTAGGAGGTATTTTTGGTGAGTTTTTTGGTACACCCATTCTAAAATTAATATGGAAGAAAAATCTAAAAAATTTGAAAGAGATATTTTAAATGAAGAAGTTTATTTTGCTAAGTTTATCCTTCATGGTTTTGATTCAATGTAGTCAATCAACAGAGTCTGAGATAATAAATGATGCAGATTCAAATGAAGAAAATGATACCAGTTTAAATTACCAAGGATTAGGAAGGCCTTCTGAAGAATTTGTATCTAATTGGAATGAACTTGTTAGCACTATCTCAGAGGATGAAGAAACTATTCTCTACTTCTCAATAAATCCAGACAATGTTAAATGGACGTCAGAAACAAAGGAAGTACTTTACTATAGCTTTGGTGACTTAGGAATACAGTCTGACATAAGCAATGTATTTGTTATTAATATGTTTATTACAGATGATATTGTGTCAAGAATTGAATTTTTTGCACCAACTACAAAAGAAGAAGTCAACGCACAGCAAGCAAAATTATTTTTTCTTTTAATACTTACTTTATCTGATGAAACATTAGATAAAAACGAAAGAGAAGCAATCTTAACTAATCTTGGGCTTTACGACGAAGTCAGTGACCCTAAGCAGCTTGCGGGAAGTGTAAATAAAAATGGAGTTCAATATATTTTAGAACCACTTGTAGAAAATAATTTGTTATTCGGTCTTTCTTTATATACAAGTTTTCTCAATACAAGCGGTACTAACTAAGTAGCTATAACTTCTTTTACCCCTGGAACTTTATCCATTAAAATTCTTTCAATTCCACTTTTTAGTGTAGCTATTGAAAGAGGACACCCCTGACAAGCACCCAACATATCAATATTTACTACCCCATCATTTACTGAAGCGAGTTTAATATCTCCACCATCAGCTTGAACAGCAGGTCTGATATATTCTATAGTTTCATTTAAAATTTCCATATCAATATCATCATTTTCATCCCTATTTTTTAAGGTTGGAAATTCAATATTTTTTTCATCACTCATATAAGTTAATTATATTCGATTATTGATCCAATTGAACTTAAAGAAGCCACAATATCCTCATAACCCCTATTTATATGCTCTATACCTGTAATCTTTGAACGACCTTCAGCCTGCAAAGCAGCAATTATTAAGCTTGCACCTGTTCTGATATCTGTCGAATTAACTGGTGCCCCTGACAAGTGTTTTACTCCTTTTATCATTGCATGCTGCCAGCCTGTTTGAACGTTAGCACCCATTCTTTGAACTTCAGGAATCCATTGAAACCTTTGATCGTAAACATTTTCAGTAATTATTGAGGTGCCATTAGCTTTTAATAAAAGAGATCCAAATATAGGTTGGAGATCTGTAGCTACCCCAGGAAAAGGAAGTGTTGATAACTCTATCGCATTTAAATCGCCTGTATTTAAAATTTCAATAGAGTCATCTTTTAAATTTATATCAGCACCAATTTCTTTAAATTTCTTAATTTCCATGGTTAAATCTTCTGGGTTGATTCCAGAAACTACTCCTGAGCCTTTGGTTGCAAGAAACGCTGATAGAAAAGTACCAGCTGCAATTCTATCACCTAAAACCTGGTGATCTGTTGGGTTAAGATTCTTTACCCCTTTGATTATTACCTCACTTGTACCCTCGCCATTTATTTCTGCTCCCATTTTTTTAAGCATGTTAACTAAATCTACAATCTCTGGTTCCCTTGCAGCATTTTCTATGACAGTTTCTCCTTCGGCCAGAACTGCTGCTAGTAAAGTGTTCTCAGTTGCCCCAACTGATGCGTAAGGCAAATTTATTTGTACACCTTTTAAGCCTTCTGTTTTCCCTGTCAAAACACCATGATCTAGTGAAAATGTAGCACCCATTTTCTCTAATGCATCTAAGTGCATTTGAACCGGGCGAGGGCCTAGTTCGTCACCTCCAGGAAATGCAATTTTGGCCTCTCCTTTTCTTGCAAGTAGAGGTCCTAAGATAATAATGGAAGCTCTCATTTTTTGTACTAACTCGTAAGGGGCTTCTACTCCTATGCTTTCTGGAGATTTTATATTTAATTTATTTTCAGATAACTTTGTTTTTATTCCTAAAACTTCAAGAACTTCTTGCATATATAAAACATCTGTAATATTTGGTACATTTGTAAGGTTGTATTCTCCTTCACAAAGTATTGGTAAGACCATCTGTTTTAAAACAGCATTTTTTGCTCCTTTAACTTGAATCTCACCCTTTAATTGATGATTACCTTCTATTACTAAATGTTTTTCCACTATCATTGATATTACTTAAAAAATTAAGTGTAACAATATTTTTATGTCAGAAGCAATAGAAATTTATAAAGCTAATAACCACGAAGAAGCATCTTCATGTCTATCAAATCTAATAACAGAAAATATTTCAACTTCTAAAAATAAAAATTTCTCAATTGGACTATCTGGAGGGAGCACTCCAAAACTTGCATATTCGATGATGCTTAATGATATTAAAGATTTCTCAAATGTAATTATATGGACAATAGATGACCGATGGTTGCCTTTAACGGATGAAAACTCTAATCAAAATATGATAAATTCAAACTTCGATCAAACTAATGCAAAAATTTTGAGCATTAAATATTCTGGAGACAATCCTTACAATGATGCAGAACTCTATTCGCAAACATTAAAAGAAAATACTGACAGCTTTGATTCTGGAGTTATTGGTTTAGGCAATGATGGACATATTGCATCCCTATTCCCAAATACAGCTGGTCTTAATGAAAATGAAAAATTAATTATTGCAAACGAAGTTAATATTATCTCAAAATGGAGAATTTCGTCTACTTTCAATCTACTAAGCAAAATATCAAATCTTTATTTATTAGTTACAGGAGATAATAAAAAAGAAATATTGATAAATGCTTTAAATGGATCAGATTTGCCAATCAATAAATTATTAAAAATGAGAGAAAAAACTGTAATTATTACTGACCAGGATGTATAAATATTAAAGCTATATAGAGTAAGAAAGAGTCGCCTTTGTGTCAGTTTGAACCACTAACACTAAATCCTTCTACCCTGTTGGATGGTGACTCATGTATTTTTTAACTAGGATAAGATAAATTGTTATTAAGAAACTATTTTCAGATACTACTTACTTCTTCACTTTGGGGTTCTTCATTTTTACTTATGAAATTGTCACTGGTTGAGTTAGATCCATTTCATATATCTTTTTACAGAATATTTATAGGAATGCTATTTATGAATCTTTTCATAACAAAAATAGATAAGTTAAGTAAAAAAGATCATCTAAATATAGCATTAGTAGGATTGCTTTGGATGTCTTTGCCATTTTATCTTTTTGCTGCCTCTGAAGAAACGATATCATCAAGCCTTGCTGGGTTAATAAATGGAACGACACCAATATTTATAAGCATCATTGGTGTATTATTTTTTTCGCAAAAAATTACTAAGATACAAAAATTTTATCTAATCTTAGGTTTCGTTGGAATCTACCTTTTAACATTTGGATTTAATAAGTTAAATATAGATCTTGAAGTTGGTACATTTTTAGCATTAATAGCTTCAATAAGTTATGGTTTTGCAGCAAATATTATCCAACCATTGATTAATAAATTTGGAGCTCTAAATGTACTAAAAATTGCGTTAAGATACGGCTCTATTTTTTCCTTTATTCTATTTATTCTTAATTCTCAAGTTATTATTCCAACAGTAAGTGAGTCATTATTTCCAATACTTTTACTTGGAGTTGGTAGTAGTGGAATTGCATTTCTTTCTTTTTATAAGCTTATTGGTGATGTTGGATCAATTATTGGTTCAATAACTATTTACCTTGTTCCAATTTTTTCTATATTGTTTGGATATATTTTTTTAAATGAGGAAACAACATTTATTCAAGTAGCTGGAATCGTTACAATTATTTTTTCTGCTTACATGTTTTCAAATAAAGACTCATAATTCTTTGGTTGTACGAATATTGCTTCAGAAACTGCAGCCAAATCACCATTATCTAAATAAAGCTCAGCTTTAAATAAAGTACCTTTCTCACTTTTTGAATCTCTCCAAGCTACAGACTTTACAAATTTAGATGTTGGATTTACTGGTCTAATATATTTAGCTTTAAATTCTTTTGTAACAACTAACTCTCCAAGAAGGAAACTTAGTGGTCCCATAACTACATCCATCCATGAATCAATAATTCCACCTAGGGTTGTGTCCATTGGATTGAAATATTTATCCTGTACAGGAAATTTGCATATAAGTTTTTCCTCTGATTCAATGAACTCTACAAATTCACCCTTTAATTCTTTATAAATGTTTGGAACAGGTATATCTCCCCATGTACGGTCTTTCATAATTAAATAATATTAGTAAAGATAGAAAATAAGCTGTCTTGAATTAATCAAGACAGCTTATACAGGGTTAATGGGTTACAGTTATTAATTTAGATAGGAGATACGACAGATTTATCTGCCTTTTGGGTGCCAAACAGTTTTTGTTTCAATAAAAGGGAGTATTGAACTTAAACCGTCTTCACTTGGTAAGTGAAATATTCTCTTAACTGAGGTTGATGCATTTTCATTTATTGTTTTTAAGCTCTCTTTATTTAACTTTTTATATGATGCAAGAGCATTAATTTCTACGTGTCTACTGATGTCATCAAAAACTTTAGTAAAATCCCCTGAAAGTAAGTTTAATGATCCTGAAGGTAAGTCGGAATTATTTACATCCTCAGCAAGCTTTAAGGAAAGGACAGCATTTTTTTCAGAAAAACTTATAACAGAACAACCAATTGACAAAGATGGAAGGAAAGAGCGAATTAATTTATCGATTGATACTTCATCAGAGTTTAGAGTAAATACAACACCTAAAGGTTCTTGATGTGAAATATTAAAAAATTCTCCATCAACAGGATTTAAATTTCCTGTAAGTTGTTCCCATTTATCAGCAAGACCTGCATACCAGACAATTGTATTAATAGCATTATCAATATCTTTATTAGCAGTTGATTTTGTTAAACCATGATCTACCAGTAATTCAACATAGCTATCTCTATTTCCCTCTATCATTTCAGAAAGTCTATAAATTATTTGTGTTCTGTTGTACTGGCTAAGCTTATTCCAACTATCAAAACCTTTTTTTGAAGAAGTAACAGCATCACGAAGATCTTTCTTAGAAGTAAGAGGTAATTCATAACTTTCACTCTTTAATTCAATTGTATATGTTTTACCTGACTCTGATCTTACATATTTGCCATCTACATAATTTTTATATGTTTTTTTTATTTCTGTCATGATCGAACCTTTAAATATGAAAGTAGTCCATGCCTACCACCTTCTCTCCCAAAACCTGATTCCTTATATCCACCAAAAGGTGAGGATGGATCAAATTTGTTAAATGTATTAGCCCAGATAACACCAGCATCTAAACGATCGGCAGTCCATAAAATTTTAGATCCTTTTTCTGTCCAGACACCTGCTGATAATCCGTACTCTGTATTATTTGCTATCTCAACTGCTTCTTCGGGAGTTCTAAAGGTTAGCGTAGTTAATACAGGACCAAAAATTTCTTCTCTTGCGATATTGTATGATGGCTGAACGTTAGTAAACAAACTAGGTCTATACCAATATCCTTCTGAAGGAAGCGCACATTCAATTTGAAATAATTCTCCTCCATCATTCACGCCTTCATTAACTAATGATGTAATTTTATCTAGTTGTTCTTTTGAATTTATTGCTCCAATATCGGTATTTTTGTCTAGAGGATTGCCAACTCTTAAAGTTTGCATTCTTTTTTCTAGCTTATTAATAAACTCATCATGAATATCTTCTTGCAGCAACAATCTACTTCCAGCGCAACATACATGTCCTTGATTGAAGAATATACCATTTACAACGCCTTCTACTGCTTGATCTAAGGCAGCATCGTTATAGACAATATTTGCCGCTTTACCTCCTAGTTCAAGAGTCAAGCCAATGTCTCTTTCTCCCACTGCATTCTGAATATATTTTCCTACTGATGTTGATCCTGTAAAAGCAATCTTTGAAATTCCTTCATGATTAACTAATTCTGAGCCTGTTGTTCCATCTCCAGTAACTAAGTTAAAAACTCCTTTTGGAAGTCCTACTTCCTCACAAAGCTCAGCAAATAATAAAGCTGTTAACGGAGTCGTTTCAGCTGGTTTCAATACAACTGTATTTCCAGTAGCTAGAGCTGGAGCTACCTTCCAGGCAAGCATGAGCAGAGGAAAATTCCATGGAATAATCTGACCAACAACTCCATAAGGCTTTATTTCCTTAGTGCCCCATGAAATATCTAATTTATCAGCCCATCCTGCAAAATAGAAGAAATTAGCTGCGACTTGAGGCAAATCAAAATCTCTTGATTCCTTTATTGGTTTTCCACCATCCATACTTTCGAGTACAGCAAACTCTCTTGATCTTTCTTGTATCAACCTTGCTAATTTGTAAAGATATTTAGCTCTTTCACTAGGTGAAGTTTTTGACCAAATCTTGAATCCCTCTTTAGCAGAATTAACGGCTGAATCTACATCATTTTTATTTCCAACTGAAATAGAAGCTAATACTTCTTCAGTAGATGGAGATACTGTTTTCAGATATTTTTTAGAATTAGGTGTTGAGAATTTACCATCAATGAAATGACCATATTTAGATTGGATAGATACAATACTATCTGACTCAATAGATTCTGAATATTCCCATTTATCCATATTTAACCCCTTGGAAAATAATAACTAGATTGATAAGCATTCGTTTTAAGTTTTCTAATTTGTTTTAATACATCATCTAATAAGCTTGAAGCACCAAATCTAAAATAATTAGCATCTAACCAGTCTTCTCCTAGCTCTTCTTTAACAATAATTAAATACCTTATAGCATCCTTAGCGTTTCGAATACCTCCTGCAACTTTTATTCCTGCACTAAACCCAGTGATCTCTTTAAATTCATAAACAGCTTTTGACATTACTAAACAAGCTTCTTTTGAAGAACCATTGGATATCTTTCCAGTAGATGTTTTAATAAAATCAGAACCAGCAGCTAAGGATATTAAGCTTGCTTTTTTTATATTTTCATAAGTTCTTAATTCTCCAACTTCAAGGATTGTTTTTAAATGTTTATCCTTGCAAGCTTCCTTAAGCGCAACTATCTCATCAAATACTTTTCTATAATCACCCTCGAAAAATGCTTTTCTATTGATAACTATATCTATCTCATCTGCACCTTCATCAATAGCATATTTAGTATCAAGTAATTTAGATTCTAAAGGAACCTGCCCACTGGGAAAGTAAGATGACACCGAGGCTACCTTTACATTCGAATTTCCTGTCATCTCTTTTGCTATTGAAACCAGAGAAGGATATACACATACTGCTGCAGCGCTAGGAACATCGTCATCTGTTGGATCAGGTCTCATTGCTTTAGCTGTCATTTGAAGAACTTTTCCTTCAGTGTCTTCACCTTCTAAAGTTGTTAAATCACACATTGATACAACATAATTAAGTGCCTGCAACTTAGACTCTCTTTTTATACTTCTAGTAGATAAAGATGAAACTCTTTCTTTTACTCCTATTTCATCTACTTTTACTCCATCAAGTAATTCAATAGTCGATGCCCAGGAAAAAGGACTAGTTAAAGTTTGTCCATTAATATTACTCATTACTCAATGGTAAATGGAAAAAGGGTTTATTAATAGAAGATTTTTTAACTTAAATAACTAGAAAACCAGCCTATATTCGCACGTTGGTTGGGGGGCAACCCAAAATGTTTTATTAGGCTGATTCCCTAATTTATATATTTTTAATTTAATTAGTAAATGAATTTACTAATAGTTAATAGGTGTTAAATGATTATTAACTAAATGTTTCATTATTGTTTCTTAAAAGTCTATTCTTAGATAAGCATGTCAAAAAATATTTTAGTTTCTGTTGCTTGGCCTTATGCAAGTGGGTCTAGACATTTAGGTCATATTGGCGGAGCTTATTTACCTGCTGATATTTTTGCACGGTATCATCGAATAATAGGTAATAATGTTTTAATGGTTTCGGGCAGTGATGCTCATGGAACTCCTATAACTGTCCGTGCAGATGAAGAAGGCGTAACACCTATTGATATTGTTGAGAAATATCACGATGAATTTTTAGGATATTGGGATAAGTTGTCTATTTCATGGGATAACTACACAACAACAATGACTCAAAACCATAAAGAAGTTACTCATGACATATTTTTAAAATTATTGGAAAAAGAATACATCTATAAGGCGAAAACTCTTCAAGCTTATGATCCAAGTGAAAATAGATTTCTTCCTGATAGGTATGTAGAAGGTAAATGTCCAAAATGTGATTATGAATCTGCTCGTGGAGATCAGTGTGATAGCTGTAGCTCAACTCTAGACCCAGAAGAATTAATTGATCCTAAAAGTAAAATATCGGGAAATAAAGCAGAGTTCAAAGAAACTGAACATTTCTTTTTAAAGTTAAGTGCTCTAGGGAAAGACTTACTTCCATGGCTTGAGACAAAAGAAGATTGGAGACCTCACGTAATAAATTGGGCAAAATCTTTTGTTAAAGAAGGATTGCAAGATAGGGCTATAACAAGAGATTTGGATTGGGGTATAGATATTCCTGTTGATGACCTCGGAGATGGGAAAAAGATTTATGTATGGTTTGAAGCAGTCATTGGTTACCTATCAGCATCTATAGAGTGGTCAGACAATGATGAATCAAGAAATTGGGAAGATTGGTGGAAAAATAAAGATGCAGAATCATATTATTTTATCGGAAAAGATAATGTTCCATTCCATTCTGTTATTTGGCCAGCAATTTTAGCTGGTTATGGTGATTTAAATTTACCAACTAATGTTCCAGCTAATCAATACATACTGATTAAAGGTGAAAAAGCGTCTGCCAGCAGAAGTATTGGTAAATCCCTTTCAGAGTATTTAGACGAATGGGAACCAGATGCAATTAGATATACATTAGCTTCTGTCCTCCCAGAACAAGCTGATTCTGAGCTTAGTGAAAATGAAATGGTTAGAAGAAATAATGAAGAACTCGTTGCAACATGGGGTAATTTAGTACAGAGAGTATTTACACAAATGGAAAATAATTTTGATAAAATCAGCGATGCCTCAGATGAAACTGAAGTAGATAGTGCTCTATTAAGGTCGGGGGAAGAAGCGTTTAAGACAGTTGGAAAACATATAGAAAAAATAGAACTAAAAACTGCATTACAAGAGGCAATGCGTTATGTATCAAAAGTAAATATTTATCTTAACGAAACAGAACCATGGAAGATAATTGAAGGAGATAATAAACGAGCATCCCGTATTTTATACACCGCACTGACTGCAATAGAGGCATGTTCAAATTTACTTTCACCATTTATGCCATCTACAAGTGAAAAAGTTAGTAATGCTATTCCAAAAGAGAGTAGTAATAAATGGAATATGAATTCAATAAAAATAGGCACCCAAATACAAACTATTGGGCACCTATTTAAAAAGTTTGATTAAGACTTAGAGTCTTGAAAAACTTTATCTATTTCATCAATCATTGAAAGAAGCTCTTCTCCAACTGAAGGGTCTTCAGTTTTTTTAGCTTCTCCAGCTTTTTTTGTTGCATTCCAAAATAAGTCATGAAGGTTTGGATATTTTTCTAAATGTTCAGGCTTAAAATAATCTGTCCATAAAACCCATAAATGATGTTTTACTTCTTCTGCTCTCTCTTCTTTGATTGTCACACACCTTTGCTTAAAGCTTGCATCATCTGATTCGTGATATTTTTTAGCAGCATTCAATACAGACTCGGCTTCAATCCTTGCTTGTGCGGGATCGTAAACTCCACAAGGTAAATCACAATGTGCATAAGCAACATAAGTTGGTCTAAATAACTTCATAAATCTCCTTTAATTATCTATTATTAACTTTAGTAATAAAATTAAAAAATGATTAAAAGTATATTTAGATTATTTAACTTTAAAACCATGCTCATATTGGTTTTATATCTTGTATTTAAAAATGAGAATAAAACAATAAGAGCGTACGAGATAAAAGAAGAAAGCATGAAACCTGCATTGATGCCTGACGAGTATGTACTTTCTGCAAAACTAAAAGAGGCTCCTAAGCGAGGAGACGTAGTTATTTTCACAAATACTGAAAAAAATATAGATGTAGTAAAAAGAGTAATTGGACTGCCAAATGAAAATGTTTCTTCCTCGGAAGGAGCAATTATTATTAATTCAGAAAAAATTGATGATGAATGGTCTCAAGGCTTAACTGATGATTTTGTATCTGTTGAATTAGGGAATGATGAAATTTTTGTACTTGGTGATCAAAGAAGTATATCAACAAGCGATTCAAGGACACTTGGACCAATAAGATATGAGGATTGCTGGAAGCTTAAAGTAAGATACTGGCCATATCAAAGATTTCATACATATGAGTAGTCTGCATTGCACTTGGTGCAATTCTGAAATGGCTTATCTTCATGGCCATGCTGCATGCATTAATAATTCCTGCAGTATGTTTGGGCTAAATCAAGCAGAATGTTGCTCTGGAGAAAGTATGGAAAACTGTATCGAAACAGTAAAAATCAAATCAACTTAATCAAACAAAGATTAAAATAACATTATGGATAATAAAGAACCTTCACTAGAAAATAAAACAGTAGAGTCCATTCCTGCAGTTACAATTCGATTCGCAGGAGACTCTGGTGATGGTATGCAACTAGTAGGTACAAGATTTACAGATACTTCTGCTTTATTTGGAAATGACTTGGCAACACTTCCATCATTCCCAGCAGAGATAAGAGCACCTCAAGGAACAATTGCTGGTGTGTCTTCCTTCCAAGTTCAGATTGCAGACTTTGATATTTTAACACCAGGCGATAACCCAGATGTATTAGTGGCAATGAACCCTGCAGCTTTAAAAGCTCACTTAGATGATTTAACACCAAATGGAATGTTGATATTAAATGAAGATGCATTCGAAGAAAAGAACATACAAAAAGCTGGTTATAAAGTTGACCCAAGAACCTCCGGAGAGCTAGATGCTTATAGAGTCTTTGAAGTACCTATGGAGAAATTAACAAAAGAGGCCTTAGAAGATTCTGAGATTACTGGTAGAGCTGTACTTAGATCAAAGAACATGATTGCATTAGGTTTAATTTCTTGGGTATTTAATAGACCTCTGGAGGATACAGAGAATTGGATTAATGATAAATTCAAAAAACTACCTGAAGTAGCTGATGCAAACATAAAAGCTTTGAAGGTAGGTTATAACTTCGGGATAACAGTAGAAGCATTCCATCACACATATGTTGTTGATAAAGCAAAACTTCCTGAAGGAGAATATACCAACATCAATGGAAATATTGGATTAAGTTGGGGTTTAATAGCAGGAGCAAGACAAGCTGGGCTTGAATTATTTTACGCTAGCTATCCTATTACTCCAGCATCAGACATATTACATGAACTTTCTAAACATAAAAATTTTGATACTATTACTTTTCAAGCTGAAGATGAAATAGCCGCGGCAGCCTCTGCTGTTGGTGCTTCTTTTACAGGAAAGTTAGCTGTTACTGGCACTAGTGGACCAGGTCTAGCCCTGAAAAGTGAAACTATCTCGTTAGCTGTTGCTACTGAGTTGCCTTTAGTTGTTGTAAATGTTCAGAGAGGAGGACCTTCAACAGGCCTTCCAACAAAACCTGAACAATCAGATTTAATGTTTGCCTTATACGGAAGACATGGAGAATCTCCATTGCCTGTTCTGGCAATTAGATCTCCTTCTCATTCATTTACTACTGCAATTGAAGCAGCTAGAGTTGCTTTGAAATATATGACTCCAGTTATTCTACTTTCTGATAATTACGTTGCTACAGGTTCAGAACCATGGAAACTACCAGCAATTGGAGATTTGCCAACAATTGAAACTAACCTTACGACAACAATTAACACTGAAGAGGGGTTCCTTCCTTATCATAGAAATGTAGAAACTTTTGCAAGGCCATGGGCTGTTCCTGGAACACCTGGTCTAGAACATAGAATTGGTGGGCTTGAAAAAGAAGAAGGGACTGGAAATGTCTCTTACGAATCAGCTAATCATCAATACATGACAGACATGAGGGCTTGGAAGATAGCAAATATAGCTAACGATATCGAACCTTTAGAGGTTACAGGAGATGAAAAGGCTGATGTTCTTGTGCTTGGCTGGGGTTCCACTTATGGAAGTATTACTCAGGCAGTGAATAGATTGAATGAAAACGGAATAAAAGCAGCAAGTGCTCATTTAACCTTCCTAAATCCATTTCCTGATAACACTGGTGATGTACTCTCGAACTATAAGAAAGTCATCATCCCAGAATTAAATACAGGCCAATTAATAAAACTCGTTAGAGAGAGATACTTAATAGATGCCATAGGAATAAATAAAGTTAATGCAGAACCTTTTACTGCTCAAGAATTATATGATGGGATTGAGGCAAAAATAAATGAGTAAAGTACCAATAAATTATAAAAGAAAAGATCTTCAAAGTGACCAAGAAGTTAAATGGTGTCCAGGCTGTGGTGACTATACACTTCTGGCTTCTGTTCAAAGTTTTATGGCTGAAATGGGTATCAGTAAAGAGAAGATAGTTTTTGTTTCAGGTATTGGGTGTGCTGCTAGGTTCCCATATTACATGAATACATATGGACTTCACTCAATTCACGGAAGAGCTCCAGCAGTTGCAACTGGTGTTTCTGTCGCTAATCCTGAACTCTCTGTTTGGATTGTATCTGGAGATGGAGATTCCCTTTCAATTGGAGGAAATCATCTAATCCACGCTTTAAGAAAAAATGTTAATTTAAAAATCTTAATGTTTAATAACCAGATTTATGGTTTAACAAAGGGCCAATACTCTCCAACAAGTGAAGAAGGAAAGAAAACAAAATCTTCACCATTTGGG
>SGYT01000017.1 GCA_004214055.1 Candidatus Actinomarinales bacterium | reverse complement strand
TTCTCTCTCTTCAATACCAATGTATTTTGCAGCAGGTCTAATTAGTGTATCTTGTTCACGCTGTTCAAAACAATGAGCAGACCATCCCACAGATCTTCCTGCAACAAATATAGGTGTAAATAAATCTACTTCAAAACCTAGCTCAGAAAGAAGGAGGCCTCCATAAAAATCAACATTAGGGAAAAGTTTTTTTTCTTTTGTCATAATTTCATCAATTTTTTTTGCAATTTCAAATCTATTTTTAGAAAAATCACTTTCTATTAAGGTTTCAACCCATTTTTTTACCACATCACTTCTTGGGTCTTGTATTTTATAAACCCCATGACCAAATCCCATGATTTTTTTCTTTTCATTTAGCATTTTTGGAATTTCTTTTTCTGCATCTTCAATACTATTAAAACTATTTACTAGTTTTACAGCTTCTTCATTTGCACCACCATGCAATTCACCCTTTAAGGTTCCAATTCCAGACACAATAGCACTAGTTAGATCTGATCTTGTTGAAGCTGTAACTCTCGCAGCAAAAGTCGATGCATTGAATCCATGCTCAGCATATAAAATCAGCATGTCATCAAGTGCTTCTACTTTTTCTTTGTTTGCATTGTTTGGCAGCATTGAACTAGCTACTAAATAGTGATCATCTAATTCATCACAATCATCCTTGTGATAGGAAGCAATAATATAGCAAACTGTTGCATTAATTCTTGCAGTTAATTCAACCTTGTCTATATTATCTAATTTTTTTTTCATTAATGTTGTTAGTTCACCCATATAAGAAACTACTGTTCTAATGACATCCATTGGAGATAGCTTTTCCTTAACTTCTTCTAAAAGTTGGTTTAAATTTTTATCTTTACTTATTTGTAAATAATATTTTGAAAAACTCTTTTTATAATCTGCTTCATCTAGAGAATCATTAATTACTAATGATGCAACAGCTTCATAAGTGCTATTTTTAGTAAGTTCTATAGCGTCATACCCCCTATATCTTAAGGAGGTTCCCTCCATTCCTACAGTAGATATTGCGGTTTCTCCTGCTACAACGCCTCTAAGTCCTGGTGAATAATCCATTGATAAATATATTTTACCTACATTTTTTATAATACGACTAGTACAATTTTGAATTTTATAGATACTAAAATCGTTGCATGGCACAAATACATAATTTAGAGTCTAAATCAAGATTTGGAACTAAATATATAGCAGGATTAATTTTATTAATTTCATCATTACTAATAGCAGGGTGGTTTGGCTTTTTTATATTTTTGCCAATTAAATCAGGTATGGAAGTAGTAACAAACCTTGAAGAAAGATTCTTACCAAGAGCTGAAGGGATGGTATTAGATTTTGTCTCATTATCAGAACCCTCTGTAATCATAACTTCTGATAATAAACTGCTAGACGAACTCCATGATGGGCTTAATAGGGATCCAATAAAATTATCTGAAGTACCTCCTTTCGTTATCAATACTTTATTAGCTGCCGAAGATAGTAACTATTATCAACATGAAGGTGTTGATTTTGTAGCAATTCTAAGTGCTGTACTAGACAATCTAAGAGGGGTAACAAGAGGAGGTTCAACAATAACTTCCCAGGTTGCTAAGCAATCATTTGTTGGTGATGAAGTGTCAATAAGAAGGAAAGTTGCTGAAGCAGTAGTCGCAGCAGAACTAGAAAGGAGATACACAAAAGATCAGATATTAGAATATTATATAAATTCAATTTACTGGGGTGCAGGAGCATACGGACTTCAGTCAGCAGCTTATGAATATTTTGATAAAGAAGTAAGCGACCTTACTCTTGATGAAGCAGCAACATTAGTTGTAATCATAAGAAGTCCTGCTTATTACAATCCAAGAAAATACCCTGAAAGAGTTCTTGAAAGAAGAAATAGTGTACTTGATATTATGCTTAAGGAAGGTTTTATTGTTGATATCCAACATAGATCAGCCAAATTAGCACCCTTAGTTGTAGTAGAGAAAGTAGAAGTAACTAGTAATGCTGAGCACGTTTCAGCAGAGGTGAAAAGGCAATTACTTAACGATCCACAATTTGCCATTTTAGGAAATACTAAGGAAGAAAGGAAAAAGAAATTATTTGGATGCCCATCTGATGATACAACCTGTTCAGGGGGTGGAGGATTAAAAATTTATATTACATTAAATTTAGAATTACAAAATCATGCAATTTCTGTACTAAATAAATGGGTCCCTTCTGGAGGAATAGAAACAGGCGAGCAAGAGGAGGAGCCAAAACCTACTGGAGTAATTACATTATTAAACAATTACACAGGAGCTATAGAAGTAATGGCTTCTGGAATTCCTTTTAAAGAAGAACAGTATAATCTAGCAACACAGGGAAAAAGAAATCCAGGTTCTGCTTTTAAGCCAATTACTTTGCTTGCTGCACTGGAAACTGGTTCGAAACTATACAGCACCAGAGATTCTAGATCACCCGTTGAAATAGATTGTGGTTACCCTTGTGCTCCGGATGGAGTAGGGAGTAAATGGGTAGTTAGGAATTACGGTACTTCTATAAAAGCTGATAGATTTATAAATAAGGTTGTAGCACAAGATAGGGCTATTGAACTACAATGTCTTGGATATCATATTGAAGAAATAAAAAATAAAGATTTCATTGAGCAATTCCCTTTAGCTGAAAACTTAGAAGATATTGAAGAGGAAAATGAGAAAATTTTAGCTATAGGAATTGCTATGAATCAATACACTGAAGATGGGGATGCAATAATCTATAGGGAATTAAAGGATGGCGAAACTATAGACGAAGAAGAAAATATAATTACAGACCTTGAAAAGATCGAGGAACAACAGAATCTTATACAAATAGATATAGAGAATGAGAAGCAATATATATTTAAACCTTGCCAAGATAAATCTGAATACAATAGAACAATAAAACTATTAGATACTTCAGGAATGGTCTCATTAGAAGAGGCAACTAGAAGATCTATAAATACAGTTTTTGCTCAAGTTGCTTCTGAAATAGGCGGAGAGAGGCTTTCAACTACTGCAAAAAGAATAGGTATTGAAACATACCTAGATCCAGTAATTTCCCTTACTTTAGGAGCTGGAGCTGTAACACCTATTGAGTTAGCTTCAGCATATTCTTCTTTTGCAACAAATGGTACATTAGCTCCACCATATTTAATAGAAAAAATTGAAGATAGTAAAGGTGAGCTAATCTATAGACATATAACCTCCCAAAGAGTAAGCATCCCAGATCCAGCAGCAGCAGTAGCTGTTCGAAAAACTTTAGAACTAGCAGCACAATATGGGACAGGTACAAGAGCTGTTCTTGATGATAGGCCAATAGCTGGAAAAACTGGTACGCACCAAGGCTTTAGGGAGGCATGGTTTATCGGTTTTATTCCTCAATAT
Source organism: Candidatus Actinomarinales bacterium (assembly GCA_004214055.1). Taxonomy (GTDB): domain Bacteria; phylum Actinomycetota; class Acidimicrobiia; order Actinomarinales; family Actinomarinaceae; genus Actinomarina. The sequence continues at coordinate 13,143 of SGYT01000017.1, read as the reverse complement.
ACTTCATCTGTGTGGATAGGATTTGCTGAAGAACAACTTCCACTTACAGACGTTGAAATTAATGGAGAACTTGTTAGTAGTGTATCTGGAGGGAGAGTCCCTGCTCCTATATGGAAAGAGTTTATGGAGAAAGTTGTTGAAGACTTACCAGTAGAAAATTGGCCACTAGATCCTATTGATATTGATAGATATTATGAAATCCCTAAAGTAGAAATACCTGACCTTTTAGGTCTAAATGTTTTAGACGCAGAAGAAATAGCTTTTTCTAATTACATCTTGCCAGTAATTAATTTAGTCGACTCGGAAGAAACACCAGGATTAGTTTTATCACAAAATGTTATTAATTGTGAGGAAGAGATTGATGAAGAAAATAATCCCTGTATTGGTGTAGAAATGCCAGAAGGAACAGTAGTAAATTTAGAAGTTTCTGGAAACAGATTTAGCGCAGCTATACCAAATATTCCTCCTTGCACTTTGACAATAGAAGAAAGTGAAAGTTTAATTAAGGACTTCATGAGAGAAACGAATGTAATTTTATTTTTAAAGAATTCTTTTGAGCAGAGTGATCTTCCAGGATGTGAAGGAAAGGTTATTGGAACAAATGTTGCACAAGGTGGTACAGTATCTACTGGAGACACACTCTTGTTTATTGTGGCTAACTCTCAGGAAGATCAGTAGACATTAATTTAAAAAATTCATAAAGTCCAAGTACACCAAATCCTGTTGCACCTTTTCTATTATCTGACCTTGCTGGACCGGCAATATCTAAGTGTATCCATTTATTTCCGTCTATAAATTCTTCAAGAATTAAAGCTGCAGTAATAGCACCTCCATATCTTCCTCCTGTATTCTTCATGTCAGCAATATCTGATTCAATAAGTTTCTTATAGTCCATATGTAAAGGAAGCGGATGGTAAGATTCTAAAGATTTCTCACTTCCTCTCATAAACAAAGATTCAAGCTCAGAATCATTAGAGAAGAGTGCACCCACATCTAAACCAAGAGCTGCTACCGCTGCTCCTGTAAGTGTTGCTACATCACAAATTATATCTGGTTTTTTTTCAGCAGCATAAGCTAATGCATCAGCCATAATTAGCCTTCCTTCTGCATCGGTGTTTAAAACTTCAATCGTTTTTCCATTTCTAGTAGTTAGAACATCTCCAGGTCTAATTGCTGAACCGCTAGGCATGTTTTCTACAAGAGGGGTATATACCGTTAATCCAACTGGAATATTGTTTTGGGCTAGTAAATTAATAGTTCCCCAAGCTGTTGCAGCACCGGACATATCAGTCTTCATTGTTTCCATGCCTGAAGGACTTTTTAGTGAGAGACCTCCTGAATCAAACAAAACACCTTTTCCAATTAAGGCAATCTGTATTTCTGCATCAGGATTATATTGACCGACTAAAAAATAAGGTTCTCGGACGGAACCCTGTGACACACCTAACACTCCACCAAAATTATTTTTTTGAAGCCATTCTTTATTATGAACATCGACATTTATGTCTTTATTTGAAGTAATTGATTCAACTTGTTCAATAAAATATTCAGGAGACCTATCAAAAGCTGGCGTATTGATTAAATCTTTTACCCAAAAAAGAGAATCTCTCTTCTGTAGTGAAGGCTCAGTCTCAAGAGAGTCATTAAAATTTATTTCAACTTTGTTGTTGTTATCTGATTGGTATTTATCAAAATTATATTTAGAAAGAAGGATACCTAAAATAATTGGTTCTGTTTCACCCTGAAAATTAAGAATATTTAATTCACAATTTTCTTTTAATTTATTACCAATTGAATAACCTAGTTCTAATAATTCTTTATTGTTATTAGTGATATCTTCACATCCAACTAAAAGTGTCTTGTTACTCGTTATTGACATTGAGGGAGGTAAAAATAATAATTCATTCGATTTCCCCTTAAAAGAGTGAGTAGAGATATACTCTCCAAATTGCTCTTGATTATTAATAAACTCTTCTTTTTTTTCAAAAGTCGTATCAAAAAATAATAAATCAATATTCATTTACTAGGTGTCCAATCTTCTTCAAAATCTCTTGCCAACATCCATAATAAATCAGATAATCTATTTAGATAAACTACAACTTTAGAATTTTCTATTTCTAGCCTGTTTTGCCAAGTTACACACTTTCTTTCTGCTCTCCTTGATACAACTCTGGACCACTCAAATTTAGCAGAAATAATATTTTCACCGGGAACAACAAAATACTCGGGTATACCATTTTTCTCTTCTAAGAAATCAATTTCTTTCTCTATTGCTTCGACCATTGTGTCATCCACTAAAGTTTTTTTAGATTTTAACTTTTTCCTATTTTCTTTAGTTGTTGCTAATTCAGCTCCAACAATAAACAACTCTCTTTGAATTCTTAATAATATTTCTTTTATCTCAATAGGAAGCTTCTCTTCCGCTCGTATTAAACCAATAGATGCAACTAATTCATCTACCGAACCATATGCTTCAGGTGCAAGACTATCTTTTGGTACAGTGTCACCATACAATAATTTTGTTTCACCCTGATCTCCGGTCTTTGTATAAATCTTCATATTTTAAGAATAGATACTGTTAAGACAAAAGTAAAAGAGTTCCCGATGCACCAATTGATACTATTAAAGAAAGATAGCTTAATCCAGTAGCTGCCATTACTCCTGTATATGACTTTTCATTTAACGATTTGTATGAAGCAAAAGATAAAATACCCGTAGTTAAATATAAAAACATTATCACTAATTTGTATACATCTCCTATATCAATAGTTAAGTAATTAAAGTAAATTAATGGAATTATTAACAAAGGTTGAACTGAAGTAACAATAGCAATTTTTTTCATACCTTCTTTTGATATAGTTGGATCAACCAAAAACCAATGACCAATCATCATTAAAGAAAAGACACCACTAATTAAAGAAATAGGCAATAGGTATTGAAGCACATACATCGTAAATCCTTTTTCAAAACTGTTAAAGAGAAAACTATTCAAAAGAACAAAACTAAGAAAAAAGAGCATTATTTCAAAAGACTTGTTTTTAAGAAAAATTGAAATAGTTACCAAAAATAAAGAACAAACAACAAAAATATCAAAATTAATTAATGCAGAGATCCAAATAATTGATAAAAATAATATACTAAATCCCTGTCTTGGAACAATTGCATTCCTTATATATCCTAAATAAGGAATGCATAACACCAACAAAACAAATACAAATGTACTCAAATTCATACTTCTTTTACAATAATATTTATATGGTAAACGTTACAAATAAAGTAAATTTATTTATGGCATTAGTATTTGGATTCCTATTTGTATTAATGCCAAACATTTTTAAAAACTTTAAAAACTTACTTATTAATGAAGAATTAATATTTTCAATATTAATTTATTCACTGCTATCGTATCTAGCTCTTAAAGCTTTTTCGTCTAATAAGATTGCAGGAATGATTCTTTTAGTAAGTATTTCTTTAATTTCACCTAATATATATGAAAACTTCAAAGGTGAGCTTTACCCGATAACGATTGTTATTTTTCTTTTATATTTTGGATATAATTTTGGAATAAAAGCATATAAAAAGTGGAAAAGTTCTTTCTAGATAAGCATTTTCTATCTAATAACCTACAATGGAATAATGGTGCAGGGTATTTTTAAGAAATTTTTATTTCTAATTGGTTTTATTTCATTATTTTTAGTCATTAATGAAAAACCTTCTGTTGCCTCTACTTTGATTAATCCAAATTCATCATTCACCTGTGCTGACAATGCTGTAGCTCCCTTAACTACCACAAAAGATATACAAACTTGGTTGAGTTGTAATGGATTTAATCCAGGCCCAGTAGATGGCGCAGCTGGAGCAAGAACAACTGCAGCTGTAAAAAGATTTCAATCTGCAAATGGACTTTCAGCTGATGGCGTTGTGGGTCCAGCTACCAGAAGGGCTATGAGAGCATACTCCACTGTAACATTCACGTTTACAGGTAGTGGCTGGGGGCATGGCGTAGGTTTAAGCCAGTACGGAGCAAAGGGTTTAACTGAATTAGGAGCATCTTTTTGTGCAAATACATCTTCATGCACTTCTACAGAGGTAGTTGATTATTATTTTACTGATACTGCAGTTCAACAAATGAATAATCTTTCATTGTCATCACCAGATATTGCAAGTTCAAACAATGCACTTTGGGTAGGTTTAGCACGAAATGCAAAAAATATATCTTTGACAACTTTACCGTCCTCAAGCCCTCCAACATTAATGATTTGCCAAGATGGACTTAACCAAACAGCTGGGGTGCAATCATTCTTAACATCAAGAGGCTATGAACCGGGACCAATTGATGGATCATTTGGTGACAAAACATCAAATGCAATAAAAAACTATCAATCATCTGTTGGAATAAATCAATCAGGTGCAATTGATGATGAAACTGTTAATAAAATGAAAAGTGATGCATCAGCAGATGGTCCATGTGAGTCACCATTCGGACCATTAAAAATTTCTGGTGGTGCAACCATAAGCATTGTTAACAGTGGAAATAACTGCAGTATAAATGGCCATCCTTTAACTCCTGCAACAGCAGGTGGTTGCAATATAACTATTAAATGGTCTGATGGGGGTCGAGTGAGAATAGGCCCTAGAGAACACAAGCATGGTGAGATAAAATTAAGATCAAAAAATGTATCATCTGGATTTCATGTTGCTCTTGCTGTGAACATTGAAAAATATCTTTATGGTTTAGCAGAAATGCCATCTCATTGGAATGTACAAGCATTAGAAGCACAAGCACTTGTTGGAAGAAGTTATGCTGTCTATGCATACTTACAACAAAATAGAACCGCAAATAAAACAAACTTAGATGCTGGGCTAGATACTAGTAGGCAAGCATATTGCTGGTGTCATATTGGCTCAACAGCTTCAAGTCAATATTATTATGGTTATTTGAAAGAAATTTCAGGACCTAACTGGGTTCAGGCAGTTAATAATACTTCAGGTAAAGTTATAACTTATAACAATAGTGTTATACAGGCTTTCTACTCTTCTTCAACTGGTGGAAAAACTAATAATAATTCAGTAGGTTTTGGTTCTCCAACAATCTGGCCATATCTACAAACAGTAGATGACCCTTGGTCCGTGGATAATAGAGTAGGAAATCCACAAGCTGCTTGGTCTTATGACTTTACTACTTATCAGCTAACTAGAAATATTCTGTGTGGAGATATACCTTGCTTTGATTCAATAACTGATATATATATATCAAGCTCTGCAGAATCTGGAGCAGCAAAAGAAGTAACGATGAAAGGCTATGTTGGTGGTTCTATAAAAACTGTAAAAAAGTCTGGAAGAAATATAAAATCTCAACTTGGTTTTAAATCCCATTATTTTAAAACATCAAGTTCATCGGATGTTTCTACCTTAAGTGTAGGACCTATAACTATTTCTACTTCTTCAACAACCACTAGTAGCGGAGAGACGACTTCAACTACAGGTGATACAGCCCAGTATGCAACATCAACTCAAGGATTAACCTACTTAAGTAAAGCAGGACTTCTTAATAAGTGCTCAGAGACATCCTCAGCGTGCCAAGCAAAAATTTTAACTAGAGAAGAAGCTGCATCTATAGTAGCTATTGTTGGTGGAATCCCATTAGATTCACCAAATGCTTACAGTGATGACGATACAAGCATATATCAAAGTGCGATAAATGGGATGCCTTATTTCGGAATGGATGTTTGTTTAAGCACTGGTTTGCAATACCTACCAAAAGAAGCTGTATTAAGAGATCAATTTGCATGCATGATTGTCAGAGCAATTAAAGCAGGTACTACTAAGGATTTAGAAGGGAATTCTGAAAAATATTCGGACATAGGAGCAAGTAATTTTCAAAGTAATATAAATACCCTAGCTTCAAATAATGTAGTGCCTGAATGTAGTTCCCTAACAGACAAATATTGCCCAAGCAGAAAAATTTCAATTGGTGAAGTTTCCTATATTGTAGAGAAATTGGTATCAAGTTCTTTAATAAGTTCAGATTTATTCAATATAACTCCATTCCAACAAGGTTGGAAAGCAAGTGGTGGTGAGGTTGAAGATGCTGCATCTACTGCAGTTTCAAATCCTAACTCAGGAAATGATGCATGCACCGGTAAAGATAACTCAAATGCTAAATTGGATACTACTTTAGATATACAGAGATTCCTTTCAGATAATGGTTTTAATCCTGGTCCGATAGATGGAGTCAGTGGTAGTAAAACTAAATCAGCTATAAAGGCATTCCAAACAAAGACCGGACTTTTATCAGATGGTATAGTTGGGAACAAAACTAAAGCTGCAATGCGTTCTTATACTGGTTGTGAAGAAGCCAATACTTGTAAGGCAAGAAATAATACGGGAGCAAATCTAGATTCAGTAACCGATATTCAAACGTACCTCTCAAATAATGGATTCAATCCAGGCATTATTGATGGGAAAATAGGATCATACACAAGAGAGGCTATAAAAGCATTCCAAAGAAAAGTTGGTCTAATTCCAGACGGTGCTGTTGGTAATAGAACAAAAGCCGCAATGCGTTCTTATACTGGTTGCTAATTTAAGTACTTTATAATTTCTTTAGTTAGTGAAGAGACATCAAATTTAAAGTTCTTTTCGAGATCAATAATAGGTGCTGACTCACCAAAAGTTTCAATAGAAAATGACTTTGTTAAGCTTCCTAAATAATGCTCCCAACCAATCGACCTTCCAAGTTCAATTGAGAAAATATGTTCATTCTTTAGAAGTGCTTTTTTATCTTCATTTTTCATTTTTGAAATTCTATTAAGTATAGGAACGCTAACAATCCGGACTGAATACTCTAAAAGGGCTTCTTTAATCTTAAAAGCTATTTCTAATTCTGATCCTGAAGCAACAATAGTAAAGTCCTCACCATCAGAGACAGCATATCCTCCTTTAACAAAATCTTCATATTTAATATCAAAATCTAAATAATCTAAATCTTGCCTTGTTAGTGAAAGAACTTTTGGATTTTTTGAATCAGAAAATGCATATCTATAAGAATGTTCCATTTCAATGCTATTTGAAGGTCTTATAACATCGACATTTGGAATAAGTCTTAGAGACATTAAGTGCTCAACAGGCTGATGGGTTGGTCCATCTTCACCTAAATATATTGAATCATGAGTGAAAATAAATACAGAGTTAATATTCATTAAAGACGCTAAGCGAATACTTGGCCTCATGTAGTCAGAGAAAACCAAAAAAGTTGAAGCATAACCAATTAAATTACTATGTAGAGTGATCCCATTTGTAATTGCTCCCATAGCATGTTCTCTAATTCCAAACTCTATATTTCTACCTTGATAATTATTAGAAGAAAATGAATCTTGATCAATAATCTGTTTAGTGGAAGCAGCTAAATCTGCTGAACCACCAATTATTGAATTAGTTAATTCTGAAAACTGTTTTAATATCTTCGAACCTACTATTCTTGATGCATTATTTTCAGAGCTAACTCTCTCGGGTGTGCCAAAATCTTTTGTATTTAGTAATTCCCAATTATATTTAAATTTTTCATCTTCTTTATATTTTTTATTAAAGCGTTCTTCCCATTTTTTATAATCTTCATTATCTTGTTGTCTCTTTTCATTAAAATATTCATAAATATCATCGTCATGAATAAAGGGGTCTCCACTCCAATCTAGATTTTCAAGAAATTTCTTCATCTCTTCACTACCTAGGGGTGAACCGTGGACTCCACTCGTATTTTGTTTATTTGGTGCAAATTTTCCTATCATAGATTTAGCAATTATTAACGTTGGCTTATCTTCTATCTTCTTTGCCTTTTCAACTGATTTAATTATTTCTTTCTCATTGTGACCATCAATCTCTAATACATGCCAACCAATCGATTCGAATTTGCCTTTTTGATCTGTTACAGAAACTTTGTCAACAGAGCCATCGATAGAGATATTGTTATCATCAAAAAAGTAAATTATTTTCCCTAGCTTCCATACAGCCGCAAGTTCTGCAGCTTCAAATGAAACTCCTTCCATCAAGTCTCCGTCAGACACAATTCCAAATGTAAAATGATTAATAATATCTTCTCCTAATAACGCTGATAAATATCTTTCTGCAACAGCAAAACCAACTCCCGTAGCAAAGCCTTGACCAAGTGGACCAGTTGTTGTGTCGATACCTAAGGAAACATCAACTTCAGGATGTCCTGGAGTTTTTGAGTTTAGCTGACGAAAATTTTTTATTTCATCAATACTTAAATCAAAACCATTTAAATGAAGAAGGCTATATAAAAGCATCGAACCATGACCTGCACTTAAGACAAATCTATCTCTATTTATCCAATCTGGATTTTCATTAGATACTTTTAAGAAATTTTTATATAAAGAAACACCGACATCAGCCATCCCTAGTGGCATACCAGGGTGTCCTGAATTAGCTTTTTCAACAGCTGCAGCTGATAAAACTCGTACTGACTTAGTTACCTTGTCGAACATTTATATAAGTATATTTGGTATTTAAACAGAGGCAAAAGAATCTTTTGCATGATATGAAGATCTAACTAAAGGACCAGATTCAATATGTGGAATGCCAAATTTTTCACCAATTAATTTATATTCATTAAACTCGTCTTGCGTAACATATCTATGAATTGGTCTATGTTTGGATGTAGGTCTTAAATATTGACCTATTGTCACAATATCAATATCTATTTGAGACAGATCTTTCAAAACTGATATAACTTCGTCAAATTCTTCACCCATACCAACAATTAGGCCCGTTTTTGTTTTTCCTGAAAAATTAACTTCTTTTGCATATTGGAGGAGAGAAAGTGATCTTCCATAAGAAGCAGCGGTTCTTATTTCTCTTTGTAACCTGGGTACAGTTTCTAAATTATGATTCAATACTTCCGGTGTTTCATTGATGATGTTATCAATTGCTCTTCTGTCTCCTTTGAAATCTGGAATTAAGACCTCTACAGATGTTGAAGGATTCATTAATTTAATTTCTTGAATAGTTTTTGCAAAAAATTCTGAACCTCCATCCTCAAGATCGTCTCTATTTACAGAAGTTACAACTGCATGAGTAAGCTTCATAGCTTTAACGCTTTCAGCTACTTTTATTGGTTCTAATTCGTCTAAATCAGAAGGCTTTCCTGTGTTAACATCACAAAAACCACAAGCTCTTGTACACGTATCTCCCATAATCATAAAGGTTGCAGTGCCCATTGACCAACATTCATATATATTTGGACATGAAGCTTCCTCACAAACAGTGTTTAGTTTTTTTTCATTTATTAAATTTTTTAGTTCAATATATTCAGTGCCAAGATTTGCCTTAACCTTCATCCATTCAGGTCTTTTCGGTTCTCCTGGTAACAATCCTTTTATTGTCACTGGTATTACATTCTTATTTTTATTAAAAACTCCCCTATCAACCATTTCATCAATTTCATATTTTTTTACTTTCTTAAGTTGAGTTGGTGTAAATTGAGATAATTGACTATTAATAATCTCATAATTAAAACTGTTTGAAAACTCTTTTGATACCTCATCAACAATTTCCTTAAATGAAACTTCTTTATTAAAGGAATGTACAGATGCAATCTTTTCATCTGAATTACCACAAGGATTAATCAAATCAAATCCATTCAAATCTTCAAAAATATTTAGAGAAAATCCATGGTAAGTGGTCCATTTGCTGACTTTTATACCAATTGAAGCAATCTTTCCTTTACTTGTCCAAACTCCTGTGTCTTCTTCTTTTGAATAAGAATCTATATTAAAAGCTGCTAAAGCATTGATAATTGAATTTTCAATAGTTCTGACAAATGGAATAACTTTTTTCGGATCAGATAATCTAATTATTGGATAACCGATAAGCTGTCCTTTGCCGTGAAAAGTTATATCTCCCCCTCTATCCGTTTCGAAATACTCTATTCCAAGATTTTCTAACTTTTCTTTATTAGCTACAAGATTATCTTTATCTCCAGATCGTCCAAGAGTGATAACGTTGTTATGTTCTAGTAGAAGTAAGTAATCTTCTTCATTATTAACATTAGAAACTGAGTTATGGAGACCTTTTTGAAGTGTTAATGCCTCTGCATAGGGAAGGTTTCCAAGCCATCTAATGTTTAGAACTCTCAACTAATTTCTCCTGACCAATCATGATTTTCCAGTTTGTCTTTAATTGAGTTTAAGAACAATAAAGCAGTTGAACCATCAAAAACTCGATGGTCCCAAGTTAAACTCAAAATTCCAGAATGTCTTATCTCAATTGAATCCTCATTACCTTCAGACTCAACTACTACTGCCTTCTTTTTTACTGACTCTGTAGAAAGAATTGCAACATTAGGCTGATTAATTATAGGAGATGTCAAAAAAGAATTAAATGATCCATTGTTTGAAATTGTAAATGTACTTCCTGAAACATCTTCAAGAGAAAAGTTTTTTTCTCTTAATTTTTGAGACAATGAAGTGATTTCTCTTGCTAGCGCTTTAACATCATATGAATCAGATTCTCTAATTGTTCCAACTAGTAATCCTTCTTGATTTATATCTACAGCAATCCCTAAATCAATATTTGAATGTATTGTATGTGAACCTTGATCTAAATCAAAAGAACTGTTTACAACAGGGTATTTCTTTAAAGCATCTATGGTTGCATTAGCAATAAAAGGAAGGTACGTTAATGAAAATCCTTCATCTTTCTTGAAAGCTTCTTTAGTTTCATTCCTTAGTTGTGATATTTTCTCATAATCAACTTCAATTGTTGTCATTACGTGAGCAGAAGTTTGTTTTGATCTAACCATATTTTCAGCAATCTTTTGTCTTAATCTTGGTATAGGTTCACCGATGCTTTTAGTTCGAGATACAGGCTTTTCAGCAACAGCTTCCTTTACTACTTTTTCTTCACTAGGTCTTTCTTCAGTTGCTATATAAGCTTCAATATCTTTTCTTGTAATTCTTCCATCCTTTCCAGTTCCATTCAAAGAACTAGGATTTAGATTATTTTTACTCAATAACTTTCTAACAATGGGAGAAAGTTTTTGATCAGAATCACTTTCTACAACCACGGAACTTACTTCTTCGCCTGTTTCCTTTTCTACTATTTCTGGTTCTTCTTGTGTCTCAGGCTCCGGAACTTCACTGGGTGTTTCAACTATATCTTGAGAATCTCCATCAAGTTCAAGTAAATTAGCTCCAACAGCTACTGTCTCCCCTTCTTCTACAAGTAATGCTGTCACAGTTCCACTAAATGGAGATGGAACCTCAGTGTCTACTTTGTCAGTTGAAATTTCTAGAATTGGATCATCTTCACTAACAACATCTCCTGCTTTAACTAGCCAACTTAATACAGTGCCTTCTGTAACTGTCTCTCCAAGTTGTGGCATAGTTATGATTTTGCTCATTATGTTATTGTAATTCTTTGATAGCTTTTATTAAATTCTCTGAATTAGGAATAAAAGCATCTTCCAATACTGGTGCAAAAGGGATATGTGTATTAGGTGATGTAACTTTTATAATAGGATTATCTAAATTCCAAAAACCTTTTTCAGCTACTACTGAAGAAACCTCAGAAGCTATAGAAGAAAAAGGCACGTCTTCCTGCAGGATTACCAAGTTTGAAGTTTTTTCAATAGACTTCAAAATTATTTCTTCGTCCAGTGGAAAAATTGTCCTTAAATCAACTATCTCAACTGAGATATTATCTTTTTTTAATTCTTCAGCAGCTTCAATCGCAGTTGGTACCATACCTGACCAAGCAACAACTGTAACGTCATCCCCTGTTTTAACAACTTTCCCTTTACCTAGTTCTACTTCATATAAACCTAAAGGAACATCCATTTTTAAATCTGGTTTTCTATATAACTTTTTATGTTCTAGATACATAACTGGGTTTGGATCAAAAATTGAAGCAACTAATAATCCTTTTGCATCATACGGATTAGAAGGGGCAACGACCTTAATTCCTGGGTGGTGTGCTAACAATGACTCTGGACTAATTGAATGAAATGGACCAGAACGAGTTCCTGCTCCAGTCGGACCCCTAACTACCAAAGGAACTGCTTTCCCTGCTTTCCAGTAATATTTAGCTGCTTCTGTAGTAATTTGATCTAATGCTGGGTAAACAAAATCATAAAATTGTAATTCAATCACAGGTTTTTTCCCGGCTAATGCTGCGCCAACCCCAGCTCCCATAAAACCACCTTCTGATATAGGAGTATCTAAAACCCTTGAATCTCCATATTTTTCAAAAAGTCCTTTCGTGGCTTTAAATGCCCCTTCAAAAATTCCTATATCTTCACCCATCATGAAAATATCTTGATCTTCATCCATAGCTTCATCTAATCCATTATTTATGGCTTCAATAAAATTCATTGTTTTAGTATTTGATTCACCATTATTAAATACTGGAGTCGTACGAGTAGCAAACATATCATCAATTTCTTCTCCAGGATCAGGATCGTCTTGTTCTTTTGCCCACTCAATTGTGCTTTTAATATCTTTATCAATTTTTTCTGATAGAGTCTCAAAATCACTCTTTGTAAATAGCCCTTCTGAGAGCAAGGCTTCTTCAAATCTTATTATTGGGTCTCTTTTTATCCAAAATTCTCTAACCTCTTCTTCAACATATTCAGCAGGATCATGCCCTGCATGTCCATGATGTCTAAATGTAACAAGCTCAATTAGGCTAGGCCCATCATTATTCCTTGCTTTTTCACAAGCATCGTACATTGTATCTATTACTTGATAGATATCATTACCATCTATAATTTTAGATTCTATACCATACCCTGCTCCTCTATCTGCAACATTTGGTGTTCCAAACTCAACCTCGTTTGGAGAAGAGTAAGCAAATTGATTATTTTGTACTGTAAAAACAATAGGTAAATTATGAACACCTGCCATATTTATACTTTCATGCCAAGTTCCAGTAGCTGTAGCCCCTTCTCCACAATTAGCAACAGCAACCACACCACTGTTAGACTGTTGTGAAGCTAGAGCCCATCCAACTGCAACAGGTGCTGAGTCAGGCAATGGAGAAACTACCATTAATGTTCCTTTGTCTACAACTCCAAAATGGCTATTTCCATCTCTACCTTTAGAGGGTCCATGTTTCTTTCCAAAGAAA
>SGYT01000016.1 GCA_004214055.1 Candidatus Actinomarinales bacterium | reverse complement strand
AAGTCCTCTTCTAGTGTGGTGATCTTTCTTGTGATCTTTAAGATGTTCAGTTAAGTGATTTATTCTTTCACTCATTAAAGCAACTTGAACCTCAGTAGAACCAGTATCTGTATCAGACTTACCATATTCTTTAATAATATCTTGCTTAGTATTCATTCGAAATAATAATAGTAGTCGTTATATCTAAAGTGAAGAATATTACTTATTCTTTACTTTAGATATATCAATCCTTATTTGATTTATTAATTCTTCAGATGAGGTAAATTTAATTTCCTCTCTTATAAATTGATTTATCTGTATATCTAATATTTCATCATAAATATTATTATTAAAATCAAATATATGAGCTTCAATCTTTATCTTTGTACTATCTTTAACAGTTGGTGTTATACCAATATTTAATATTCCTTCATAAGACTTATTATCTAAATTGCAGGTTATTCCATAGACTCCAAATTTAGGTAAATATAATTCATAATGTAATTTTAAATTTGCAGTAGGAAAACCTAGTTTTGATCCCATCTTATTACCTTCTACAACTGTTCCAGTCAACTTGTATTTTCTTCCAAGAAATTTGTTAGCTTGTTCAATATTTCCGTTATCTAAATAATTTCTAATTTTTGTTGATGATACTTTTTCATTATCTATTAAGTAATCTGAAAACAAAATTACATTCTCTTCTCCAAAATAACTTATAATATTATTAACATCGCCTATTCTATCTTTACCAAACTTGAAATCTTTACCGACAACAATTTTATTTGTATTTATATTTATATCTAAAAATTTCAAAAATTCATTTGCTGACAGTTTATTTATTTCATCGAATTTTAAATAAATAAGATTTGTTGGTTTATATTCCTCAAATATATTATTTCTATTTTTTTTATCAAGCAAAGGTTTGAGATTATTATCGAAATATATTTTTGGTATTTCATTAAATGTTACGATTTGATAATTATTATCTACTTTTTTGGTTTTCTTAATTAATTCTATATGTCCCCTATGAAGACCATCAAAAGCTCCTATACATGTAACTTCTATTTTGTTTTCTACAAATTCATCTTTACTAAAATCTTGATAAGTTTTCATATGATTACTTTATCTGGTTTGAAATATTTTTCGTTAAATGGAACATATGTAGCAACTACAATATCTTTATACTCAAGAATATAAGTTTCTTTTGTTTTAAATAATTCATTGTTCATTAATTCACCATTTTTAATATTAATTAAGTCTTTTTCTTTTACTTTGAGGATAGGAAGGTCAATTATTTCGTTTTGTGAAATTGGATGAGGAGAAGTTTTAGAGTTAAGGGTTCTAATATCATTTATATATGATTTATGTTGAATATCTATATTGCCTATTGATATTCTTTTTAATTCAGACACAATTCCAAATGTATTTATATCCTTTGCAATATCACTAATTAAAGATCTAATATATGTGCCTTCACTTACTTTAATTTTAATTTCAGCTTTCTCATTATCTATACTAAGAATTTGTATTTCTTTAACATTAATTTTTCTTTTAGGGATATCAATTTCCCTGCCCTCTCTTGCATATTTATAAAGTCTTTTACCTTTAACTTTTATAGCTGAATATTTAGGTGGAATTTGGAAAGATTCACCGATTTTATTATTTACTGCTTCAGTAAATTCATCTATTATTTCATTTAAATTTATTTTATGTTTTTTTTCTATTTCAGAATCTATATCTAATGTTTCAGAATCATATCCAAATAAACTTTTAACAATATAAGTTTTATCCTTATTTGAGATATAGTCGAATAGTTTTGTATATTTATTAGTTGCGATGAGCATAGCGCCTTCAGCATTTGGATCAAGTGTTCCCGAATGACCAACTTTATCAAAATTATATATTTTTTTAAATTTTGTACATAAATCTTGTGAAGTCCAGGTTTTAGGTTTATTTATAAAATAAAAATTAGAGTTAAGTTTTGATTGCATTCTTAATTTTATCAATAATTTCTTCCTCTGAAAGAGGAGTAGAAAATCCACTTGCAGCTTTATGACCACCACCATCAAATAATGAAGCTAGTTCCTGTACGTTGAAATTATTTCTTGATCTTAAACTACCTTTATACGACCCATCAGGTTGTTCTTTTAATAATAAAGCAATATTTGCATGCTTAACTAATCTAACAACATCAATTAGAAAATCTGTTTCTTCAGCGTCTATATCATGTTTTTTATAGTCCTCTTGATAAACAGTTGAATATGTAAACTCCAATTCTTTTTCGAATACAATTCTATTTATTATTTCACTTTGTAGTTTTAATGCATTGAATTCAATAGAGCCATAAATATTTTCACTTATTAATGCTAAGTCAGCTCCTAATTTTAATAAATCAGAGGCAATATTGAAAACTTCAAATGTTGTATTTGGATATTGAAATCTACCAGTATCTGTAATTAATCCAGTTAATAAACAATTAGCCATAGATTTATCGATAATATAACCTTCATCAATTAACTGTCTATAAAGAACTTGAGTTGTGCTTGCAGCTTCAGAATCAACAATTTGAAGAGTTCCAAAAGTAGGATTTATATGATGATCAATAACTATTATATTTGAAGCATCTAATATAAGATCTTCATATTTTCCTAATCTTGAAGGATTACCACAATCAAAAACAAAGACGGTTTCGTAACTACTTTTTATATTATTTGAAATTAATTCATAAGGTAGGTGATCTAAATTAGAAGGTAGATTATTTGGAATATCAAAATCTATATCTGCATCAATATTTTCTTTATCTAACAATATTTTTAAACATAAAGAAGCACCTAGAGCATCTCCATCAGGATTTATGTGACCTGTAATCAGTATTGGCCCTTTGTCAAAAAAATTAGTTATTTTATTATTCATTAACAGTATTAATTATTTTATTTATTTTATCCACATTTTCAAAAGTACCATCAATCTCAAATTGTATTCTTGGTACATATTTTGTAGTTAGTTGCTTAGCAAGTTCTTTTTGTATTTTGGAACGATTTTTTTCTAGTGCAGTAATTAACTGACCATTATTATTTTCTATATTCGAAACATATATTGTTGAACGTTTCATATCAGGAGATGTTGATACATGTGTTATTGTTGACTTATTTATAATTGATTCTGAATTTCTTAAAAATTCATTTGAGATAATTTGTTGTATCAAAGGGTTTACTCTATTTATTCTGCCTCCGCGTAATTGTTTTTTCATTTTAAACTTCGACCTCACCTAATATTTCAATTACGTCACCATCCTTTATGTCTTTATAATCAACTAAACCAACTCCGCATTCTAAACCTTCATTCACAGTTTCGACATTGTCTTTAAATCTTCTTAGTGATGCAACATTTCCTTCGTATATAACAACCCCATCTCTTAGTAGTCTTGCTTTAGCATCTAATACTACCTTTCCTTCACTTACAACTGAACCAGCAACAACTCCAATCTTAGGAGCCCTAAAAGTTGTTTTAACTTCTACTATTCCAATAATTGCTTCTTCTGTTTTAACTGTCATTTGTCCTTTTACAGCTTCATTTATATCATCTAGTAATTCATATATTATTTTATAGGTTCTAACATCAATTCCTTTACTTTGTGCCATATTACGAGCTTGACTATCAGGCCTAACATTAAACCCTACAATAAGTGATTGTGTTGCAGAGGCTAAATCTACATCTGATAAAACTATACCACCAACACCTGCGTGTATTATTTGTATGTCTATTTCTTCTGTTGCTAATTTTAGTAAACCATCTTTTATAGCTTCTACTGAACCATTAGTGTCTGCTTTTATAATTATATTAATTGAAGTTAACTCTCCTTCTTGCAATAGTTTCATCATGTCATCAACTCGTAACTCAACGGAATATACTGTATCATCATAGTTTTTAAGTAAATCTTTATTTTTGTCAGCTATAGCTTTTGCTTCCTTTTGAGATTTAATAGATATGAATTGATCCCCAGCTGTTGGTGAGTTATCCCAACCCATAATGTCAACTGGTGTACCAGGTGTAGCTGTTTTCATTACTTTATTGGAATGATCAAACATTGATTTAACTCTACAAAAGGATGATCCAGCATATAAAAAATCACCTTGATTTAATGTTCCTCTAGTTACAATTACTGTCGCAACATTTCCTTTACCAACTTCCATTCTTGATTCAATAATGTATCCCGAAGCGTCTGTTTCATATACTGATTTAAGTTCTTCTATTTCTGCAACTAATGATAAGGTTTCGAGTAAATCATCAATACCATCTCCTTTTAAGGCAGATATTTCTACTATTGGAATATCTCCTCCAAGGTCTTCAGCGATTATTTCATATTTTGTTAAATCTGCTTTAACTAAAGTAGGATTAGCCTCTGGTAGATCACATTTATTTATTGCAACAACGATAGGGACTTGGGCTGATTTAGCATGATTAATTGCTTCTATTGTTTGTGGCATAATTCCATCATCAGCTGCAACAACTAAAACAACAATATCAGTTACATTAGCTCCTCTTGCTCTCATTTGAGTAAATGCTTCGTGACCAGGTGTATCAATAAAAGTAATACCCTGTTCTCCTGATTCTATTTTGTAAGCACCTACATGCTGAGTGATGCCACCAGCTTCATTTTCAGCAACTTTCTCTTTTCTAATAAAATCTAATAAACTAGTCTTTCCATGATCTACATGTCCCATTACAGTAATAATTGGAGGTCGTAGTTTTAGATTTTTGGCGTCATCTTCAAATATAACTTCATTAATAATTTCAGATCTTGTTACTTCTACTTTTTCAATAAATTCAGGAATAAAGTTATATTTTTCTAATAATTTTTCAATTTCATCATTATTTAATTTAGAAGTTATAGATTGCATAATTCCAAATGACATTAAATCTGAGACAATTTGTGTAGAATCTATATCAATTAAATCAGAGAGTTCTTCTGGTGTGGACCCTTCTGTTATCTCAACAATATTTATTTCTTTTTCTTCATTGTTTTCTGTTTTAATTTCATCAATATTTTCTTGAGTTGAATCATTTTCATCTTCAACATTGTTATCTATATCAGTATTATTTTGTTCCTCAAATGATAGCTTTACTAACTCTTCCTCTTCTGACGTAAGTCCAGATGAAGCTGTTTTTACTTCAATACCAAGTTCTTGTGCTTTATGTAAGATATCTGCTGATGCTACTTCTAATTCTTTAGCGAGTTGGTGTATTCGCTTTTTTGCCATAAGTTACTCTTCCTCTTCATTTGTTTCATCTACAATTTCCTCAGGAGGAGAATCACCAAGCCCTTCAATATCTATTTTATAACCTGTCAATTTTGCTGCAAGCCTTGCATTTTGTCCTTCTTTTCCTATTGCTAATGAGAGTTGGTTATCTTTAACAATTACTTTTGCACTCTTTGAATCTTCATCTATTTCAACTTCTTCAATGTCAGCAGGACCTAAAGCTTCGATTATAAATCTGACCTTGTCTTCTCTCCATTCAACTACATCTAATTTTTCTCCCTTTAATTCATTAACAATTTGTCTAACCCTAGATCCCCTTGATCCAACACATGCACCTTTTGGATCTACATTAGGATCATTTGAAAAAACAGCAATTTTTGTTCTACTCCCTGCTTCTCTAGCTATAGCGCGAAGCTCTACTGTTCCATCTGTTAATTCTGGCACCTCTAGTTCTAACATTCTTTGTACGAACTCTGCTCTGTTTCTACTAACTATTATTGGAGTTCCTTTAGCCTCTGTTCTTATTTCAGTTATTAAAGCTTTTACTCTATTTCCTCTTTCTAATCTTTCAAATGGAATTCTTTCACTTGATGGTATAACTGCTTCTGCGTCTTGTAGGTCAATAATTGTTTGATTAAATCTTGAATCAAATTGTGTTACAATTCCAGTTATTAGCTCTCCTTCTCTTCCTATATATGCATCTAAAACTGTTGCTCTTTTAGCATCTCTAACTTTAGTTGTCATCATTTGCTTAAAAGATTGAGCAGCAATTCTTCCAAAATCTTCATCATTAATATCTGGTTCCCACTCTTTTATAACATTTCCATCATTATCTAATTCTTGAGCATATACCGTTATTTCTCCACTATCAGGGTCTAAAGTTACCCTTGCTTCTTCTGCTGCACCGGGTATTCGCATATATGCAGATCTGAAAGCAGAAACTAAAGCTTCATACATGCTTTCTACTGCAACACCTTTATCTAAAGCTAGTGTTTCTATTGCTTGTTTTATATCACTTCCTAATTTCATTTTTTTTAACCTTTAACTTTTTCTTTAAATTTATCAAAAACTATTCTTGATTTTTTAATATTATTAATCGAAATATTTATTTCATTATCATCAATATTAAGAAAGATATTTTCACCCTCAACTCTATTTAATGTTCCATATAAAACATATTCATCATTTATAGGTTCTATTAATTTTACTTTAAGTAACTCTTGTTTAGAGATTTCATAATGCCTACTTGTTTTTAACAATCTTTCTACTCCAGGACTTGAAACTATCAATTCATATGTTCCTTTCTGAATATTAAATTCTTCAAGTAACCGTTGAATCTGGAAATTTAAACGTTCTATAGTTTTATAATCTAAACTAAAACTTGAATAAACAAATACTTCTATCTTTGAAATATTTGGAAAATTAACAATATTAATATCATACAATTCAAGATTTTCTTCGAGTAAATATTTATTAATTGTTGAGGTTATGTTGTTTTGATCCAACTCCATACTCCCTCCAATCATAAAAAAAGTGGGTTTGCCACCCACTGTTATGTAGCTAAATTGTCTATATAATTTTAACAATAACTAGTAATTATAGAAAGATTTTTTTAATAAGCTTTAGAGAAAATAGTATAACAACCGTCTTTGTTTTTCTGGTTTATTGATTTTTTAGTGTCATTTACATCAATAGGGTAACATCTAATTGTTGCGCTAGTTAATTCTTTTATTTCAATTTCATCTTTTTCATTTTCATGCCAATAACAAGTTACAAAACCTTCTTTATTATTTAAAGTTTTAATTAATTCTTTTTTAGAATCTACATGGAATGTATTTTCATCCATATGCTTTTTAGACTTTAAAAACATATTATTTTGTATTTCATATAATAATTCATCAACTTTTTGTGATAAGTTTTCTATTGAAACTTCTATTTTTGATCCATCAACATCTCTTCTTGATATAATTACTTTGTTATTTTCAATATCTCTGGGTCCAATTTCTATTCTTATCGGGACACCTTTTAATTCCCATTCATTAAATTTAAATCCAGGAGTTACTTCTTCTCTGTCGTCAACTTCTATTCTATGTTTACTTAATAATTTGTCTATTTCTTCTACTTTATTCATTACTAACACACTATCGTCTTGATTTGGAATAATTGGGACTACAACTATTTGTATTGGTGCTAAATTTGGTGGCAGTTTTAATCCTTTATCATCACCGTGTGCCATGATAATCATTCCTATAAGTCTGGTACTTACTCCCCAACTTGTTTGATAAGGATGTTGCAATTTATTATTTTTGTCTGAGAATTGTATTTCAAATGCTTTTGAGAAGTTTTGACCTAACTCGTGTGATGTTCCTGCCTGAAGAGCCTTTTTGTCTAGCATCATAGCTTCTATTGAATATGTTTTAGTAGCTCCAGCAAATTTTTCAATTTCTGATTTAACACCTTTCCTAACAGCTACAGCTGCAATGTCTTGGACGAATTCTTCATATATATCTAACATTTTTAATGCTTCTTCATTAGCTTCTTCACTAGTTTCGTGAGCTGTATGTCCTTCCTGCCATAAAAATTCGGATGTTCTCAAGAATAATCTTGTACGCATTTCCCATCTGACAACATTAGCCCATTGATTTATAAGTAATGGTAAGTCTCTATGGCTTGATATCCATTTTGAAAACATATAATTAATAATCGTTTCTGAAGTAGGACGTACAATTAATGGTTCTTCCAATTCCTTGCCTCCTGCGTGTGTAACAGTTGCTAGTTCAGGAGAAAATCCTTCTACATGTTCTGCTTCTTTTTGAATAAATGATTTTGGTATAAGAAGTGGAAAATAAGCATTTTTATGACCGGTTTCTTTAAATCTATTGTCTAAATATTTTTGTATATTTTCCCAGATAGCATATCCATATGGTCTTATAACCATTGATCCTTTTACTGGGGAGTAATCTGCTAACTCAGCCTCTTGTATTACATCTGTGTACCACTGGTTAAAATCTTCAGTCATTGGCGTTAGATTTTTCATCATGTATATATCTTATAATATTTAAGTATCAATATCTTGTTTTGAAGTAATCTCTATTACAGATCTAGCTTTTGATTTAAATTCGTTTATATCACCCTGCATATTGATTAATTCTTCAGCATCTTTCTGAGCTAATTTCGCCGCATCTTTATCAGCAGCAGCTAACCTTGCTTCAATGCCTTCTTTAGTGATAAGTTCACCTTCTTCTACTAAGGATGAAACCATTTCACTTTCTTTGACAACCTTCACCACTTGGCCTTTTATAAATAAATGTCCTTTATTCTTCCCTGCAGCAATACCTAGATCTGCTGATTTAGCTTCGCCTGGTCCGTTAACTACGCAGCCCATAACAGCAACTTGTATTGGAAAACCTTTTTCTTCTAATGCTTCTTGGGCTTCTTTCGCAACTTTAATAACATCTACTTCAGCCCTTCCGCAACTAGGACAAGCTATTAGGTCTAATGAATTTCTTTCTCTAAGATTTAGATATTCAAGTAATTGTCTTCCATATTTAGCTTCTTCAATTGGATCTGTTGTTAGGGATAGCCTTATTGTATCTCCTATCCCCTCAGACAATAATGTTGAAATTCCAGCAACAGATTTAATTAAACCACCTGGTAAAGGCCCAGCTTCTGTTACTCCTAGGTGTAGTGGATATTCAACTCTATCAGCAAGTAGCCTATATGATTCAATCATTAATGGTACATTTGAATGTTTAACTGAAATCTTTATATTATTAAAATCTACTTGCTCTAGATATCTTATTTCTTTAATAGCTGACTCCACTAAAGCCTCAGGCGTTGAATCGCCATATTTATTTGCTATATCTTTATCTAAGGACCCTGCATTAACCCCTACTCTTATTGGAATTCCTGCTAATAAGGCTTCTTTAGCCACTTCCTTTATATGTATTTCATTTCTAATATTTCCTGGATTCAATCTTAAGCCTTGAACACCAGCTTCTATTGCAGCTAATGCTAATTTATATTGAAAGTGTATATCAGCAATAATTGGTACAGGACTTCTACTAGCTATTTGGATTAATGAAGTAGCAGCTTCAACTTCATTACAAGTAACTCTTACTATATCTGCTCCATTAGATGCTAATTCATATACTTGTTCTAATGTTTTTTCAGTGTCTCTTGTCTTAGTAGTTGTCATTGACTGAACAGATATAGGAAATTCAGAACCAACGCCTATATCACCTATCTTGATTTGTTTTGTATTTCTTCTTTTCATATTTATAAATTTATTGGATTAGTTAAGTCTAGATAAAAAGCTGTAATACCAATAAAAATAAATACAGCAACAACCACTAGAGCGATAGGATAAAGACTTTTTTCAGGAATTTTTTTACCTGTGATCCCTTCAATTAATGACATTAAAACTCTTCCGCCATCAAGTGGGATTAGTGGTATTGAATTAAAAACAGCTAGAAAAACATTTACAAATGCAAGTAAACTAAAAAAACTTGTATATCCGTAAGCAGCAATTTGACTTCCTGCTTGAGCTAAGCCTACAGGGCTTAAAGGTCTTACTTCATCAGGAACAGTTCCTCCTGAATAAGAGCCAAAAAGTGTTTTTATATTAGTGGGACTTAGAAGTGTGAATATCCCATCAATAGCTGCAATTGTCATTTGGTATTCTGTTTTTGTAGTGTAAGAAATAATCTCTAAAATATTTAAATCTCTATTAACTATTAAGGGAGAAACGCCTAAGTAGCCCGTTGCTTTGTTATTAATTATCCGAGTTTCTAAGATTGTATTCGTAATAATTATTTTTTCATTTCGTATTAATTTAAGTTCAACCCGATTATCAGGATTTATCTCTATTAAATTTACTAACTCATCCCATGTATCTAAGTTTATTCCATTAAATTCATAAATTTCATCTCCTGGAATTATTCCTGCCTTTTGTGATGGAGATTGAGAAATATTATTAACAGATTCGCCAATAGATGATATTACTAATGTAGGTTCACTTATTCCGTTAATATTTATGACAAAAAAAATAATTATCCAAGCAGATATAAAATTTACAATAATTCCAGAAATAGATATAAATAGTTTAGTTTTCCAATTTGCTGTATGAAATAACTCATCATTGTTATAACCAGAAATATTTTCTGATTCATCCATACCTGGAATTTTTACATACCCTCCAAGAGGAAAAGCTTTAATACCATATTCTGTGTTATTTTTTTTAAATGAATATAATTTAGGACCAAAACCAACAAAAAATTCAGTTACTGCAACACCTGATTTTCTTGCAGCAAGAAAATGACCTAGTTCATGTAACACTACGAATAAAGTTAGAAATATTATAGTTAATAATGCATTCATTTTAAATTATCTCATCTATACGTTCAGTAATGAAAATTCTGAAACAATTAACAAAAAAGTAAAACTTAATAAATAAGAATCTACTCTATCTAGAAAACCGCCATGTCCAGGTAAAGTATTTGAAGAATCTTTTATTCCTATTGAGCGTTTTATTCTTGACATAAACAAATCACCAATTACTCCAAATAAAATAAACATGATAGAAATAACAAATGTTATTAATAAACTTGCCTCTAGATTAATAGAAATATTTATAGCCATAAAAATTGTTCCAAATAATAGACCGAATAATAGACCTTCAAAAGTCTTATTTGGTGAGATAGATTCTATAAGTTTTCTTTTTCCAATTCTTCTTCCAGATTCGTATGCTGCGATATCAGAGACTGCTATTGATAAAATAGCAAGATAAGTAAATAAAATATTATATTGAATGAGTATATAAGCAATCGATACGACTCCTAAAGAAAACCAAGTATGAAAAATAAAAACAGATCCAAATTTATCGTATATTCCATAATTTATAAAAGTTCCAGTATAAATTATTAAACCTATTGGAAATATGAAATAAGGATAATGGATTTTTGATATATCGTAAAAATACAATATTAACAATGGAGCCAATGGAGAATATATTAACAATGTGTAAGGTATATATATATCATATTCAAATATATCAAACCATTCTTTAGAACATATCAATGCTAATAAAAGAAGTAACACAAAAGCACTTAACTTACTAATAAAAAATAATGATAAAACTAATAAAAGTATGATTCCTGTAATAATTCTCGGATTATCTTTTATAAATTGATTTTTTGTTTCTTCTTCATATTGAATTTCTGATTCGGAAGGAACTTCAATAACACCAGGCCAAAATGTGCCATCATCTTCAGAGACAAAATATGATTTATACTTCAAGTAGCTCATCTTGTTTATTGGTTAGGATATCATCAATTTTTGCAATATAAATATCAGTTAATTTTTGTATTTCACTTTCAATTCTCTTTGTTGTATCAGAAGAAGAATCAGAAACGCTGTCTATACCTGCTCTTCTGTGAGATCTTATTGATATTTTTGCATCTTCAGATTCTTTAGAAGCTACTTTTGTTAATTCTTTTCTTCTTTCTTCAGAGAGAGGTGGTATCGGTATTCTTATAATATCTCCATCTACGGATGGATTCAAGCCAATATCTTCATTTTGAATTGATTTCTCAATTTCTTCTATTGTAGTTTTATCAAATGGTTGAATAACTATTAATTTAGGGTCAGGAATATTAATTGTAGCTAATTGCTGTAATGGTGTTTTCGTTCCGTAATATTCTACATTGATATTAGAAACTAAATTTGGATTTGCCCTTCCAGTCCTAATTTTAGATAATGCATCAATAAGATGTGTGATTGAAAGCTTCATTTTGCTTTCTATATCAGATATTATTTCTTGTTCCATTGTTATTTAATAACTGTACCTAGTTTATCACCAGTCAATACTTTATAAATATTATCTTTTATAGTTCCATCAAATACTCTTATAGGCATTTGATTTTCTTCACATAATGTTATTGCAGTTAAATCCATCACTCCTAATTTATTAGCAATAACATCTTTATAGGAGATCTCTTTATACATAATGGCACCTTTACTTGTTTCAGGATCTTTATCAAAAACACCATTCACTCTTGTAGATTTAATTACTTCTTCTGCATCGATTTCTGCTGCTCTTAATGATGCTGCGGTGTCTGTTGTAAAGTATGGGTTTCCAGTTCCGGCAGCAAAGATTACAATTCTACCTTTTTCTAAATGTCTAATTGCTCTAAGTCTTATATATGGTTCTGCAACAGCAGTCATATCAATTGCTGACTGCACTCTAGTTTCATTGCCATTTCTGTCTAATGCATCCTTTAAAGCCACTGCATTTATAACAGTCGCTAGCATACCCATATAATCTGCATTAGCTTGTGCCATATCTTTTGCTGATTCTTGTACTCCTCTAAAGAAGTTACCTCCACCAACAACTATTGCAACTTGAATGCCTTCTTTGCTTGCTTTTGATATTTCATTTGCAATTCTATGTAATGTTGATGGTGAAATCCCAAAATTAGATTCAGAATCAGCAAATGATTCTCCAGAGAGTTTTAAAAGAACTCTCTTACTCATTTAAGAACCTATTTCTATGTGTGAAAATTGTTTTATATATATTTTTTCACCTAATTTACCAGACATCTCATCTATCATATTCCCAACTGAACCTTCATATAATTCAGGATTACAAAAAATTTGTTCACTCAATACAATATCTGAATAAAAAGATTTTATCTTACCTTCTACGATTTTTTCTATTACTTCTTTTGGTTTATTATCATTTTTTGTTTGCTTTACAATAATTTCTTTCTCTTCTTCTATTTTTGATTCTGGAATATCATCAATATTCATATAAGAGGGTTTCATCGCAGCAATATGCATAGCTATTTGTTTAGCAGCAGATTTAAATTCTTCTGATTTAGCAACAAAATCTGTCTCGCATGCTAACTCAACCAATACACCTGCAACAGCTCTACCTTGTTGAAAATGTATATAATCACCAATTGTGCCTTCATTTGCATCTTTACTTGATCGTTTTTTTGAATCAGCTAATCCTTTTTCTCTTAAGTATTTAACAGCTTCTTCTAAATCCGAGTTACTCTCTTTTAAAGCTTGTTTAGCATCCATCATTCCTGCGCCAGTCATATCTCTAAGTTTTTTTACTTCCTCTGCGGTAATAGACATTATTCGTCTTCCTCATTATCAGAAACTTCTTTTCTTTTTCCCAATCCTTTCAAACATGAGTCTGCTATTGATGATGCAATAACCTCTATTGAACGTATTGCATCATCGTTACCAGGAATTACTATATCTACATTTTCTGGATCTACATTTGAATCTGCAAGACCAATAACTGGTATATTTAATTTTTTTGCTTCAGTTAGTGCTGTCGTCTCGTTAAGTAAATCAACAACAAATATTGCATCTGGTATTTTATTTAACTCTACAATACCTCCAATTGATTTTGTTAATTTTGCGATTTCTCTTTTTATCCTTAGTCTTTCTGGTTTTGGATATGAATTAATTTCTCCTGAAGTTTCAAGAGAGTTCAATTCTTTTAAGTAAATAACTCTTTTAATAATTGTTTTAAAATTCGTTAGCATACCACCCAACCATCTTTGATTTACATATGGCATTTGTGCTCTAGAAGCTTGGTCCTCAATAACTTTTTGTGCTTGTGGTTTAGTGCCTACAAATAGTACTTTGCCACTATTTGCAACAAGCTTTTGTACAAATTGTTGTGCTTCTTCTAGTGCTGAGTAAGTAATTCTTAAATCAAGAATATGTATACCACTTTTATCGGTGTATATGTATTTGTCCATTTTTGGATTCCATCTCTGTGTTTGATGGCCAAAATGAACACCAGCTTCTAGCAATTCTTTCATTGTTGCTGACATTTTTCTCCTTTGGTTGTTTCATCCCATATTCCTTGCATATGCACTTCCAAACTTTCGTTCACCAAGGAAGCTTGTAAATATGGTGTCTATTTCTTATAGATATTAATACTAAAATTTTATTATTCAACCCCTTGGATGAGTTCTTTTATATTTTTCCTTAAGTTGCTTCTGCGAAACATGAGTATATATTTGTGTAGTACTGGGATCGGAATGTCCTAACATTTCTTGTACAACTCTAAGGTCAGCTCCACCATCTAGTAAATGGGTTGCAAAAGTATGCCTTATGCTATGAGGAAAAGTACCTAATCTTAAATTTACTATGCGCTGTATTTCTCTTGATGATATTTTCTTTCCCCTAACTCCAAGAAAAATATAATTAGAAGAATCTTTGTTTTTATAATTATCTCTATATGAAGATATCCATAAATTTAATAACTTATAAGATTTATTTGTTACTGGCAGTATTCTGACTTTATTTCCCTTGCCTAAAACTCTTATAGATTTATTATTTTTTAAATCTCCTATTTTTAAATTACATAATTCTGAAACTCTAAGTCCTGATGAGTACAAAAGTTCTATTATTGATCTATCTCTAACTTCTTTGGTGGTTGAAATTGGTATAGTATCAAGCAATTTGTTTATATAATTACTAGTCAGAACTGATGGTAACTTTTTTTCAGTTCTTAAATTTTTAATTTTTTTTAATTCATTTATATTAAGATTTTTTTTGTTTTTACACCATTTAAAAAAAGTGCTTATTGATATAATTTTCCTGTTAATAGTAGTTTTAGCGTATTTATTTTTTGATAAATGTTGTATGTAATCTTCTATGTCGTAATAGTTTTGATTATTATTTTTGTGATAATTTAAATAATTATTTATATCTGTTTTATAAGAAATAATTGTATTTTTAGAATATCCTTTTATTTTTTCTAAATAATTTAAATATTCTTTAACTATCTTGTTTTTATAATCTATATTATCTAGCTTCAAGTTTTTGCTCTAATCTTCTTTGCAATATTGATAAAAATAGAGTGATGCATAAATAACATACTGTTAAAACAAGGTAAGTTTCTTGAAATCGAAAAGTAGAACCTGCATAAAGTCTTCCTTTATATGTTAAATCTTGTACTGCAAGAACTGACAACAGTGAGGAATCCTTCATCATAGATATAAAATCATTTCCCAATGCAGGAAGCATATTTCTAAATGCTTGAGGTAATACTATATGTCTCATTACTTGTTTATCGTTTAAACCTAATGATGCTCCACCTTCACGTTGACCGATAGATACTGATTCAATACCTGCTCGAAATACTTCAGCTATATATGCGCCATAAAAAATTGACAAAGCAATAATTGCTCTTACAATCATTGGAACATTTCCGTTATTAATATTTAGAAATTTAGCTGCATCAACAACAACAACAAAGGCTATTGTAAAAATTAATATTAATATAGGAACACCTCTAACAAATTCAATATAAGTTCTAGATAATGTACTAGATACTTTATTTTTTGAAATTCTTCCTATACCAAGTAATAATCCAAGGATAAGAGCAATGATAAAAGATATTAATGTTGAGGCAAAAGTAATGCGTAATCCAGGAATAATGTAATTAAATGCTTTAAGATACTCGTCACCTGTATAAATTTTAAATATCATCCAAGCTATTAAAAAAGCAAGTATGAAAGCCCAAGTATTATCTACTTTAAATATTTTTTTTATCATTACAACCTATGATAAAACAATAGGCACGGATAACCGTGCCTATTGAATTAAATTATATTAATTTATTATTCGTCGTAAGTTACATCAGCTATGTCATCATAAGATACTATGAATCCAGGAGAAAAGAACTTATCGTTTATTTCTTGTAATTTTCCACTTGATTTCATTTCTGCCAATCCCTGATTTACAACATCAACTAATGGGCTACCTTCTGGGAAAGCAAAACCTAGGGGATCAGTTTGAAGACCTTCACCAACTAATTTTACTTTATCTTTATTTGCACCCATATATCCGAGACCAGCAACTTCATCAACTATTGAAGCAGCAGCGTCACCTGAAATAACAGCAGCAATTGCAAAATCAAATTGATCATATGCATCAACTTTGTTTGCACCGAATAGGCTTACAGCCAATTCATAATTTGTTGTACCTTTTTGTGTAGCAACTTTAAAATCTCCATTTTGAATATCAGCAGCAGAAGTAATATCATCATTACCAGCAGCTACAAGCATTCTTTGTTGGAGAACTATATAACTATCAGAAAAATCTACAATTTTATCTCTTTCTGCAGTTATTGATATTCCATCACCAGCAATCATATATTGACCATCAGCTACTGCTTGAATCATTCCATCCCATGCAGCTGGAACATAAACTGGTGTAAAGTTCATTAATTCTGCCATATGATTAAATACGTCATAGTCCCAACCTTTACCTTCTCCATCAGCTGGATCAACGTAATTGAAAGGAAGATAAGCATTTTCAACAGCAAAAGTAAACTCACAACCATCTAAATCTGGCAAACCATTGCTACCAGTACCAATTTCCACTTCATCACAAGGAACAGCTCCACTAGAACATGCAGTTGCAATCATTGCCAAAGCAAAAACTAATATTAATGTCTTTTTACTTTTCAAGTTATAAACCTCCATTTATATAGGAATATTATTACACATATATTTAAAAAACTAAATAAGTAAAATATTAAATTTAATTATCTAATGTATCCTTGTAATTAGGCTTTCTTTTATCAACAAATGCAGCCATTCCCTCTACAGCGTCTGTATGA
>SGYT01000015.1 GCA_004214055.1 Candidatus Actinomarinales bacterium | reverse complement strand
CTTCACTTACTTCTTCTGTAGTCTCTTCACTTACTTCTTCTGTAGTCTCTTCACTTACTTCTTCAGATTTATTATGTGCTTTTGAACTACTTTTAATTTTTTCTTCAGGAGCTGTAGGTATAGGAATTACCTCACCTTTTGTAGACATCCATTGTGACCAAGCTCCAGAAATTTCTAATATTTTTTGAGCTCTTTCTGAAGGTTGTGCGCCTTTATCTAACCATGAAACAGCTTTTTCAACATCTATATCTACAGTTGAGGGGTTGTCAAGGGGGTTGTAAAAACCTAAATCTTCAATGAATCGACCGTCTCTGGGTGATCTTGAGTCAGCAACAACTAGTCTATAGGTTCTAGTTTTTTTCTTACCTCTCTGGGCAAGTCTTATTTTTACTGCCATTATTTTCCTTATTTATTGAACTTTAAATATAATATCAATAAATAATTAAAGGTAGAAATGAATTATTAAATAAACTACTCTATCTTTATATGAAAGTTATAGAACTTGATCACCCACTTAAAGAACATTATTTAACTATATTAAGAGATAAAAATACTGATTTTGATACATTTCGTATATCTGCATCAAAATTGTCATATCTTTTAGTTGTAGAGTCTACTAAACATTTATCTCTTAAGAATAAAGAAATAGATACGCCATTAGTTAAAACAATGGGATCTGAGATAGAAAATAATTCAGTAGCAATATCAGTTCTAAGAGCTGGACTTGGATTAGTTGATGGTGTTAAAGAATTAATCCCAAATGTATCTTTTGGTTATATAGGTGTTCAAAGAAATGAAAATACTGCAGAACCAGAAAATTACTATGAAAAATTACCTGAATTAACTGATAAAAATGTATTTATTTTAGAACCTATGCTTGCGACAGGAGGTTCTTTATCTTTTGCTATAGAAACGGTTAAAAAATATAATCCAAAAAATATTCATGCATTAACTGTGATCGCATCACCTGAAGGAGTAGAAGCTATTAAAAAAGCTCATTCAGATATTACATTAATTACCGCCTCAATAGACGAAACACTCAATGAACAATGGTATATTGTTCCAGGTCTTGGTGATATGGGTGATAGGCTATTTGGCACCACTTAATATAAATAAAAAATGAAAAATTGTATTTTAATAGTAATTGATTCATTAGGAGTTGGTGCAGCGCCCGATGCTAATATTTTTGGAGATGAAAAAGCTAATACGTTTGGAAATGTATCTAAAGCTGTTGGAGGAGTTAATTTACCAATATTTAACAAACTAGGATTTGGCAATATCACAGATATAAAAGGACTTAACAAAAATGAATATATTTCAACTGTGGGCAAATTAGCTGAAAAGTCTAAAGGCAATGATTCCACAACAGGACATTGGGAAATTGCTGGTCTTGTAAGTGAAAATGAATTTAATATATTTCCTGATGGATTTCCAGAAACTTTAATTGATAAAGTCACTAAAGCAACGGGTCATGAATTTATAGGCAATTGCCACGCATCAGGCACAGAAATTATTAATGAACTTGGTAAAGAACACCTAGAAACAAAAAAATTAATTTTATATACATCAGGTGATTCTGTATTTCAAATTGCAGCACATAGTGATGTATTAAATGTTGATAAGCTTTATGAGGTATCAAAAATCGCAAGAGATATCTGTAACGATTACAACATAGGGAGAGTAATAGCAAGACCATTTATAGGAACTCTTAATAATTTTGAAAGAACTTACGATAGAAAAGACTTTGGTATTACCCCACCAGGAGAAACAATATTGAGCTATTTAAAAAGAAACGATTTTAAAACAATTGGAATAGGTAAAATTAGTGATTTATTTGGCACACAATTTTTAGATCAATCTATTCATACTGAAGGAGATGAAGACGGTTTAAAGATATTAATTGATGCTTATTCAAATAATGAACATGACTTTTATTTTGTAAACCTAGTTGATCTTGATATGTTATATGGCCATAGGGAAGACCCTAAAGGTTATTACGAAGGTTTAAAAATAATCGATAGCTATATAGGAGATTTATTAAATATTCTTGATGACGAAGATTTGTTATTATTAACAGGCGATCATGGTACTGATCCTACTGATGGTAAAACAGATCACTCAAGAGAATATGTTCCCTTAGTTGCATATCAAAATAGGATAAAAGGAAATAACATAGGAGAACGAGATACTTTTGGAGTGATTGCTTCTACTATTTGTGAGTTTTTTGGTCTTGAAAATATATTTTATGGAGAGAGTATTCTACAGGAAATTATTAAAAAATAAGGTACCCTTTAAATATGTATAAAAAAATTAATGAAACTTCAAAATTTATAAATAAATTTATAAATAATGAATCTATCCATTCTGCAATAATACTCGGATCAGGCATGAGTGGATTTGATGATAATTTTAAACCTGAATTTTCAATTGATTATTCAGAGATTCCAAATTTTATAAAACCATCGGTTGAAGGTCATTCTGGTAAATTATCTATTATCGAATTTGGAGGAAAGTTAACTGCAGTTCTATCAGGCAGAGCTCATTATTATGAGGGGTACGATATATCAGAAATAGTTTTACCTACAAGAGTATTGGCACATTTGGGTATAAAAACTTTAATATTAACAAATGCTGCAGGTGGTATTGCTGAAAATTATCTTCCAGGAGATATTATTAATATAAAAGATCATATAAATCTGACTGGAAATAATCCTCTAATTGGAAAAAATATTGATGAGCTAGGCCCTAGATTTCCAGATATGACAAATACTTACGATGAAAATTTAAGAGACTTAGCTAAAGATACGGCCAATGAATTATTTGAATATAAAGACGGTGTATATGCATGGTTTACTGGTCCAACTTATGAAACACCTTCAGAAGTTAAATTTGCAAAGAGCATAGGGGCTGATCTAGTTGGTATGTCAACTGTTCCAGAAGCTATTGTTGCAAGACATTCTGGGATAAAAGTATCAGCATTTTCATTAGTTACTAATTTAGCTGCAGGAATTAGCAAAGAACCTCTTTCGCATGATGAGGTAATAGAAACAGCAAACATTGCAAAAAATAAATTACAAAGTTTTATGGAACAATTTTTAATTAAAATTAATTTAACTAATTGAAATAACATTATTAAAATACCACTATGAAAATAGCTGTATGTGCAAAACAAATTCCTGATCCAGCTAATCCAATTGAGTATTCAAATGGAAACGTCGTACGACCTGAAGAGCAAGTACTTGATGATACAGATAGGTACGGTATAGAAGTTGCTCTACTACTAAAAGAAAAATATGATGCAGAAGTAACTGTTATTTCAATGACAAATGTAGGTACAGAAAAAGGAATACAGCAAGCTTTACAAATGGGTCCAGACAAAGCACTAGTGTTGCAAGATGATTCTTTAGTAGGTTCAAATAGTTTAATGACTTCTAATGTTTTAAGTGAATTAGCTAAAATAGTAGAAGCTGAAATAATTATATTTGGGACTGAATCAACAGATGGATATTCGGGAGTTGTCCCGCAACAAGTATCTAGAATTTTAAATATTCCCTGTATTTCATATGTTAAGAATATTGAAATTGGAGATGATGTAACTTTAACTCGTCAAACAATAGAGGGTTCTGAGAAAGTTAAATTACAAGAAAAATGTGTAATATCAGTAACAGCCAGTGGCGTTGAACCAAGATATCCAAATTTTAAAGACATAATGGCTGCAAAAAATAAGGAAGTAAAAGTTATAACGAAAAATGATATAGATTTTAATACAAATCAAAATATGCAATTCATAGAAATCAAAGATATTGCAAATACAAAACAAGGACAGAAAATTACTGACGAAGGTGATGCTGATAAGTTAATTATTGAAAAATTGAAAGAAATTAAAGCAATATGAAAACATTAATTATTGGAGAAACAAGTAACAACGAGTTAAGTTCTGGTACTTTAGAAATAATTTCTAAAGCTACTGACCTTAATCTAGACTTTACAGTAATCACTGTTGGTAATTCTGATCCTTCTAATATCGGTAGTAATGATTTTTCTAATATTTATTTTAAATTGAATACTAATAAATTAAATCTCTCTAATTGTGCAGATGAAATAAAATCATTTATTGAAAAAAATGAAATTAAATTAGTACTTTCAAATTCTAGTTACATAGGTAGAGACATTATTGCTTTTTTATCAATTGACTTTAATACCAGTCCTGTTTCGAATGTTACTAATTTTGAAATTAGTAACAATGAATTAACAACTATTAATTTGATTAATGGAGGAGAAAGTGAATATAAAGCATCAATTATTTCTGATGTTAAATTACTTCTTGTGAGACCAAAATCATTTGAGCAAAAAGGAATTCAATTATCTGATAATTTTGAAACAAACATTATTACAGATAATGAAAATTCTATTGACGTATTTGATATACATATTGAAGAAAAAACTGGTCCACAATTAGAAGATTCAAAAATTGTTATATCAGCAGGTAGGGGCATGGTAGATGCAGAAAATTTATCAATGATTAATGAGCTTGCTGAAAAGTTAAACGCAGCTATAGGCGGGACAAGAGCTATCGTTGATGCTGGTTGGATGCCATATTCCCAACAAGTTGGTCAAACAGGAAAAACTGTTAAGCCTGATGTGTATATAGCGTGTGGTATATCTGGTGCTACCCAACATCAAGTAGGTATGAAAGATTCTAAATTTATAATTGCAATTAATAAAGATGAAGAAGCACCTATTTTCCAGATTTCTGATTTAGGTATTGTTGGAGACACTCTTACGGTAATACCTAAATTGATTGAAAATCTTTAATTAAAATTTAAAATCAAAAGGCAATATCTCACTAAATGAATATTTTTTATAACCCTTTTTATCTACTACAATCACTGAATCTGTATTGAACTCTGATAATCTTTGTCTAGAAACTCCGCATGGAAATAATGCTGTATCAGATTTTGCATCAATACAAGCAACAGCAATTGTGTCAATTTTTGATTCACCTTCTGATATTGCCTTAAATACTGCTACATCTTCACCGCAAACAGTAGCAGGGTATGCTGCATTTTCTATATTGCAACCGGTATAAATATTGCCTGAATCTGTAATTAATGCCGCGCCAACACGAAAATTTGAATAAGGTGCATATGCTTTTTCACCTGCTTCTTTAGCTAATTTTGCTAATTTATCATCAATATCTATCATTTATTTTGTATCCTTTGATACAAGTGATTCAAAGTCTTCTTTAGTCTTAATGAATATTCTAGAACCTGATCCAGGTTCCATTGTAACTCCATAAAGAATATCACCTGCATGCATTGTTTGTTGTTGGTGAGTAACTATAACAAATTGTGCATCATTTTTTAAATAATTAAGTAAATCTATCATCCTATGTAAGTTTGCATCATCTAAAGCAGCTTCTACTTCATCTAATATATAAAAAGGACTTGGGAAAGATTTAAATATAGCAAATAAGAATGCAATAGCAGCTAATGACCTTTCTCCTCCAGATAATAAACTAAGCTTTTTAACTTTTTTTCCACGAGGCTGAGCATTTATTTCTATACCTGTTTCTAGTAAATTTTCTTTATTTGTTAATTTTAGAGAACCAACTCCACCAGGAAATAACTTTTCAAATATTTCAGAAAAATTTATTGATATAGAATTAAAAGATGATTCAATTCTAAATATTATTTCAGATTCTATTTCTTTTATGTGGGAATTAAGTTGGTTCTTTGTTAATAATAAATCTTCTATAGATTTCTTTATTTCTTTATAACGAGTATTTAAAGAATCATAATCTTCTTTAGCTAAATAATTTACAACACCAATCTTTTCAATATTGTCTTCACATGTTTTTATATTATGAATAATTTCATTTTCATCTAGGTCTGTTATGTCATAATTGTTAATTTGATCAAGAGTAAAACCTTCAATATTGATTAAATAAGAGTAAAAGTTTAAAGATTCATTTGAATATTCAGATTTTGTTATTTGTAAATTGCTTTTTTGGTCTTTTAATTTGAAATATTTATTATTAAATTTTTCTATTTCATTTTCTATTTCAATAATATTCTTATTATTGTCTCCATATTTATACTCATAATGTTGACCTGATTCATTTAATAGATTAGAAGCATCCTTTAGTTTTTGATACAAATCTATAGTTGTGAATGATAAATTTTTTAATTCTTCTATTTTATATGAATTGTTAGAGTTATTTAAATACTTTACTTCATCTGCCAATTTTGCATTTTCATCATTTAAAAATTTAATTTTTTCAGTAGTTGAAATTATCTGATTTGAAAGGTTAGATACATTTCTTTCAATTATTTCTATATCCTTTGATATCTTATTTTTTTGAATCTCTAATTCTTCTTTAAAATGATCCTTATCGTTAATAGATTTTAATTGATCATTCTTCTGTTCTAGCATATTATTTTTACTATCTAAATTATTTAAATTTAATACATTATTTTTTTCAATATTTTCAATTTCTCTATGAAAAACATAATAAATTTTATTTTTTATATCATTAAAATTTTTATTATCAATATTATTTATATTTAAAATATTTTCATGAGTCGTTATTAATTTTTTTGATTCCTCTTTATCCTTCTTAAAATTATCTAAATTATTTATAATTCTTTTCTGATTATTTTCTTTTTCTTTTATATATTCATTTAAATATTTAATTTCATTTTCAATCAGTGCTTCATTTACTTCAATATTTAATGACTGTTTTTTAACAATATCTAATAATTCATTATTTAATATTTCTAATTCGGTTGTTTTGTCTTTAAGATTATTCTTTTTACTTATAAGCTGTATAGATAAAGATGATACTAAATTTGAGTTATTTAATATCTTTACTTTTTTACTTTCTCTATCATTTTTAAATTGAATTTCTGATCTTTCTAAATTATCAATACGTTCATTAGCAATTTGTGCAATATTTTTTATTTTTTCTGCGTTATTTAATACTTTGTTTGAAGTGTCTTTATATAAAGAACCTAAAGAAATGCTTTCACCTAAATTATTATTTATTTTGTTTTTTAATTTTTTTTGTTTATTTATAGATTTTGTAAGATCATCAAGTCCTTCATTTATTTCGACAATCTCTTTTTGTATTCTCTCATTTTTGGAATTATATTTTTTATAATTTAGTATGTTCAATTCAATCTTTAATTTTTTTAATTCATTTACAGATTTTTCATGTATTAAAGCCTGATCTGCTTGTTCTTTAAGAGGTTTTAATTGTTTTTTAATTTCC
Organism: Candidatus Actinomarinales bacterium; assembly: GCA_004214055.1. Classification (GTDB taxonomy): domain Bacteria; phylum Actinomycetota; class Acidimicrobiia; order Actinomarinales; family Actinomarinaceae; genus Actinomarina. Next base: position 10,315 of record SGYT01000015.1, on the reverse strand, counting down.
TTTAAAACATCTTTCGCTCTCTTAATTTCTTTTTCACCTGATTCTATTCTTCTTAATGCTTTGTCTTTCTTTAGCTTAAAAGGAAGTATCCCTGACGCCTCTTCAATTGTTATTCTGTGATCTTCAGGTTTTGAATTTAAAATTTCAGCGATTTGTCCTTGTGAGATAATGGTGTGTTGTTGTCTTCCTATTCCAACATCACTTAAAAACTCTTGCACATCTAAAAGTCTACAATTCAATCCATTCATAAAATATTCGGACTGTCCATCCCTATAGAGTTTTCTTCCTATAGAAATTTCTTCAGTTCCATTAAATTTCTCAGCGTCAACATCAAAATTTAGATTTACTTCTGCAAAACCTTTTTGAGCTAATTTATCCGTTCCTGCAAAAATGACATCTTCCATCTTATTTGTTCTTAAAGAAGCAGGACTTTGAGTTCCTAAAACCCATGAAATAGCATCTACTACGTTTGATTTCCCTGAACCATTAGGACCAACTACTACATTAACTTTATTACTAAAGTCAATGTTGGTATTTTCTGAAAATGACTTAAAGCCATTAATATTTACTGATTTTAAATACATATTTACCCTGTTGTTAATATAAGGATACTAAAAATAGAAAAAAATGCTTAAATTTTAAAATTATTTATCTGATATTAAAAGAATAAACTTCTGTACTTTGAAGGTTTTTTGAATAATTATCAACTAATTTCTTATAAGGAATTTCATTAACAAAATTTAGTTTTGCAAGTTCATTTGTAGCTACCAAATCAACAGCTCTAAAATTACCATCTAAGCACTTAAACAAATAGGATGTTTCATTATCTGTAGCAAAAAGAACCCCTTCAGCGCCTGATTTTGCTAACAAAGGATTAAAACTATTTATCATGATGTTAGTATCAGTTCTATTCTGTCCACCAACCAAATTGGGATGTCTGTAATAAGAATCAAAAATAGAAAGCCAAATATCTTTATATTCAGATAATAATACATTCTTTACCCCCTTTAAAAAGGAATGGGAGTTTAAGTAGATTGCTGGTAAACCACAACCATCAATACCAAAATTAATTTTATTAATTTCAAATATTTCCTTGAAAAACTTATTTATATTTTTCTGGACTACATGTTCGATACTTTGATAATTTTTATTATCAGCATTTAATAATTTTGAATATATAAGCATAGACAAATGCTTGCCAGAACAATTATTATGTAACTTTATAAAAGGAAACTTATTTGAAATATAATTATCAGCAGTCTGAATATGCATTGGTCTTTGAGGTGCGCAAAATATTTCATTCCAATTTATTTCATATTTTTCAGATATTTTTTTTAATAATTTTAAATGCATATCTTGGCCTGAATGTGAAGATCCAAAAATGGCAATTTCGTTGCTATCAAATTTTATGTTATTTTTATTAGCTAATGCTAATAAAGGTACTATCTGAAAAGGTTTAATGGCTGAACGGGGGAAGAAATCAAATCCAATTTTATCATTATTGGTTGTCATTAATATTTTATGTTTTGATTCAACCAAGTTATTTCTTAATAATTCAATTTCAAAAGAATTAACTTTATTCATTTGTTATTTTACTTTCAAAAGAGCATCTTTAGCAGCCATCTGTTCTGCACTTTTTTTTGATTTTCCTACACCGCTTCCAATAACGTTACTATTTAGAAAAACACTCGAGTTAAATTCTTTAGAGTGATCCGGTCCTGAAGATCTATTTTCATATGTAACTTTTTTGCCTATCTTTGCATAGTATTCTTGCAACCGAGTTTTATAATCTTTTTTACCAGGTTCTTCTGACAATTCCTTAATATTTGGATAAATAAACTTTGATACGAATTTATTAACATTTTCTAAACCTCCGTCAAAATAGATAGCAGCAATCAAAGCTTCAACGGCATCTTCAATGATTGATTTTTTATTTCTACCTCCACTTCCATCTTCTGCTTTACTTAAAAATAAATAGTTTCCAATATTTATTTTGTTTCCTAACTCAACTAATGAATCTTGATCAACAGCACTTGATCTTATTTTTGTTAAATTACCTTCATCTAATTCGGGGAAATTTTTAAAAAGATATATCGTTAAATCGAAATCTAGAATTGTATCTCCTAAGAATTCATATCTCTGATTTGATAAATATCCTGATTGTTCATCTAAATAGGATTTATGTGTGAGAGCAATTTTTAAATATTTCTTATTATTAAATTTATAACCAATAGTTTCTTCTAATTTTTTTAATTCATTTTCTTTCATAATTCAGATATCGTATTTGAAAATTTATTTATAAAGCCTTTTTCTGCACTTCTATGTGTATATAAAATTCCATTTTTTACAGCTTCAGCTGATGATGATCCATGTCCTATTGTTACTAACCCACTAACACCTAGTAAGTATGAGGCATTAGTTTTATCTGGGTCTAATTTTTCTTTTGCAGGTTTCATAGCGTTCTTTACTGGTATTAGTAGAGGTTTAAATAATTTATTTTTCAATGAATTTGATAACAAATTATTTTGTAATTTAGCAGTACCTTCCATTGTCTTTAAAACTATATTCCCTGTAAACCCATCAGTTACAAAAACATCGGCTTTTGAATTAGCAAAATCTCTTCCTTCTACATTCCCAACGAAGTTCAAATTTGAAGATTTCAATAATTTATATGTTGATTTTTCTAAATCTCTACCTTTTGACTCTTCTTCTCCGTTATTTAACAAACCTATTTTTGGATTATCATTTTCAAATAATATTTCAGCTAATTTTGATCCCATAGCTGCATACTGTAAAAGTATCTTGGGTTTTACATCTAAGCTAGATCCAGAATCTAATAAAATTGTATCTCCATCTAATCCAGGAAGGACAGCTGCTATTGCGGGTCTGAGTACACCTCTAATTTTTCCAAGTACTGATATAGATCCAACCAATGTACCTCCTGTCGCACCTGCTGAAAATACTCCGTCGGCTTTATTTTCTTTAACTAAATTTAAAGCTCCTAGTATTGATGCATTCTTTTTTGTTCTTATTGCTCGAGCTGGATTGTCTTCCATTGAAATAACTTCTGGATAGTCTATTACTGGAATATTAATTCCATCTAAATAATTATCTATTAGAGCCTTGTCCCCTGAAAGAATGACATTTACACCACTTTCTTTCGCAAGTATTGCACCTTTTACTATTTCTTTAGGAGCAGAATCTCCACCCATTGCGTCAACAGCAATTGTGCTCATAAATCTAATTATTAATCGTTGTTAGGTTCTTTAACTTGACGTCCGTTATATGTTCCATCTACAGGATTAACTCTGTGTGATTGTTTTGCGACACCAGTTTCAGGATCTATTAAAAAATGAGGTCTAGAAATTTTATGCATAGCTTTTCTTCTCTTTGTTCTAGATTTAGACATCTTCTTTTTAGGTACTGCCATAACTATTTCCTTTCAACTTACAAATCTAGCTCACTTAGAGAAGAAAAAGGACTTTCTTTTACATTTTTTTCTTTATGTGAGCAGATGTAGTGATTTTGGTCTTTTCCGCATATATAACATAACCCTTTACAGTCTTTTTTACAAGTTTTGTTAAAATCCATTTTATTAATAATAATTTCAGAAATTATAGGTAATAAATCAACATAGTCATCTTCAAAGTTAATATCATAGTCATTATTTGAAAATTCATAAAAAGATCTGTCAAAACTTGCTTTATCTTTGTTACTTACTCTATTTAAACATCTAGAACATTCATTAATGTAAGAAAAATTTACCATCACATTGAACTTAAATGATTCAATTTCTTTTGTTATTTCTACATTTAAATTAATTTCGTTTTCTTTAGTAGTTTCATTTCCAAAATATTTAATATCTAAATAACCATTAGAAGAGTACTTTAGGGAATTGTTTTGATATTTAATATCTTGAATCTGTATAAGGGTATTTAGTTGTTCCATAGCTTTATTCAGGCTCAATAATTTTTCTTGGTTGCCTTAAAGTATTTTTTTCTGTTTCAATATAATTATTAATTTGCTCAAATTTATTTAGAATTTCTGTAAGTTTAGTATCAATATCATCTTCAATCTTTGCACGATATGCTTGTGCTTCATCTTCAGCTTTTTTTATTAATGAGTTTGCTTCAATAACTGCTTCCTGTAAAACATACGAGTCAGATATTAATCTACTAGATTCTACTTTTGCTATATTTAAAATTTCATTAGCTTCTTCTCTTGCTTTATTTAAATAAGTATCTTGTTCTCTTACTAGCCATCGAGCTGTTCTCAGCTCTACTGGCATTAAATCAATTAAATTTTCTATTATTTCAATTACTTCTTTTTTACTTGTTCTACTACTTAGCACACCAGTTGAGTTTACTTTTTCTCTTAACATTTCTAGTTTGTCAACGTATTGTATTTTCTTCTCACCAGTAATTACATCGTCTAAGTTAAAATTTTCTTGATTAGACATCTTTTAACCTCTTTGATACATTGTCTGGTACTAACTCACTTACATCTCCTCCATATGAATGTATTTCTTTTACTAATGAGCTAGAAACATACCCATACTCTGGTGAAGTAGGTATAAAAATTGTTTCAAAATCTGCTAAATTAAAATTCATTTGAGCCATTTGTAATTCATAATCAAAATCTGTCATAGCTCTTAATCCTTTTATGATCGCATTAACTTTATTCTCTTTAGCAAAATCTACAAGCAACCCTTCAAAACTCTTAATAGTGATATTTTTGTTTTTGCTAAATACTTCATTAAGCATTTCAGATCTCGTATCTGTTGAAAATAATGATTCCTTGGAAGGATTAACGATTACTCCAACTAATACTTCATCAAATACTTTTAAACATCTTGTAATGACATCTATATGTCCATTAGTTGGTGGGTCAAATGAACCTGGTATTAATACTTTCATTTCTTTCTCAAAATTAAAATTTTACTTTGTCCGTAATTCTTTTCTTTATACAATTCTACATCGTTAGGAAGAACTATAGAAGAAGAATTTGAATGTCTATGAATAATAATGAAAGCTTTTTTCTTTAATTTATTAATTAATTCTTCAATATCTATATTTATATTTTCTGTTATATATTCAAATGGTGGGTCATAGAAAACAATATCGAATTTGATATTTACTTCATTTATATAATTAGAAACATCTAATTTTAATACTGAGTAATTATTCTTATATTCTTGAAGATTTTTATTAATTTGTCGTATGCAATCAGATGAGTTATCAATAAAAGTTACATACTTAGCTCCCCTACTTAAGGCTTCAATTCCCATGCTTCCTGATCCTGCAAATAAATCTAAAACATGAGAATTTTCAAAAGAAAACTGTAAAGCATTGAAAATTCCTTCTCTTGCTTTTCCCATCATTGGGCGGGTTGTAGTGTCTTTAATAGTATCTATATTCCTACCCTTATAAATACCGGCAATTACTTTCATGTTGAGTCCTGAACTTTAGAAAAGTTTGGAAATAATATTTTTGCTTCCTCTTGTATTAATGATTCATTTATATTCGATACGTTGTTTTCAAAGTAATTTTTAGAAGATTGCAATATATCGTAGTCATATCTTATATCAGCTATTTTTAAATCTGACATCCCTGATTGGCTTGTACCAGTTACTTTTCCTTCTCCTCTTATCTGTAAATCTATTTCAGATAATTTAAATCCATCATTATTTTTTACTATGGCTTGTAGTCTTCTTTTTCCTACTTCAGTAATAGTTTCCATACTTTTTCCATCAGTAACGTGAAATATACAATCAGATTCTTTATCCCCTCTTCCAACCCTTCCACGTAATTGATGAAGTTGATTTAAACCGAACCTTTCAGCGCTCTCAATTATCATTAGAGTTGCATTTGGAATATCAATTCCAACTTCTATAACAACGGTTGAAACAAGAATATCGATTTTTTTATTATGCATATCTTCCATTATTTTTTCTTTATCCTCTGAATTTATTTTTCCATGCAAAATTTCTACTTCATAATTTGTAAATTTATCTTTAAATTGTTTATAAACATTTTCAGCTGCTTTAATATCTATCTTTTCACTTTCTTGTATAAATGGACAGACAACAAATATTTGAGACTTATTTTTAAGATGGCTTTCACACAAAGAATATATTTTTTCAGTATCCTCTTTGCTACCTTCATATAATATTGAATTTATAATTTTTCTCCCAGGAGGCATTTCATCTATTACTGACAAATCTAAATCTCCATATGTAGCTAAAGCAGTCGTTCTTGGAATTGGTGTAGCGGTCATAACAAGTTGATGTGGAGTTTTCTCTTGATTTGAAGTAAGTTTCTTTCTTTGTTCAACACCAAATCTTTGTTGCTCATCAATAATCGCTAGACCTAAATTTTTAAAATTAACTTTATCTTGTATTAAAGCATGGGTTCCAATAATCAGTGCTGGAGTTCCACTATTTATTGTTTGCATTATTTTATCTCTATCTGTTACAGATGATGTGAGTAAATGAATTTGAACATCATTAAAAATGAGAATCTTATTTAATGAATGAAAATGTTGCTCTGCAAGAACTTCAGTAGGTGCCATTAGTACAGCTTGATGAGATGAATTAATAGCAGCATATACTGCTGCTGCTGCAACAATTGTTTTGCCGGAACCAACATCCCCTTGTAAGAGTCTCTTCATGGGTGAAGCTTTTTTCATATCTTTATATATTTCATTTATTACTTTTTTTTGTGACTTTGTTAAATCAAATGGAATATCTTTTTCAAAATAATTTAGTGTTTCTTTTTTTATTGTATGTTTAAAACCAGTTTCATTTTTATTAAATGTTTCTTTTATTTCTTTAAAAATTGATTGTAAATAAATAAACTCGTCAAATGCTAACCTATTTCTTGCTTCTTCAAATTCTTTAATGGTTTCTGGGAAATGAATTTTATTGTAACTTGAAATTCTATCAATAATTTTGTATTCTACTAGTTCTTTTTTTGATACAAAATCTTCTATTTTAGGTGTTCTTCTGAGAGCTTCTTTTATACCTTTTCTAATAATGGTGCTCGATAAACCCTCAATTTTTGGATATATTGGAATCAAAGAACCTGTTTCGTTTAGCTCTTCTAAATCAGAGAACTTTTCAATTGTGGCATTTTTAAACTCTATAGTCCCTGTTTTCTTAACATCTGGGATTCCTGAAATAGCTACAGAATCCTCTTTTCTAAATCTTGTTTCTATATATTGAGGACCAAACCATTTTGCTCTAATTACACCAGTATCATCTTTAATTACTAACGTAGCTATTCTCAACCTTGTTTTTGTTGTAAAAACCGATACATCTGTAACTTCTCCTAAAATAGTAATTTCTTTAGTAATATCAGCTGTTATTGATACTATTTTTGATATTTGAGATCTATCGATATGCTTTTTTGGAAAAAATCTTAAAAGGTCTGATATGTTATTTATTCCATGTTTTTTAAATGAAGATAATCTTTTTTCTCCAAAACCTTTAATTTCATCAAGTGATATATTTTCTAAATACTTTATATTTCTTTCAACCACAATCAAACAATACCTAAAAAGATTTAAAATGAAAGTACCTAATAATTAAGAGTCAAGTTATAGTTATACTTGTATTTTAAAGGAAATAATATGGCTAATAAATGTCAAGTAACAGGTAGAGTACCAAGATCAGGTAAAAATGTTACCTTTTCACATAAAAGAAATAACCGTTGGTTTAAACCAAATATTCAAACTAAAAAATATTGGCTAGCAAGTGAAAATAGGTGGGTGAAGCTTAAAGTAAGCACCAGAGGTAACAAAATAATAGACAAACGTGGAATAGAATCTGTTGTAAATGAAATAAGACAAAGAGGCGAAAAAGTTTAATGGCTCAAGGTGTCGTAAAATCTTATGATCCAAATTCAGGTACTGGCATTGTTTTATTAGATACTGATAAAACAGAAGTTTACATACAACAAGGTTCATTAAAAGATTCAATATTTAGAACATTAAGGCAAGGACAGAGAATTAATTTTGAAATAGAGAACATTGAAGATAACCAAGTTATAAAAAATGTAAAAATTGGACAGGGCGATTATTAAAAATAAGCTTAAACGATATATAAAAATTGTAAGATTATATTCACAGTTTTTATTTATTTATTTACATAACTATATTTATATTTATTCAAATGGAAGAATTGGTAAAACTCTAGCCGGAAGACCTTGCTTGATATTGTTAAGTACAGGAGCAAAAACTGGACTTGAAAGAAAAAATGTATTGTCATATTTAAAAGAATCAAATTCATTTTGTATAGTAGCTTCAAATGGTGGCCGTGAAAAAAATCCAAGTTGGTATCATAATTTAAAATCTAATCCAGAATGTAAAATTCAAATTGGTAAAAATAATTTCTCAGGAAGCGCCATTCAAATTCATGATGAAGAATATATTGAATGGTGGAGCAAAATGGATAATATGAATAAAGGTGGATATTCAAATTATCAAAAAATGACGAAAAGAAAAATCCCATTAATATTAATTAATCTGACTTAGTCCATTATTGCGCCTAAGTCAGTTTTGTAGTTTATTTTAAATTTTCTTAATTACTAAAGGGTTTCACTAATCTCAAGAATTATCTCTGGTGTAATTTTAGTTACTACAAGATTTGCTTTTGATAATTGTTCATGTGTGAAAACACCCCTGTCGATAGCAATAACAAACTCTCCGCTTTCAACCCCAGCCTCAATTCCAAAAGGACTATCTTCAATAATTATATTTTTAGTTGTTTGTAGTTTTTTTATCGAATTTAAATATATATCTGGATAAGGTTTATTTTTGATTACCGAATCACCACCAATAACGTGATGAAAATATTGATAAATTTCTGTTTCTCTTAATTTATTCTCAAGATGATATTGAGGTGAAGCTGAAACACAAGCTTGCTTCCAATCATAGTTATAAAAATATTCTAAACACTGCAAAGCATCATCAAATAATGTTTTTTCACCAAAGTTTTTTAAAATTATTTCTGATATAAGATTCATCGTCTCTTGAAAAGCAGGAAGATCTACTTCTGATGAAAATTTTTCGTGAACAATTTTATCGTCTACTCCAACATATTGATCAAAGTGCTCAATAGGCAAATCAAGACTTTTTGATTTTAAAACTTCTTGCCATGCATATGCGAATGCTTTTTCAGTATCCATCAAAGTGCCGTCGCAATCCCAGTAAATACCAAACATTTTTTAACCTAGTTTAGATTGAATATCTTTTGCACTTTTTAAAGCAAGACCGTCTGATCCTGTAGTAGACCAAATAATTGGTTGATCAGATAAAGCCTCATCAACAATGTCATTTAATAATTCATATTTTGATTTATTTAAATTTTGCCATAAATATAAAGCATGACTTCCTGGAATTGTATTTATTTCATTAATATAGAGATCATCATTATCTAGTAAAAAATCATAACGAAAAATTCCCCTTGTAGGGATAATTGAATTTATTTTCTGAACATATTTAATAATTTTATTATTTTTATCATCGTTTATTTTCGCTGGAAGTTCCCTTTCAGATCCCTCTAGCCCTCCATTTTCTAAATATTTTTTAGAATATGAAAATAATGTTTCATTTTTTATCGGCTTTTCTATTTCAGATACAGAAAAACTTGGATAGTTTTTTACTCCAATTAATATATCTTCCGAATCTTCTAGATACCTTTCCACAACTGCGCCTTCTGTATATAAATCAGAAGATTCAACAATCTTCAAAACAGATTCGTAATCATTAATTACTTCTACACCGATAGATGATCCTCCAAAACGTGGTTTTAAAATATACGGACCATCAAAACTTGGCTTTTCATTAGGATTAACTAAATCTTTATGAAGTACAGGAAGTCCATTCTCTTTCATGGTTGTATAAAAGACATATTTATCCATACAAATTTGTGCAGAAATTACATTCGGACCAGTGTATTTAACCTTTAAAATATTTAAAAGTGACTGTAAAGTTCCATCTTCACCAGGACCACCATGGCAAGAATTAAGAAATAGGTCAAAATCAAGCTTTTTTTTCTTAAAATAAAAGCCTGAATCGGCATTTATCCTAAGTTCTAGTGGTTTTTTTGTTAATTTGGTGTTTTCTAGAAAATCTTTAGATTCTAAATTTGGATCTAATAAATACCAGTTATTGTCTTTCGACCAATAAAGAATAGTAATTTTATTTTCTTTTGAAAGTATTCGAGCACTCTGAAGCCCAGTAAGAATAGAGATATCATGTTCAGAAGATGGTCCTCCAATAATAACAGCTATATTTTTACTCATATTTTATGGAT
>SGYT01000014.1 GCA_004214055.1 Candidatus Actinomarinales bacterium | reverse complement strand
GCACAGATACATTCAATAAACATAATCGTAATGATTATTCATATGATGTAAGTAATGCATTTAAAGAATGAAAAAAATATTATTCCATTCTCTAACAATACCTCCTGACAAAGTTTCGACAGGTATGCTTGTTGCTGAAATAGCATGCGGTTTTAAAGATAGGGGAGTTGATGTTGAAATATTAGCTAGTACTCCACAATATAATTTTGATTCAAATGTAGATAGTAAAGTTGAATTAAAAAAAATTTCCAAGAATCTTTATGAGTCTACTTATAAGAATGTAAAAGTATTTCATATTAGCTCTAAAAAGAGAAGCTACTCCGATTCTAAAAGAATCTTCCAATGGTTAAAATTTCATTATCATTCAAAAAAATATTTGTTTAAACATCGTAATGAATATTCTCATATTTTCCTTTTTAGTTATCCACCTACTATGAACATAGTTGGAATATTTATTTCAAAATTTTTAAAAATTAAATTAATTTATTCATATTGGGAGCTTTATCCAGAAATTGCTGAAAAAATTAATAGAATGAAAAATAAATTTATTCTAAATATATTTAAATCTATTGACACCTTTGCATTAAAAAGTGCTGATTCAGTAGTTCTTAATTCTGAAGAGTTAAAAGAATATATGAAAAATGAACGTTTAGTAAAGAATAATTTATTAACTATAAACCATTTTTCACCTTTTTCAGAGTTAGTAAAAGGACCTAATAAAAATAAAAAATCTATTTTTTACGCTGGAAATATTGGAAAGCCACAAAACATTCCCTTGTTTATAAATTATTTTAATGAGTCTCTAAGTAATGAATGGACTTTAAATATCTATGGATCTGGTGAAGAGTATGATCATGTAAAATCTTTTGAAAATAAAAAAGTAGTAGTAAATGAATATACAGAGAGAAATAAATTAATAGAATTAACTTCAGATATTCCGTTCGCGTTAGTTTCTTTAGATCCAAATTTAACTATTGAAGGTTTTCCTGGAAAGACTTTTGATTATCTTTCAATGAATAAGATAATCTTATGTTTTGCAAATAAAAATTCGGCAGTTGCAAGATTCATTGAAAAATATCAAGTAGGAATTAATATTGATCCAAAAAATTTACATAACTTAGATTATGTTTTAGAAAAATTAAATTCAACTGACTTTATTGAAAAGACACTTAATAATGTAATAAATTTGAATAAGAATGAGATAAATAAAGAAAAAGTAATAGATAGATATCTATCTTTAATTTAATTCGCACCTTTTCTACTTATAACAGACATTACTGTTTGGAAAATTATTTTTAAATCTAATACTAAATTATATTTTTTAACATAATCTAAATCCCAATAAAGCCTTTCTTGAAGGCTCAAATCCAACCTTCCTTGAGTTTGCGCTAATCCAGTTATGCCAGGTTTTACTGAGTGTCTTTCTTTTTGGTATTCTCCAAGTAAGTCTGATTCATATTTTACTAGTGGCCTAGGCCCTACAATTGACATTTCTCCGAATAAGACATTAAATAAGTTTGGTAATTCATCTAATGATGTTTTTCTTAAGAATTGACCAATTTTTGTAATTCTATCATCATTTTCTATTCTTATTGGGTTGCCAGGAGTCAAAGACGGCTCCACAGTTTGTGCTTTTGTTAGGTTTTTGTAATGTTCTTCATGTATGTTTTCATCTGAGGAATGATCCATTGTCCTAAATTTGTATAAAGTGAATATTTTTCCATTTTTACCAACTCTTTCTTGCTTGTATATAGCTGGGTATCCATCTGAAATAAGTATAAATAAATAGATAATAGGAATTACCACTAACAAAATAGGAAGAACAAAGATTGTTATTGTAATGTCAGTTATATTTTTCATACAGTATTTACTCTAAACTATTCAAATTAATGTACTTGAATAAAAAATATAACATTAGAGTTAGATAAATGTGTGGAATAGGTGGAATTATTAACATTAATAATTCCAAAATTGACCCAAATATTATTGAAAATATTAAAGATTCCTTAGAACATAGAGGGCCAGATAACTCATCCGTAAAATACATAAATGAATCAAATTGTTTTGTGCACACAAGGCTTTCAATAATTGATTTAAATGATAGATCAAATCAACCTTTTCAAAATGAAGACAAAAGATATACTCTGGTTTTCAATGGTGAAATTTACAATTATAAAGAAATTAGAAAAGAGCTAGAAGACTTAGGTGTTGGATTCACAACAGAAGGAGATACAGAGGTTCTATTAAAGGGTTTTATTACATATGGATCGAATGTCTTAGAGAAACTTAGAGGCCAGTTTGCTTTTGCTATCTACGATTCGTCTGAAGAGAGTCTTTTTTTAGCTAGAGATAGAATAGGTATTAAACCTTTATATTTTTCAAATCATGAAGATTGGTTTATTTTCGGTTCAGAAATTAAAGCAATTGAAAAATCAGGTGTTGTTCCATTTAGTGAAGATGTTGAATCGTATATTTCTTATTTGAGACATCTTTGTGTTCCAAGCAATCGAACAGGCAATAAGAATATATTAAAACTTGAACCAGGTGAATACGCCACCTTTTCATTAAAAGAAGGCCTTATAAGAAATAAATATTGGGACCCTTTTAGTTTTGAGATTAATAATGATATTTATGAAGATGAAGCCATAGATGAGGTTGAACGGCTATTAAAAGAATCAATTGATTATAGGAAAGTTAGTGATGTTGAAGTAGGTTTATTTTTATCAGGAGGTGTAGATTCTTCATTGATAGGAAAGCTGATGAAAGAAAATGAAAATTCTGGCCTAAAAGGTTTTAATATTGATTATGAAGATCATTTTGAGGGATACAAAGGCGAAGTCAAGGAAGCTAAGTATGCTTCTTCCTTTTTAAATATTGAGCTTATAGAAGATAAAATTAAATATTCAGATTTTCAAGATATATTAAATAATTATTCGTTTTACCAAGATGACTTAATTGGTGATGAGGTTGGCATACCTTTATATTTCCTTGGTAGGAATGCAAGGTCTAATGGTATAAAAGTAGTACAAGTTGGGGAGGGGGCTGATGAGCTCTTTTATGGGTATGAACACTGGTTAAGATATATTAAATTAAACAAATATATAAAACCTTTAACTCGATCTCGTTCAGACTTTTTAAATTTCTCTAACCATCGTATGAATTTAGCTTCAAATATTTTGTTTAACAGAACTTCATTTGGCGGAGGTGCCATAGGGTTTAATTTAGTTGAAATTAATAAACTAATAAGTGGAGGCATTCCATCAGATTCTGAACTGATAAATTTTGTAGATAATAAATGGGATAGTTATTTTGCATCTAAAGATGCAACTCTTACAAAATGGATGACATTAATTGATTTAAATGTTCGCTTACCAGAATTACTTTTAATGAGGATGGATAAACTTGTTATGCAGTCAGCTGTTGAGGCTCGTGTACCATTTTTAGATCATAAGCTTGTAGAGTATGTTTTAACTATTCCTGAAAATATACTTTTTAATAAATCAACAACTAAACCTTTACTAAAAAAAATTGCTGGTAATCATCTACCAAATGAAATAGTCAATAGAAAAAAACAAGGTTTCAGGGCTCCAGTTGGTGAATGGATAAAAAAAGATCAAGATTATTTTTATGAATCAATAAAAGAATTCAATTCTCTAGTAGATTTATTTAATAAGAAAGAATTAGATAAAGTATTACAGGGAAATGATTATCAACAAAAGTGGTATTTACTAAATCTTTCAAATTGGCATTTAAATAGGGTTGCGAATTGATTAGAAATTGGAAAGAAAATACAGTATATATTTCTTTTATGCAAATTACCCTATTAGTAGTTAATTTTTTTCTGATAACAATAATAAGTAGAGAGTACGGAGCTGCAATATATGGTGAATATGCATCCTCAAAAAGTTTATCAGTTTTAATTGGTACAGCATCTGTATTGTCTTTAGCTTTAGTTACTACTAAAGTTAGAGCGCAAAATTTAGATTATTCGCAATCAGTATTTTCCAATTCATATTTCCTAGTACTTCGTAATTTAATTTTATCATTAGTTTTACTTTTCCCAATTTCATACCTATTAGGAAGAAATTATTTGTGGACATCAATATTTTTAGTTGGATATATCTTTAATGAAATGATTCATATTGCTTTAGCCTATTATCAAGCTAAAGGCAACTTTGTAATAAGTTCAAAACAAATACTAATTCGTACAGTATTTTATGGAACAGGTGCATGGTTTATTGTAATTAATGGTCTTTCAATATTATGGGTAATTATTTTTCAAACCTTAATGTTCTTTATCTTTTTTCTTGTTGCACATTTTTATATACCTAAAACTGAATTAATTTATGATTCAGAAAACAATGAAGAGACTAGATCTGAGTTGACTAAATCAGGAAAGAAAATGGTAACAACAACATTTTCAGCTGTTCTGATATCTGAACTTGACATTGTTTTACTTGGGTTATTTTATTCTGGGCCTGTTTTAGGTGTTCTAGCATTATCAAGAAGATTATTGGAAGCTCTTTTTCAATTTGTTGGAGCAAGTTTAGACATGATATTTCCCCAGCTATCAAAAGCACAAAATAAAAAGGAGGTCTCAGGATTAAGAGTAAAATTAAGAAAAGTATTTATTTTTTCTTTCTCAATTCCTATTTTGTTTTATTTGTTTAAAGATGTTGCACAAGGTATTTTTACTAACATTTTAGGTAATGAATTTAATGAACTTGCAAATATAACCTCATCCATTTTATTCTGTCTGCCTCTAATGATTTGGTCTAGGATTAATATAATTTATTCAAGAGCTTTAAATTTTGAATTAAATATAACTAAAACTATTTCAATTGGTGCAATATCTTCATACTTGATTTACTACTTAATGCATGAAATAGGGTACAACCCAGCTGTTCTTTCAATTATTTTCTCCCAAGTTTTGATTGCTATTTTGACTACATATAGTTTTAAGAAATCATATGCTTAATAAGTTAATTTCTATGCTTAGAAGAATTAAATTTAATTTAATTAATCTTTTTGGTTCAGATGTGAAGATTCCTTCTGAATTTAAGATACTTCAAAGAAAAGAAACTAACTATCAAAGTTTTCTTAATCAACATTTAAATTACTTACCTAATAAAACAGTTGATTTATATGATGACTTAAAGATCTTTGGTAAAGACTTAAAAGAATATGAATTATCTAAAGATATTTTTAGTGACTTTGATTTTTCAGATAAAAAATTAAAACCTGCTTTTTTCAATATTGCAGATGTAAAAGTTCCATATGAAGCTTCCAGACTTCAGAATTTACAAAAAGCTAATTCTGGAAATATAGATGTCAATAAATTCCCTTTGATTTATTGGAATAGTCCAATGGACGTTGCAATAAGAAATATTAATTTAATCTTACATTTATTGGCTATTGAGAATGGTTGTGGAGGTATAAAAATATTAGGAAATAACGAAGACTTAATTACTACATATATAAGTCAACATTATGAATTTATAAATAATAATTTAGAAAATAGTGGTGACGTAGTTGGGAATCATTATTTAATTGAACTTGCATCCATTTTGCTTACCATCGCAACTTTTTCTTTTGATGGAGATACAGAAGAATATATATTTTTTCATGATGAATTAAGTAAAGAACTTGAAAGACAATTTTATGAAGATGGTACAAATTTTGAAGGTTCTACCCATTATTCAGCATTTGTTGTTGAATCATTAATAATATGTAAGCTTGCTGTTGAAGAAATTGATAAAAATTCTATTTTGTTAGATCGAATAGAAGAAATTATTAAATCAAATAAGTTTTTTCTATCATCATTAGTTAACAAAGGGGAATTGTCACAAATAGGAGATAACGACTCAGGAAGAATATTTTATCATGCTTTTGATGAAAAAAAGCCATTAAGAATGGATTGGCTTTTTGATTTAATAGAGTCTCTTTATCCAGAGTTAAGTAAATATAAAAGAATTGAAGATAAATTTAGTAATGAAATAAAGAATGAAGCTCCAGCATTAAATGAATATAAAAAAGTTTTACACAAGCGTATAAAAGTATTCTCATCAGATTTTAAAGCTTATAGTTTTAAAGATTTTGGTATTTTTGTATGGAGAAATGACGATCAGTACTTTAGTGTAAGGTGTGGCCCATTAGGTCAGAATGGTGTCGGAGGGCATTCTCATTATGATCAGTTAGCTATAGAATGTTTTACTAATGATAAATGGATTGCTAGAGATCCTGGAACTGGAACTTATACAGATAATATAGAACTTCGGAACAAATTTAGATCTCTTGAATACCATTGGGGACCAAAAGCTGAAATTAAATTTCCAGAAGAAGATGAGTTTGATTGTTTTCGTTTAAATTATATGAGTGATGGGGAAGTATTAGTTTTCGATAAAAACAATTTCCTAGGATATGCAGATTTTAATGGAAAAAGGATTTATAGAAAAATTAGTATTGAAGATGGAATTGTAACGATTGAAGACTATTCAAAAGATGTTGACTTAGAGGAATATACTACTTGGGGCGAGGAAAAAGAAGGTATTAAAGTGCAATTCTCTGAAGGGTATAAAAGAATAAGTTGAAGATAAAAAATATAAATCCAATAGTTACTATTTTTATTATCTCTATATTTCTAGAAGGGTTAGATGCTTTTTCAATTTATTCAATACCAGCTCCCTGGTTAGGAGTCATCTTAATTCTTGGATTATTTATATTTAATTATTTCTTTGGTTATGATTATGCATTTGATGAACTTCCATCATTAAAGATTTGGCTATTTTATATTTTTAGCATAACAGTAATTAGGGCTCTCTCTTTCGACAATACGCTTCCTGAGTATGCTACAACAACTTTTACTCAATATATATCACTACGACTTTTAAAACTTTTTGGCTTTATTGCTGTAATTTGGGCTGTTCATTTAATTAGTAATCATTTAAATATAGAAAAGATAATTGAATATTTAGTATATGTTGGAGTAATTATTTCTTTGCTTTCACTTTATTCGTATTTTTCCTACTTTTTAGAGATACCAGATTTTACAAGATCTAGACCAGGCTCTGGGGGTTGGACTCAACCAATTAGGAGAGCATGTTCAGTATTGAGAAATTACGGCACTTTCAGAGAACCAAGTTTTCTTGCCGTATGGTTAGCTCCAACAGTTCCTTTAACATTTTTTTTGGCCAGAAAGAATAGATATTGGTATTTTGTTTCTATAGTTCCATTATTTTCAATTGTTTTGACAAGAAGCTTGACAGGCGTAATAAGCGTTATTTTTGCATTCTTAATTGCTTCATTAGTTTGGACTATAAGAAACAAATCATTTAATTTAAATATATTAATTCCAATTTTGATGATTCTGATAATAAGTTTTTTGGGTAATAGCTTGTCTTATAAGTTTCCTGCATTAGATCCATCAATGTGTCCACCAGAATCAGTAGATAAATGTAATTGTTCTCTATATGATAATAAATTAGACGAAGCTAAAAATTCTGAAAGCATAACAAAAAGCATATTTACTCGTCTTACACTTATTTCTTCGGGAGGTATTGATGCATTTGAAAATATTTCATTTTTAATAAATCATATATCATCAGAAAATATAAAAATAATAGGTGATGGTTTAGGAGCTTCAAATATTGACTACACGTACAAATTTGAAGAAATGTCAAAACAAGAAAAAGATGGAGAAGCTGCATATAGAAACCCAGGACAAATAGTTTCATTTAATAACTTATATGCAAATATTTATCTTTCGGGAGGCCTTATAGGCCTATTCTGGTTTTTATCAATAATCTTTAAGCTATTTAAGAGATTAGTAAATAACTTTAATGATTTAAATTTATATTTATTTATTAATTTATTAATAATTTTACTAATGTATTTCTTCCAAGCAGAGGAACTTTCGTTTTCCTTAGCAATATCAATTGGCCTAATAACATTAAATGATAAAAATGAATGATAAAACTAAGAAAATATTAATAGTTACTCACCAATATCTTCCTCACACAAGTCCAAGAACAACTAGATGGAAGCTTATTGTGGATGAGCTTGTAAGTATGGGACATGAAGTAACTGTTATAACTGGTACAAAACAAGTTAAAAAAGAAAAAAACATTATTTACATTGGGAATCGAACATCAAGTAATATTGTGAACCAAGTAAGAAAAAGATCTAATAATCTATCTGGAAGTAGTGTCATAAAAAAACTTTTTTATAAGTTTTTGAAAAAAATATACAGAATTGTTATTAAAATATTTGCTTGGCCTGATTATTCAATGTTTTGGTTGTTGTCAATTTACAGGCAAAGAAAGAAATTGAATTTAGATTACGACTTGATGATTAGTGTTAGTCTTCCTTTCTCATCTCATATAGCTGCCTATATCTTAAACAAAAAAAATAATAAAGAATGGTTAATGGATATTGGAGACCCTTTTACATTGAAAAAAGATGCACCTGAAAATAATAAAATATTATATGGTTTGTTAAACAAATATTATGAACATAAATTTTATAATCTAGCTACCAAAATATTATTTACTCATGAAGATTCAATGTCTGCACATATTAATCATTTTAATATAAATCCTGAAAAAACTTTTATCGGAAACCCTATCAGTGAATTCAAAGAAGAAATTTTTTCAAGTTCTATTAAATATAATTATAAATTAAATCCAATAAAATTTGGATATTTTGGTATTTTTACAAAAGGAGTAAGGTCACCAAAGAATTTCATAAATCATCTTGAGGGTATTGAGAACATTGAATTCCATTGGTATGTTAATGAAGATTCAAAAAATGAAATAACTAAATACAGTAATAATTCAACATCTTTTTTTCATTCCTTAATTAACAGAGAAGAAGCCTTAAAACGCATGGCTGATTCAGTTCATTGCCTTCTATCTATTGGCAATCTAAATACAACACAGATACCAAGTAAAGTTATTGAATATATCTCTACAGGAAAACCAGTAATACACTTTAGTGAGATAGAAAATGATCCTGTAAAAAAAATTGCTAAAAATTTTAATAATTTATTTATATTATCAGAGGGAACTAGTAAAAAAGATTTCTTTAATGAATTAAATGAATACTATGACAATATCAATTCTTTTAATAAAGAATATTTTGTTCAAAATTATACTGCTAATTCAATAGCAAAAATTTTAGATCTTATTTAGAACTTTTGCCCAATTTTCTGAGTAGTTTAAAGCTTTGATATTTTTTGTTTGACTTATAGTAGCTAAATTTATTTTCGAAATAGCATCATTAACATTATTACTTTCATAAAGGAACGTACTGTCCTTATCAAAATACTGTGTATAAGGACTAGATGGTGCAACAACCTTTAATCCAAGCTCCTGAGCTTCGTATAATGGCAAACCCACTGTTTCAAAATTACTTGCATGAAAATAGATTTCGTTTTGAGAAAGTATTTTTATAGTCTCTTCATTATTCGATGTTGTAACGCAGTTAAACTCTTTAATGTTATTTATAGGATTAATAATCGTGACCAAATGATTTTTATTAATATTTTTTAATGTTTTAAGTATAAAATCAAAATTTTTGTTAGGTACTTCACTAGCAAAACAAACTATCCCTCCATTTGTATTTGATAAAGGAACAGACTTTTCAAAAATTTCACCAATTTCTATAATTTTATTTTTTTCTTCACTTGGTAAGTAGGTTTTTAAATGTTGGAGTTGAATTAAAATGTGTTCAGAAGTTCTGACACTTTTTAAGATAAAATATCGCAACAATTTATTGCGTAAATCATTTTTTACTAAAGGTAGAATATTTTGTATTAAAACAAAAGATTTAATATTTGTTTTAAATCCAAAATTACCATAGTGAATAATTGCATCAGACAAGTTAATCTTATTATTTATGTCTTTACTTAAAAAAAAGTTTAAATAAGGATGAGTTAATCTTTTCTGCTTTACATAGATAAAATTTACTAAATTGCTATTAATAAATTGATTTTGTAAGTCTTTATAAAAAGGTAACTCCGAATATAAAACAGTTAGTTTATTTCCTGATTCAACTAAGAAATCAAAAGATTCAAGAAACAGCTTTAAACCACCGAGGGACTTTACACCGCAAACATTAAGTACTATTTTTTTATTCACCATTTCAATGATAGTTGTTCAATAAGAACTATTTGATTACTAAAATCATTAAGTAGTGAAAGAAAAATATGATGTAGCACTTGTTGTAGGAACAAGGCCTAATTTTGTTAAAGCAGCTCCTCTTCTTGAATATTTCGAATCAAAAAATTTAAATATCTTATTTATACACACCGGACAGCACAAAGATAAGAAAATGTCATCAAATATATTTAATGATTTAGATATTAGAAATCCTGATATAACTCTAGAAACTCCAACATTAAACATGAGTGAACAATTGAGCTATATGCTTGATGCTTTGAACGATGTTTTTACTAAAAATGAAATTAGCAAGGTAGGAGTATTTGGTGATGTTACCTCTACACTGGCAGCCTCATTAGCTGCAAAAAATAAAAAGTTAGAATTATTTCATGTTGAATCAGGCCTTAGATCAAGGAACATGGAAATGCCAGAAGAAAGAAATAGAATAATGGTAGATTCAATTAGTGATTTTTTATTTGCTCCTTCTGATGATGCAGTCCAGAATTTAATTGAAGAAAATATAGATTCTGAAAAAATATTTTCTGTAGGAAATATTATGATTGATACCCTGAAAAAGAATTATGAAAAAATTAAAAATGGTACAGATGAAATTTTAAAACAATTAAATATAAAAAATGAATATTTTGTGACCACAATTCATAGACCATCAAATTTAACTGAGGAGAATTTAAATAATATTTTTAATGCTTTAAGCATGTTTACTAATAAATATTCTGTTATTCTTCCTGCACATCCACGCCTAAAAAAATATATTGAAGAAAATAGTATAAAGTTAAAAAATATCTCACTTATAGATCCTATGTCTTATATTGATTTTTTGAGCTTAGTAAACGGATCTAAGCTTGTTCTCACAGACTCTGGAGGACTTCAAGAGGAGACAACATTTATGAATGTAAATTGTCTTACTTTGAGAAATGAAACAGAAAGACCTATTACTGTTGAATTAGGTACAAATAAGGTTATTGGATTGAATACAGAAAATATAATTTCTGAAATAAATAATTCTCTTACAAGTAAACTTTCTAATGAAATTAAAATCAAAAATTGGGATGGAAATACATCAGAAAGAATATTCAATATTTTGTATAAATAATTATGAGTAAATTTAACAAAGATTTAGGAGTTATAGGGCTTGGTTACGTAGGCCTTCCCCTTGTTGTTGAGTCATGTAATGCAGGACTTAAAGTTTTTGGGTATGACAATAATTCTCCAAAAGTTGAATCATTAAAAAAAGGAACTTCTCAGATAGAGGATATTAGTGATGTATCTCTCAAAGAGACTCTTGAAAAAGGCCTAATTATTTCTGACTCACCAGAAGAATTAAATGACTGTGAACATATAGTAATAAGTGTTCCAACTCCTCTTACGGATTATCAGCCAGATTTAAGTTATGTTAAAGCAGCAGCGAGTACTATTGCTGAAAACATATCAAAAGAGCAGGTAATTATCTTAGAATCTACAACTTATCCCGGAACAACTATAGAAGTGTTAATACCAGAAATTGAATCAATAAGTGAACTTAAAGCAGGTAAAGATTTTTATGTAGGCTATTCTCCTGAAAGGATCGATCCAGGAAATAAAACTTGGAATTTTAAAAATACACCCAAGATCGTAAGCGGTATTGATGAAGCTTCAGCAAGCAAAATAAAAACTTTTTATGAAAAAATAATAGATGAAGTTGTGCTAGTTAGTGGAACTAAAGAGGCTGAGATGGTCAAGTTGTTAGAAAATACATACAGGCATGTAAATATTGCTTTTATAAATGAACTTGCAATTTTATGTAATATGTTAGAGATTGATATTTGGGAAGTAATTGAAGCAGCAAAAACAAAACCTTTTGGATTTGAATCATTTAGGCCAGGACCAGGTGTAGGTGGCCACTGTATTCCAATAGACCCTAATTATTTATCATTCAAAACCCGTCAAATCGGAAAGCCAGTTCGCTTCGTTGAATTAGCGCAAGAGATAAATAATACAATGCCTACATACATTGTTAGCAGGATATTAGAAATGATGAATTCGTTACAAAAACCAATGAAAAATTCAAATATACTTATTTTGGGTGTGGCTTACAAAAAAGACATTAGCGATATTAGAGAGTCTCCTTCAATTAAAATTATTGAAAATTTACATTCTAAGGGAGTAAATGTATCGTATTACGACCCTTTTGTTGACTCTATAAAAATTAATGCTTCTGTTAAAATTAATACTTCTGTTAAAAAAGAAAAAATTACAAAAAACTTTAACAGTTATGATTTAATACTATTTCACACAGCTCATACAGAATTTTCTAGTATAAACTTTGAAGAAATTGATGTCCCAATATTTGATGCGACAGGAACCGATTACTTATCTAATTCTGAAAGAATTTAATTTTTTTATTGATTATTTATTAGCTTTAGAAATACTAGCCGACAGACTCCTTAGTTCAAAATGCATAGCATCTGGCGATGTCCAAGTACCACCCCATGCAAATCCCCAGTCATTAAATATTTCAACTATTCTTGGCTTATATCCTGTCTTAGTGTTTATGTCTATTGCAATTCCCCAAGCATGACGAGAAATTGAGCCACCTGCGTCAAATCGAGATATTCTTCTTGGCGCGTAACAACCTCCAGAGGATTTAAACTGTTCTCTTGATAGACCGCTTTCATGCCCTTCTTCTATTATTTGATTTATTGCTCCTAACAAAGGTTCCCACATTAATCTGTGGCATGTAACATTACCCAAGATCGGGATATTCTTTGTTTCAATATTTTCATCTCTCCAAGCTTTTTCTGTTGTTATCCATGTTCCGTCTCTTTCTTTAATTTGAAAGTCACCAAACATCTCTTTAACAAGTGCATTTGGAAGAACCCAATTTTTATTTGGAGTTGAGTTTCTTCCTGTAACTTTAATTTTTCTATATGTGATGTTTTTATATATTTCGATCAAATGGTTTTCAGTAATTTTATTTCCCCAAAAGATTGCTTGTATATTTCTATTTATTCCTAATTTATATCCCATTTCTTTATTTACGACAGCCTCAAACCAACCTATCTCTGAATCTGGTATGATTTCTCCCACAATGATTTCCAATTCTTGTTGACCTAATCCAACAAGAAACATAACATCTCCTTTTTTTAGTGAGTATAAATTAGCTGTAAGTTGAGAAATAATTATTTCATTATTAAGTAAACTTTCAGATACTTTTTCAGAATAAAAAAGATTTGATACATCATTATGTATAGTTTTGACTGATATGCTGTATAGGTAATCTTCTTTAGTTGTTAATTTTTCAACATTATTTTTATCAATAATCTTTTCAAGACCTACATTAGCTCTTCCTATAAATGTTAAATTAGAGTTTAAGTTTATCGCACTCTTAATAATCCCATTAGTTACAGTATAAAAAAGACTTCCTGGTTGAGAAATAGTTAGAATTTCATAATTATCAATCCTGTTTGTTTTTTTAACTAAATCAGTTTCATCATCAGCAAATACAATATTCTGTATAAAAACAATGGATAAGAAAGTAAATAATAATAAAAAACGTTTCACTGAATACATTTTACATTATAGGTGGGCAATCTTTGAAAGTTTTCCTTTCATAGTTATCGATAAATCTATTTTTTAACTATTATTTATATGTTTTGATAATGGAGAGGTAAATGAAAATACTTACTAACTTTTTTTCATCAGCTGCTACAAAAAGACCATTAATTACTATTATCATAGTTTTTTTAATTTCTGGATTCTTTGGATATATGGCTGGTCAGGCTGAAGAGTTAAATACAAGTTTTGGTGGAGAACTAGATACACCTGAAATTAAAGCCCAATCTAAATTAGGTGATTATTTTCAAACTTCTGGCTCTCAATCAGTTTTTCAGATTATTTTAAGTGGCGATGATGTATTAACTGTTGATGGGTATTTAGCTTGGGAAGAGCTTAAAAATACAGTCTCTGAAAGTGAGATCGCTACTTATTTAGTTTCGCAGCCAGGCCAACCTCTTGTTAATGGATTCTTTGCACCTGTAGACTTTGCTATAACATTTAATCCAATGCTTAATGTAGATGCAATCAAAGCAATGGACGATGCACAATTTAAGAGTTTTTATAACCAGGCGAACAGTCAGATGCCTGCTGAATTCAAAGCATTTGCAAGTGCATTGCTATCAGAATCTTATGATGAAGATGCAACAACAGCTACAGCTGGTTTAGCAATAATAACAGTAGATAGTAATAAATTTGTTGAAGAGTATGGATTTAGTGGAGCATTCGTAGAACAACCAAGAATGGAAGTTGCACTAAATGAAAGTTTGAATGATATTTCAGTGGGGAACGTTAATGTTTCTGGTTTTTCATTCGGTTTACTATTTGGTGACGAAGGAGATGACTTTCAACAGGAAATTGGTGGTTTATTTGCACAAGCTTTTGTAATTATTCTTGTTGTCTTAAGTTATATCTTCTTTATGAAAGGAAAGTCATTTAATAGAAAGCCTTTTAATTTATTAAGAAGGTTACTTGCAACATCTTTAATGGCATTTGGTCTTGCTGGTGTCATAACGCCTTTAGTTAGTGATTTGCAAACACCTTTATTAGATTGGATGCAACTAGATGATCCATTATTAGGACGAATGATTCCATTGTCTGTATTTACATTGGGTTTTTTAATAAATTCACGAAGAAGGACATCAAGTGATTTATTTTTAAGTTTAGGAGCAATACTTCTATCGATTGGATGGATGCAGGGCGCAGGAACAATACTTGGCCCTGGGTATTTAGACATAATAGGGGCACCAAACCAAGTATCACAAATAGCGCCAATAATACTTATTGGCCTTGGTGTTGACTACGCTATTCATTTCAACTCAAGATTTAGAGAAGAGATAGGATCAGGAAACACTGTTAATGGCTCAACTGCTTCAACTTTAAAGTCTGTAGGAATTGCATTAACCCTGGCTACCCTTGCAACAATGGTTGGATTTTTGACAAATATTGTTTCTCCTTTACCTGAACTAAGAGATTTTGGAATTCTTGTTTCAGTTGGTATATTTTTTGCTTTCTTTTTAGTTATGACTTTTGTACCTGCTATAAGAACACTATTAGATAGGAGAGCCGAGAAAAAATCAAAAATAGATTCTGATGCTTTTACATCTTCAGGAGACAGCCTACTTAACAAAATATCTGAGGCTAGTGGAATTATTCCTAAAAAATTAAAATTTATTGCTTTAGCTTTGTTAGTTACTGTATCCAGTTATGGGTATATTAGCTTTTCTAATCTTGAAACCATCTTTGAGTTTACTGATTTTTTACCTGAAGACAATCCAGTTGTTCAGACATTAGATTTATTGAGTGAAGAATTTGGGGGAGGATTCGGAGAAACAACTAGTGTATTAATAGAAGGAGATGATTTAGCAACTCCAGAAGTTCACAATGCTCTTATTCAATCAATTAAAAATCTAGCTGACAAAGAAAATATAGTTGTTTATGCAGGTAATGTTGCAGCAGAATCTGTAATAGGTTCTCTAGGTGAAATGCTAGCACCTCAAACAGGCCCTCCTGGTGCTCCTGTAGGACCTCCTGATATGGAATTAATAGGCACTTTGTCTGGTTACGGTGTAGATGTTATGTCAGGAAAGCAAGGAATTGAGGCATTAAATGTTAAAAATGATGCAGACGTCAAAGGTCTGTATGGATTTCTACTTAATAAAGATGCAGAAACATTTCTAGCCACTATGTATTTTGATGAAAATAGTAATATGACGGCTCAGCAGGTAAGGATAACAACATCTGCTGGTTCACTAGGAGCTGCTCAATTAAGAGATGATATTTATGTAGCATTTGCTCCTTTGATAGACTTAGGGTTAGATGTCGCGGCAACTAATGATGCAATTGTCACACAAAGTGTTAGCGATCTGATATCAACTTCTCAATTTCAATCATTAATATTTGCAATACTGGCATCGATGTCTTTCTTAATTATCTATTACTTCTTAGATATGAGAAGGCCGTTTTTGGGAGTTATAACAATTCTTCCAGTCATTGCTATAGTTATGGGAACATATTTAGGTATGTACTATTTAGATATTCCTTTAAACCCAGTAACTTCAACATTATCTGGTTTAGCAATTGGTATTGGAGTTCCTTTTGTTATCCATGTCACTAATAGGTTTAGGGAAGCACTGACACAAAATAATAATCCTGTTGAAGCTGCAATAACTACTTTAAGGACAACGGGTGGTTCTTTATTTGGATCTGCGTTTACTACAATGGCAGGATTTGGAATTTTGATGACATCAACCTTGAAGCCATTTCAACAAATGGGGCAAGTTGTTGTGGTTGCTTTAGGATTTGCTTTAGTAGCTTCAATATTAATACTCCCAACATTGTTGGTATTTTGGGCAAATTACCATAATAAAAAAACTGCCAAATCTTTATAAATTTAGTTATTACTATTAATTAAGTGAATGTTGCTGAATTAATAAATACAGTTAATAATATAACACCTTTTGGATTAGCCTTTGAAGACGACAAGGTAGGCCTATTAATTGGTTCTATGGAAAATGATGTATCGGGAATTCTTGTAGTTCATGATATAGAACAATCAGTATTAGAACATGTTGTTAGTAACAATCTGAATACTGTAATCAGTTATCACCCAGTCCCCATGAAGGAAAGTATTAATGAAACAGGAGAGTATGTCGATGAACTTATTGGCATTTCTCTTGAATTTAAAAAAAAGAACATTAATGTTATTACACTTCACACAGCACAAGATGTAAAAATAAATGGTAACGCAGACGAACTGGTCGAATTATTTAACATGAATGATGTAAAGGTATTTGCTAATAGCAACGAAGAGTATGGGGCTGGTCGGATAGGCTATATCGAAACCATTGCTGCTGATAAATTTTTAGAATTAGTTGAAAAAAAATTAAATACAAAAATAATTAGAACTAATGCTTATTTTCAAAAAATTAAAGAGATAACTAAACTAGCTATATTGCCAGGATCAGGTACACAATTTATGGATGAAATTATTAATGAAGCTGATGTATTTTTAACTGGTGACATATCTCATAGATATTTTTTATTAGCTGATGATAATAAATTGGGATTAATTCAAATAAATCATATATCAACCGAAATACCAGGAATGAGAACTTTTAAAAATAAAATAGCTAATGAATTAAACATCAAAGTTGAATATTTTTATAATAAAAATTATGAATGAACCATTTTTACTAAGTAATTTAATTGACCTGCAAGAGATTGATAATGAAATTTATAAAATAGAATCTCAAAAAGCTGAAGGGGAAGACGTAGTGCACCTTAAAGAGCTTGAAATAAAGTTTAAAGAAAGTAGTAAATTATTGGAATTGGCTAAAAATAAATTATCTGACTATTTTACTCAATTAGAAAAAGATGAATTGGATACAAAAAACATTAAACAAAAAATTAAAAATATAGATTTGAAATTAACTGATAAATCTTTAGATCCAAATGAACTATTTAACTATACAAAACAAAAACAGTCTAGTGAAAAGCAATTATTAAAAATTACAAATAATATTGAATTCTTCCAAAGTGAAAATAGTGATGAATTAATGGAAATAAAAAACGCTGAAGAAAGAATTGAAGAACTTAAGAAGGATCTAATTGAAGTATCTAAAAAAGTACAACAAGACTGGAAATCATTAGATATTAAGCTTGCTGAGTCTGAATCAAGAAAAAAAGAAATGATATTAAGTTTTCCAGAGGAATTTCAAAAGTTATATGATGATTTAAAAGCAAGAGGAGTTGAAGTTATTGCAGCATATAAACTTGAAAACAGTCAATGTGGGTGTTGCGGAGTAGATTTAACTTCAAGTGAGATGCATAAAATAAAATCATCAAAGTATCAGCAGTGCCCTTATTGTGATGGTGTTGTAGTTTGAGGCATCAATTATTTTGTGATGGAGCATCAAGATCAAATCCTGGAGATGCTTCAATAGGTGTTTCTATTTTATTAGATGATAAAGAAGTACATACAATCTCTAAAAAGATTGGCATTGCAACAAATAATGAAGCAGAATACCAAGCATTAATTGATGGACTTAATTATTGTGTTGATAATTCTATAAAAGAAATAGAAGTCTTTCTAGATTCGAATTTAGTTGTTGAGCAAGTAAATGAAAACTTTAAAGTTAAAGCGGCCAATCTAAAAGTACTTAATTCTAAAGTAAAAGAATTAATTGAGGAATTTAAATTTATTGAAATTAACCACATCTATAGAGAAGACAATAAAAGAGCAGATCAGTTAGCAAATATGGCATTGGATAAGTAGTGTTTTTTTGGCATATAGGTCTTTCTATATCTTTTTTTAGATATGTCTTTAAAGATTTTTCTGCAGATCTTAGATTTTTAATAATTGGAGTTATCATGCCAGATATAATTTATATAAGTTTAAATTTAATGAATTTTTCAGAACTTTATTCACAGATTGGACATACTCTTTTATTTGCAATATTTTCATTAATTTTTGTAATGATATTTACAAAAAGAAATACAAAATTAAGGAGAAATTTTTTACTTATTGCAATAGGTGTTTTTTTTCATTTATTATTTGATTTTATGTGGCTTAGGCAGGAAGTTTTATTTTTCCCACTGCAATTTGAAGATAAAGACACATCTATCTTCAACCCTTCAACACTCTTTATTCAAGAAGTTATTGGTCTGGTGTATTTAATACCAAAATTGAATTCTAAAGAAAAGATAAAACGTTTATTTAATGAAGGTATAATTTAATCTTTTTTGAAGAACATATTGATACTAACTAAAACCAGAAAAGTAGCGAATGCATAGTTGAGTGTTTTTTGTGGTAGAGAAAAAGCTATATTGCTTCCAATAATAGAACCTATAATTCCAAAGATACCTATTATTATTCCTCTCTTTATAAACTCCCTATCTCTTAACTTTGGAATAACTGCAGCAACTGAACTTGGAATTGCTGTAATTAATGAAACTCCCTGTGCGGCCAAATTTCCAATACCTCCAAAAAAAAATAGTAAAGGAATTCTAATTATTCCTCCTCCGATACCTAGTAATCCTGAACCCAATCCTGAAAGAATACCTATGAGAATATATAATAAAATATTTTCTTCAAATCTAGAACTAAAGTTAGTCCCAAAAAACATTCTGTAAGCTGCAAACAATAAAAGTACAGAGAACATTCTTTGTAAAT
>SGYT01000013.1 GCA_004214055.1 Candidatus Actinomarinales bacterium | reverse complement strand
AGAGGGATTCGAACCCTCGAAGGGGATAAACCCTTACACGCTTTCCAAGCGTGCGCACTAGGCCAGACTATGCGATCCCTCCGAAAAAAAAATTTCAGTATGTTATTTTAGTTACCTCTTGTTCTCAAAGAAAGAAGTTAATAATTCTTCTGACTCCTTTCTTAATATTCCATCAGTAATATCAGTGTAATGATTCAACCTTTTATCTTGAGGTATGTTGTATAAAGTCCAAGCGGCTCCAGCTTTTTCATTTGGGGCACCGTAAATTAACCTTTTTACTCGGGAGTTTACAATTGCACCAGCACACATTGGATCAGGTTCTAGAGTTACTGCTAAGGTTGACTTTTCGAGCCTCCATGAGTTGTAGACTTTTGAGGCTGATTTTAAAACAAGAATTTCAGCATGACTAGTGGGGTCTTGATCTAACTCACGTCTGTTGTGGTTTGCGGCTATCAATTCATCTTTTTCATTAAATAACGCAGCACCTACTGGAATTTCATCATTCTTATAAGCAAGCTTTGCCTGCTCTAAAGCAACTTCCATTTTTGCAATATCAGATTCATACTTCATATAATTCCATTTTTAATATTAAAATTGCTTAATGTTTGAATTCTTTGTTTTCGCATTTGTTACTGCAATAACTCCTGGTCCTAATAATTCAATGTTAATGGCATCCGGAATAAAATTTGGAAGAAAGGCCTCTATTCCACACTTTTTAGGAATCTGGTTTGGTTTTACATTTTTGTTTTTAATTGGAGGTTTTTTATTGACCTTTATTCCGGAAGTTATTTTTGAATATTTACAGTACTTTGGATATGCTGTAATCACTTATATTGCCTATAAAGTAGCAACTACAAAAACTTCTTCATCAAATGAAACTGGTCTTCATAAACCTTTTACTTTCTTGCAAGGTTGTTTATTTCAATGGGTAAACCCAAAAGGTCTTGTCATGGCAGTTTCAGGATTAACTGCATTTAATGTAACAACCATCCAAGGAGCTATTATCTACTTTTCTGTTTTACCTTTTTGTGTAGGAATATGGCTAGTTCTTGGGGAAGCAATGCAGGGATGGCTAGAAAAAAATTCTATAATTGAGAGAGCTGTCTATGTGTTTCTAGGTCTTAGCATGGTTGCAAGCTTACTATTGGCTTAACTTTTCAACCCCAGTTATTTTTGATAAATTATCTGAAAACTTAACAGTCCCGTCTTCTTCTTGGTTATTTTCAATCAAAGCTATCAATATTCTTCCAACTGCCAATGCTGTTCCATTGAGTGTATGTATTAAATTTACTTCTTTATCATTTTTTGTTCTAATGTTTAATCTTCTTGCTTGATAGTCTGTTGTGTTTGAGCAAGAAGTTACTTCTCTATAATTATTCTGACTAGGAATCCAAGCTTCTATATCATATTTCTTTGCAGCTGAAGCTCCTAAATCTCCTGAGCAAACATCTACAACTCTATATGGGATTTCTAAATCTTTTAATATTTCTTCCTCTAAAGATAAGAGATATTCGTGCTCTTCTTTTGATTTTTCGGGATCACAAAAAGAAAACATTTCTACTTTATCAAATTGGTGAACTCGAAATATTCCTGTTGTGTCTTTCCCATAAGTTCCTGCTTCTCTCCTAAAGCATGTTGAGAAACCAGCATATCTTAATGGTAATGAATCATATTTTAATATTTCATCACCATGTAGTGCGGCTAAAGAGACTTCAGATGTCCCGACCAGATATAAATCATCATTTTGTATTTCATAAACCTGCTCTGCATCATCTGGAAAGAAACCTGTGCCATAAAGTGCGTTCTCTCTAACCAATACTGGTGGTACTGTTGGAATAAATCCTTTATTAGCAAGCTTGTCAAGAACATAAGAAACTAGGTTAAATTCAATCTTTACTAAATCACCAAAAATATATGAAAAGCGTGACCCCGAAACTTCCGCTGCCTTTTCAACGTTTATTAGACCTAATGCCTCCCCAATATTAAGGTGATCTTTTACATTTTTAATCTCTTTAATTTCTCCAATTTTTTTTATTTCTATGTTGTCTTCATCTGTCAAGCCGACAGGAGAAGATGGGTCAACAATATTTGGTATTTTTATCCAAAGTTCTAAAAACTCTTTTTCACAATCCTCTGCTTCTTCTGATAATCTTTTAAAACTTGCGCTTAATTCTGATGCTTTTTTTAGAAGTTCTTCTTTTTCATCTTTTTCCACCTTTGCAATCTCTTTACCTAATTTATTCTGCTCAGCTCTTACTTGTTCGGCTTGAAATTTAGCTTTTCTTCTTTTTTCATCTAGTTCAATTAAGAGATCTACATTTATAGATATGTCTCTCTTCTTAAGGTTTTCATTAAATTCTTTAAGATTGGTCTTTAATATTTGTGAATCTAACATTTAGCTATCCTTGAGGTGGTATGAAACCTGTAATTGTAAATATATTATCATCTAGCTCTTCTTCATTTTCTATCTCTTCAATTTTAATAAACCATTCATGCAATACGCCTGCTTCAATGTCTATTGGGTCAGTAAAATAACTCCTACTTTCTAATGATTTAATTGAATTAATTTTAGCTCGTTTCTCGTAGATTGACTCTCCATTTCCATCTGATACTAAAATTAATATAATTACTTCAAATTCTTCAACGTTGCCTTCATTTGCAATAACTATCTGGATTGCAACTGGCTCATCTAGTAATACATTGTGACCTTCATCTGTTAATGTAATAGGTTTTGGTATAAAGTCTATTCCTGTTATGGCTAGGTCTTTTCTTAAAAATAATCCTGTAGAACCTTGTTTTGCCCTTTCAACAATTATTTCAGCAAATCTAAAAGAGCTTGATTCTAATTCTGTGTATTCAATATTGTAGAGTTCTGGTAAAAATATATTATCTTCTTCTGCTTTCTCGGATAAAAGAAAAATGAAGTCTTTGTAAGCTTTATCACCTATAGATAAATCAACTATGCTATCTGCTATAGATTGTTCGATCTCTTGTGAATATTTGCTATCAACTAAGTCAATCATAGAGACTTGGAATTTTTCAAGCCCTCTAAGCCAAGATGAAACTGCAATTTCCAATAAGTCTTTTTCTTTACTTGAGAAGGATTTATCAATTTTGGATGTTAGGTTATAAGCTTCCTGGGCATTGTCTACAATTTTATTCAATGTTTTTTCAAATTGTTCTCTATTAATTTCATCAAAATTTAATAAGGTACCAAATTCTTGTGAAGATTGTTTATGTAAACTGGAAACAACGGAAGCATCCTCTAAAAATATATTTAAATTTTTAGAGTATGAGTAATTTTCATAAAAATTCATACCAAAAATACCAAAGCCACTGCTTAAGGCAACAAGTATAAATACTCTAATAAATCGATTAAAATTGCTCATTATTAAATACTATTTCTATTTTTTTTCTACTTTATATAGTCTAAGAAAACAAATGTATTTCACAACTAAGATTATTAATGAATGAATAATTTAAAGATAGTGTGGTCTGTAAGAACTGAGTGCGGCCCTGAAAGAGAAAAAAATGAGGACTCTGTTTACCCAAATAAGTCCGGAAGTAAAATTGCTCCTTTCAAAGCAGCAATCTGCGATGGGTTAGGTGGTCATGCTAAAGGAGAGGTTGCAAGTAAAATTGGATCGGATTCTATGAACAGTAAGGAAACTAGTCTTGTCAAGATTATTGAAAGTGCGAACTATAAAATTAACTCTTATCAAGAAAAAAACATAGAAGCTAAAGGTATGGGGACAACAATGACTGCTCTAAGCATCGATGAAAATGGCTTAATGGAAGTAGCCCATGTTGGTGATAGTAGGTGTTATGTTCTTTCAAAGAGAAATATTATTAAAATTACTGAAGATCAAAATGTACCTGGCTATAAAAATATTTTAAAACAAGCACTTGGAACTAAAGAAAAACTAGAAATTCAAAAAATAGATTTTCAACTAAACGAAGGGGATGTTGTTTTTCTATGCACCGATGGTCTTTACAATGAGTTTGGAGAAGAGTACTTTAAAAAAAGACTACAGGAGGGGGTGAGTGCAAATACTTTGGTTGGTGAAGCATTGCTACAAAAGCCAAAAGATAACGTTTCTGCAATTGTTATAAATGTTATGTCAAAATGAAAATAGGACAAGTAATAAAAGAAAGATATAAAGTAATTGGACTCCTTGGTGAAGGGGGAATGGCTTTTGTTTATAAAGCAAAAGATATGCAGTTAGAGAGAACGGTTGCTATAAAAACACTGAAGCCTACATATGTCGAGCAAACTACTTTTGTTGAAAGATTTAAAAGAGAAGCACAAACTGCTGCAAACTTAAACCATCCTAACATTGTGCAAATTTTTGATTGGGGTATTGAAGAAGAGCCTTATTTTGTAATGGAGTATATTGAAGGAAATACACTAACAGAGATTATTGCAAAAAGAAAAACTATAAGTTTAAGTGATATTTTGTTTATAGGAGCACAAGTTGCAAATGGATTGCAAGCTGCTCACTCTCAGGGGCTTGTCCATCGAGATATTAAGCCTGGAAATATAATGATTACACCAGGTGGAAAAGTAAAGGTTACAGATTTTGGAATAGTGTCTATAAAAGACGAGGAAAGCGATATAACCAAGACTGGTTCTATATTGGGAACTGCAAGCTATATTTCTCCCGAGCAAGCTCAGGGGAAGCCTGTTTCCCTTGAATCAGATCTTTATTCTCTTGGAACCGTTCTTTACGAACTAGTTACAGGGAATCCCCTTTTTGAGGCGGAGTCTCCTATTGCAACAGCTACAAAACACCTTACAGAAAAACCAGAAAAACCATCTAAGTTTAGAAAAGATCTTCCTAAAGGTATTGAAACAGCCATATTAAAGCTTTTGCATAAAACACCTAAGGATAGATTTAAGAGTGCTGAAGATTTAAGAGCAGTACTTCTTCAACAAAGAAATGAATTAGAGATGATTCAAACTCAGGAAAATCTAGTTGATCTTACAAATCCAACTATAAAATATAAATTCACCCTTCCTGCTTTAATTGTCTCTATTGGTTTAGTCTTGGGAACTTTCTGGACTTTATCACAAATATTTCAAGGACTTCCTGTTGATGGAGGTACTCAAACTTTAATTGAGATACCAGATCTCACTGGAAGCGATCAAGCAGAAGCTTTAAGCGATCTTCAAGCTTTAGGTTTTAAGGTTGGAATTGAGAACTCAGCTGATCCAAATGTTCCACCCGGTGCTGTAATTAGAACTCAACCATTAGCAAATACTGTTACAAATCCTGATACGTTAGTAACAATTATTGTTTCTGTAGGACCTGAGGCTTTTCCAATTCCGTATATATTGGATTTAGAAACAGGAAGAGGTGCTTACATAATCGAACAAAGTGGATTTACTGTAGGACAAAAACTTGAAGTCAATGATGACAATATTCCGCGAGGTTTTATTATATCTCAAAATCCAGTTGCTGGTACAAAAATGAGCCCCGGTTCTTCTGTTGATTTAGTCATTTCAAAAGGGCCAAGTTTAATAGAAGTAAGTGACTTATCAAGAAAGTCTCTTGTAGATGCAATACAAATATTAGAGACATTAGGTCTTGAATACGAGTTCGTTGAAGAATACTCAGAAGATGTTTCTGTGGGGCTAATTTCAGAGACAATACCCTCAGCAGGAGAAATTGTAACTCCTGATCAAGTAGTAACTGTGATTGTGTCTCTTGGCATCAGGATAGAAGTACCAGAAGTGGAAGGTTTAACATACCAAGAGGCACTAAAAATATTGGAGGAGGCTGGTCTTTTAGCTACTGTAAGTGGAGACACTAATGGAAGAATTGTTAAGCAAATTCCAAGAAAAGGTGAGTTTACTGATCCACAAACACCTATAGAGTTAACTTTTGAAGAATAAAAGTTATCTATTTAAAAAAAATCTTAGAGCTTGGTATAAAAATAACAGAAGAGAATTTTCATGGAGGGAAACAAAAGATCCTTGGAAAATATATTTAATTGAAATATTATCTCAACAAACCCAATTGCAAAGAGCAAATAAGTATTACGATAAATTTATTTTAGAATACCCAAATCCAAAAAAAATGGCTCAAGATTCTAAACGAAGAATACTTAAGCTTTGGTCTGGATTGGGTTATAACAATAGAGCGATTCGACTACATGAATCGGCAAAAATTTTAAGGGAAAAAAGTTTTAACGACCTATACCCAGATTTTAAACAATTGCCAGGTGTTGGGGACTATACGAATTCTGCCTTATTATCTTTTGCTTATGGTGAAAAAGTAATAGCAACTGATGTAAATATCAAAAGAGTGATTGGAAGATACTTTAAAAAAGATAGTGTAGATAAATTTATTAAAAATAACACTAAAGAACTTCTATATAGATTTAATTCAAGAGACTTTAATCAAGCCCTTATGGATTTGGGCTCTAAAATTTGTACTAATAGAAATCCTAAATGTACTATTTGTCCCCTAGAACAAGAATGCATGAAATATATCAATGAAGAAAGTAAAAAACAAGAACCTTTTAAGAATTCAAACAGGAAAAAAAGAGGGCAAATTGTAAATATACTAATAAATGCAGAAAAGGTTCATTCTTCTGAACTAGCTAAAAAATTAAATATTGAAGAAAATAAATTAAATAAATTACTCAAGGATCTTGAAAGAGACGGGGTTCTATATATTTCTAATAACAAATATATTGAAATTAAAAGTAATTAGTTTACAATCTTCTTATGCCTGTTTCAAAAAAAAGAGTTAAAAACTTACAAGCTACAAAATCAAAAAAACTATCTTCTCAAACAGTTGGAGACAAAGGCCCTTCTTCAAAAGGGTATGTAATAATTATGACTTCTCTAATGGTGTTGGGGGTTTTAATTATCGTATTTAATTACCTTACTTTACTACCTGGTTCTGTATCAAAATGGTATTTATGGAGTGGCTTGGGGCTTATTGGAGTTGGCTTCATAATGACAACAGAATATCGCTAAATATCATCTATATTCTATTACTTTTAAAAAAGCTTAAAAGTTTTTTAATGTATTAATAAGGCTTTGAATTAATTTCTCAATATCTTCTATGCATACACTCTCATTTGGTGCGTGTGCGTTTCCCTCATCATCTCCTGGACCTATTAGCACCAATTCAGCATCCGGAAATTGGTCTGTAAAAACGTTCGCAAAAGGTATTGATCCGCCAACTCCCATAAAAGCAGGTTCTGTTTTCCAGACTTCTTCAAATTCTTTAATTAATTTTGTAGTGAATTCTTTATTTGGGTCTGCAACAACACCGCTCCCTTTTGATTCAGGAATAAATTTTACACTAGCATTCCAGGGAGTATTTTTTTCAATATGTGCCTTAAGCATACTCATTGCATGTTCTGGGTCTTCAGTAGGAGGAAGTCTCAAACTAATTTTTGCTTTTGTTTTTGGGATTAATAGGTTAATTGATTCATCTACCCCTGGAGCATCAATTGCCAATACGCTTAACGCTGGTTCTAACCAGAGTCTTTTTGAGTAGCTTTCTGTTTCAAACAAATTTATTTCTTCTGACCCTAGTAATTTTTTAATATCATCTTTCGGAATCTCAAAGACTTCAGCTTCTGTGGGAGATAATCCTTCAATCTGAAGCTCCCCTTTATCATTGTGAAAAGATGAAATTATTTTACTAAGTATCATGAACGCATCTGGGACAATACCTCCTCCCAGACCAGAATGAACTGCATTCATAGGCTGTTCAACAACTATTGTACCGTCAACTAACCCTCTTAAAGAAGTTGTTACTGTTGGAAGTCCAGATTTAATATTTCCTGAATCTGCAATTACTATTACATCTGCTTCTAGATCTTTTTTATTTTCAATAATAAACTGTTCCATTGTAGGAGAACCTATTTCTTCCTCTCCTTCAATAAATATTTTTATATTTACTGGTAAGTCTTTAATTAAATCCTTTACAACTTGATAATGAGTTATAACCCCAGCTTTGTTGTCTCCAGACCCTCTTCCGTATAGCCTTCCATTAATAATCTCAGGTGTAAAAGGGTCTGTATTCCAAAGTTCCATATCGCCCACCGGCTGAACATCATGATGAGCATAAAGCAATACAGTTTTTCTTGATGGAAGTATTTCTGTTTGAGCTAAGACAGCAGGCTTTCCGTCACCGCTTTTTGTAACTTTAGATGTTAAGCCCAACTCTTCAAACATATCTTTAACGAAGTTTGCTGACGTATCTAAGTCAGCAGATCTTGCTGGTTCTGAACTTATTGATGGTATTTCTACAAACTTAGATAATAAATTAACTATTTCTTTAGAGCTCATATAAACATAATAAAGACAACTGTTAATTATTCATAAGAGATTGCTTCTAAGATATTTTGTCTAGACGCCTTAATTGCAGGTAAGATTGCTGCAATCACTCCTGAAATAACTGCAATGCCTATCCAAGTAAAAGTTTGAGATACAGATACAGTAAAATTGCTAAAACCTTCATCCTCTAATGCTTTTATAAGGCTCCAAGCAAAGAATATTCCAAGACCTGTTCCTAAAAATGCACCAAATATTGAAATGATTGATGATTCTACAAATATCATTCTCCTTACTTGTTTTCTGTAAGTTCCTATTGCCCTCATCAACCCTATTTCCCTTGTTCTCTCATAAACAGATAGTGAGAGCGTATTTGTTATTCCAAATAACGCAACAAATACTGAGATGGATAAAAATCCATATATAACATTTAATAATTGTTGTATCTGATTATTTGCTTCTTCTACTAAGCCATCTTGATCTCTTAGTTTTGCTCCAGGATAATCTGATACGATTGCATCTAGTTTATCTTGAGTTGCTTCATTTTTGTCTTTTACATTAAAATATATCTCCGTATCTAATGACTCGTTAGAAAAGAAAGTGTAATTTTCTAACAATAGAAAGAATTCAGCTGGTGGGGGTGTTGTCCAGTCAAAAATATATGCAATTGTAAAAGTCATCTCTCCTTCTTCAGGTATTGTCAGGGTTATTTCGTCACCAATATTGATATTGTCTCTCTCTGCTTTTTGTTTAAGTACACCCATGGAATTAGGTTTTGCAAATTCCTCTTTAGATCCTGATACGTTCTCTGTTTTTATTAAATCAAATATAGCTTCATCAACAGCTCCTAAAATTAGGGGTCTTTCTTCGTAACCTACAATAGTTGCCCTAGACCTAGATAATTCCGTCACTTCTTCTAGCTCTATGAGCTCGTCTGCAAGACCTGTTGGTATTCCTGGAGAAACAAATACCTGAGCTGCACTTACTTGATAGTCTGCCTTTACAACCTCACCTACAACTGATTCTGCTTGTGCTTTAAAAGAAGTTGTTATCACATTTGCAAGAGAGATTAATGTTAAACCAATCATTAAAGCAGACGCCGTAGACGCTGTTCTTCTTGGTGTCCTCTTTGAGTTCTCTGTTGCAAGCTTTCCTAATATCCCAAAAACAATTTCATATAATTTATCAAATAGAAATACGAAAGGTTTAGTAATTGAAGGCGTAATGATGGATATACCAATAAAAATTACACCTGCGCCAAATCCAACCTGCTGTAGGCCAGATAAAGAGGGTAAATCAAGAAAATCATACAGAACGCCAAATAACAATGCGAAACCTAATGTTGTGACAGCTGACCCAAAAATTAATCTTTTAATTAATGACTTAAGTTTGGGTGTCAAGGTGCTCTCTCTGATTGCCTCCATTGGACTGACTTGAGAGGCTTTTCTTGCTGGAAGTAGAGAAGATAGGATTGTCACAGTAATTCCAACAATAGCCCCTGTAATTGCTGCTTCGGTTGTTAAAACAAGCGGTCCATCAGGCAAACCAAATTCAAAATATTTTAACCCTTCTTTAACAACTACCGCTAGGCCAATCCCTAGACCAATCCCTATGCCTGAACCAATTAATGACATAAATATTGATTCCGACAAAACAAGTCTATAAATCTGCTTCTTTGATGTACCTAAAGCTCTTAATAGAGAAAGTTCTTTCGTTCTCTGTAGTAAAAGAATCCTAAAAGTATTTTGAATAATGAATGCGCCTACAAACAAAGCAATTCCAGCAAATACATTTAAAATTGTATTAAAGAAGTTTAACCCTTGTTTAATTCCGTCTGCTTGTTCTGCTGCAGCTTCCTGTGCATTAATAACATCAAGCCCTCCTTTGTCTAAGTTCTCTATTAATGTTCTAACAGTTTCAATATCAGCATTATTTTCAATAACTATATTGACCAAATCTACTTGTCCTTTAGAATCTAATAAAGTTTGTGCTGTTTTAAGTTCAAACAAAGCAAATGTAGCCCCTCCTGGGGAACCAACATTTGCAAAATCAGCAATACCGACAATGCTGAAGGAAGCAGGTGTTGAGCCAGCTAATACAGTCACTCTATCTCCGACTGAGTAGTCATTGTTTTCAGCTGTTGTCTTATCCATAACAACTTCTTTATTATTTTCTGGTGCTTTTCCATCAATTAGTTCCCACTGTTTAGCGTAAGGGGAAGTGTCCCATGAGCCTCCAAATGTTGGAGCAAAACCATTAGAAATAAAGATGGTTTCGGTGCATTCTCTTTCGTAAGTGTGTGAACGGCAGTCTCTAGGAACAATCTTTATGAACTGAGCAAAACCAAAAACTTCACCCCATGCATCTTTAACACCTGGTAGATCTTTTATCTCCTGGATTCTTTTATCTGGAATCTTTTTTAATTCAAAAGATATTGGACCTTGTCCTCTGCTATCTGAAAAATCATTTGCAAAATCTTCTTGAACGGGGTTTGCTACTAGGTCTATACCTTCATATATTCCAGAAAATAAATTATCAAATGCTGATTTATTACTTTCTGAAAAAATACTAGATGCAATAATTACAGCTACTCCAAGTATTATTGATGAAGTAGTGAGAAGTATTCTTACAGGATATGTTTTAAGATTCTTCCAAGCAATTAAAAATAATGGCCTTTTTGTATAACCAAACATTTATATTTCTGTAAGAGAAGTGACTTGTGAAACTATTTCTTCTTGGGTTGGGTTGTCCAAGTCATTCGCAATTTCTCCATCTTTTAGCATTATTACTCTTTCAGCAAATGAAGCTGCATAGGGATCATGAGTAACCATGACAATTGTCTGATTAAGTTCTTCAACAATTGATTTCATAAAAACTAATAATTCTTTACTTGACTTTGAGTCAAGATTTCCTGATGGCTCGTCTGCAAATATAACTTCTGGTTTTGATGCCATCGCCCTAGCAGCAGCAACTCTTTGCTGTTGTCCTCCTGACAATTCATTTGGTCTATGCTTAAGCCTATCTCCAATGTCCATTGTCTCTATTACTTGCTTAACCCACTCTTCCTCTGGCTTCCTGCCTGCGATGGAAGAAGGGAGCGTAATGTTTTCTTCAGCTGTAAGTGTAGGAATTAAATTAAAAGCCTGAAAAACAAAACCAAAACTGTCTCTTCTCATTTTTGTTAATTCTTTATCATTTAAGGAAGCTAGGTCAACCCCGTTTATAAGAATTGATCCTGATGTTACTTTATCAAGCCCGGCTAGGCAATGTAACAAGGTAGATTTTCCTGAACCTGAAGGCCCCATAATTGCTGTAAATTGATTTTCATTAAATCCTGTATTTATAGAGCTAAGAGCTGTTACAGATGTCTCTTTTTCACCATATATTTTTGTTAAGTCAATTGTTTCAATTAATTTATTCACGTTTAAAGAATAGAGCTAATCGCGGGTTATGAGATTTTTATATTTGAATTGTTATTTACTATTTTTAATGTGTATTCTTTTACCAATGTTAAAAACAAACAACTGGAATTGGTGGAATTTACTTACATAAGTGCCTAGTTTCTATTGTTTAAATTAACCGGGCACAGCCCGGTTTTTTTGTTTTAACTGTCACTGAAATTAAACATCCGGGCTCAAAGCCCAAACTAGTCTAAAGAGATTGTTGTAACTTCTTTCCAGCTTGATACATCAGGACCTGTTATGTAAAGCTCTAAGGTATCAAAAACTCCCTCAATTGGTAGTGAATTATTAATTTCATCAATAGGAAAATTCAATGGTAGTTCGTTCCCATAAAACAATGAAAGGTGAGGCGTCCAAAGACTAGGCCAAGCCTCTATTAACGAAACAGCATTAAAAAAAGGGAAGTTATCTGATGAGGTTAAAAATAATCTCTGAAAGTAAGTGTTACCTGTTCCTACAGAATCAAAATTAACTATAATTTTTTTCTTGTTGATCTTCTCAAGTGTTTCTTTAGCTTTCTGTAAAGAGTACATATTTGTAACAAGAGTGACGTGTGGGTTAAAGGGCTTGCTGTCTTCTTTTTCTGCAATCTCATTAATAAGTTCTTTAGCTTTATCTAAGCTTTTGTTTGTAGATTTAGCCCAAATAGAATAAATATCCATATATCTAAATTATATTTACTATTTTTGCTTCAGTCACCCTGAGTAGGTCTTCTGTTTTTAGCTTAAATAATGAACTAGGCGTTCCAGCAGCACACCAAACCTCTTCAAACTCAACTAGTGTATTATCCATAAAATAAAGGGGGCTGTTCTTGTGACCAAGTGGAGCAACCCCTCCAATTGCAAAACCTGTGTTCTCTCTAACATAATCTGCATCTGCTTTTTCTATCATTAAATTTGTTTGGTTTTGAAAAGATTCTAAATTTACTCTGTTTGGTCCTGAAACAAATATTTGGACAAGTTTATTTTTGGTGCTTTCAAAGAAAACAATTGATTTTGCTATTTGTTTTATGTCACAATTTACAGCGTCTGCTGCTTCTTGAGAGGTTTTTGTTGAAACATCAAGGTTTAATATTTCAATATTTATATTTTCTTCTTTAAAGGCTTCTATTACTTTTTCTTGTGAGTTATGTTTTTTTTTCATTCATTAGGGGTTCACAATTATTCTAGCAAACTCAACCCCAGATTCGTGATCTTCTATCTCAAACTCACCAGCTATAGATAAATCTATAGTTAGTTTATTTTCTTTATCTGGATACACCATAAAATGAATATCGTATCCGTGAACATGAATCTCTGTCTCAACGGTAGTAATAAAATATAATTTTGCTTTATCAGAAAGATTATAGGTTAATACTTGAAGGCTTTCTGGTGTAGATTCTGGAACAGTAACTTCGTCAAAATAAACTTCCCCTTCTTCATCATGGTGTCCTTCTTCATCATGGTGTCCTTCTTCATCATGGTGTCCTTCTTCATCATGGTGTCCTTCTTCATCATGGTGTCCTTCTTCATCATGGTGTCCTTCTTCATCATGGTGATCATGGTTGTGCCCAACATCAATATAGTCGTGGGCAAGAGCTGAAACAGTTCCTCCAAATATTAATCCAAAAATTAAAAATCCTGTCTGAAGCCCATATCTTACTTTTTCTGATGAATGGATTGTTGGAACA
The DNA here is from genome assembly GCA_004214055.1 of Candidatus Actinomarinales bacterium. GTDB lineage: Bacteria > Actinomycetota > Acidimicrobiia > Actinomarinales > Actinomarinaceae > Actinomarina. The sequence goes on along the minus strand of SGYT01000013.1, from coordinate 6,291 downwards.
ATATCACTAAGGGCAATGTAAATAAAGAATCCAGCAATTCCTCCGTACAAATATCCCATAGGTATGTCTAAATCTCCACCTATTTGGTAAGTTAATACTGCACCGATAACAGTAGTTAAGCCAGATAGAACATTACGTAAAATAGTTTGTCTTTTTGTAAAACCTACTCTTAGTTGATTACCAAACTCTCCAACCTCAAGAGGAATGTCATGTGCAATTAATGCAACTGTTGCAACCAAACCAGTGTCTCTTCCAAGTAAAAAGGCTCCTCCTAGAGAAATACCATCAATAAGATTGTGAAATATGTCTCCAATAACAAATAACCAACCTTGAGTAATATCTGTTTCTTTGTTTTTGTCTTCTTCGTGATGATGGTGAAATGACTTAAATCCTTTTTCAATTAGAAAAAATATAATAATTGCAACTAATGTTGCATTAAGAACTTCTGTTCCTCCCTCAACTATTGCTTCAGGTAAAAGGTCTCTAAATGCAATCATCAGTAATACCCCTGCAGCAAAAGGTGTACCGTATTTAATTAGCTTGGATGAAAATCTTTCACTTCCAAGTAAAAATAAAGCAACTGATAATGAGAGTAAGCCCGCAGCTATACTTGCAAAAAATACTATTAATAATTCTGTCATATTGGAATATCATAATACACTATTTAAATAAATGAGAATAATTCTCATTTTTTTTCCCACTCTGTTTATAATGTATTTATGAAAAAGAGTGCTACAGAAATACTAATTGAAAAGAATATCTCTATTACAAGCCCACGGTTACTAATTATTGAAGAAATTTTAAATAATAAAAATCCAATATCTATAGAAAAACTTCAAAAACAACTTGAAGGAAGGGTTGCTTTATCGACTTTGTACAGGGCATTAAATGATTTAAAAAGTGTCGAGATTATAAAGGAATTTACTACTACAGACAGTATTACAGTTTTTGAAGTTGCTGATGTTGATGGGGACCATCATCATCACCTCTTCTGTACAAGATGTGGCGATATTATAGATATAAACTTAAGTAAAAAGTTTGAAAAAAATCTAGATACTGAAGTTATTAAAATTGAAAAAACATTTAACTTCGAAATTACAGATCATGCTTTAGAGCTTTTAGGTTTGTGTAGTAAGTGTATAAATTAAAAAATAATTCCAACTAAAGAAGCTTTTATTAATAGAGATTGAATAGTTTCAAAACTGTGGTTCTCTATAAGCCCCCTTACTATTGGAACAGTGAAAGATTCATTACTATCAGTACTTACAGCTAATAAAGCTGAGTCGCTATATTCTATTGCTGCATTACATACTACACACATAATTTTTCCTTCTTTTAATTGAATTATAATTAATTATTAGTATATAAAAAGGAAAAAGTGAGAAACCTTATATCAACAAAATTAAATCACGGCATTGGAAGTGTTGGGGATTTACCTATACCTTTTGAAACTGTGTTAAATGTTTCAGCATGGGTAATAATTTTAACGTTTGTGTTTCTAAAAATTTCTTGGAAAGAGTCAATTTTAACCTCTGAAGAGAGGTTCTTTAGTAATAATCAAAGTGTCTATGGTAAGTTATTTGGCTTCATAGTTTTATTCCTTCTTATTGCTCCTGGCCTAATTGGGAACGAAGAACCTACAACCTCAATAGCTCCTTTGATACTCTGGATATTTTTATGGATTGGTGTCCCGGTTCTGGGTCTTTTGTTTGGAGACTTATATGCAAAATTTAATCCTTTAAATATCTTCTTATCAAATGATAATAAACCAAGCTCTGTGTACGTAGCATGCGGTTTATTTATAAGCCTTACTTGGTTTGAGCTTGTATGGAGGAAACCTGGTAATCCATTTCATATTGGTATCGTTTTCTTGTTACTTTTTGTTGTAGTAAATGGATTTAAATTATTTCTTAATAAAACATCTATAGAGATAGACCCTCTTTTATTGCTTCACCATCTGTATAGCAAATTAAAAATTGTTAACTCTAGGCCTGTATTTAAAAATTTATTACAAAATATTTCAAATCTTTCAAGACTAAAAGGAATGGAGTATTTCATCCTGTTAATGATTGGTACTGTGACCTACGACGGGCTTAGGGGAACTGTCTTTTGGTATAACCAGTTTGGAACAAGGGTTTATGATCTAATTTTTTCAACATTTGCTTTTATAGGAATAAACCTTGTTTTAATTGGGTTTTATCGTTTTGCTTGTTATTTCGCAATAAAAGTTTCAAACTCAGATTATTCACTAGATGAAGTCTCTTTAACATTTGCTCATACAATGCTGCCAATTGCCTTTGCTTATCATGTCACTCATTATTTGAGTTTATTACTTTTTGAATCTCAAACCTTTTTCTATAGACTAAATGACCCAATAGGAACCGGTGCTGATTTATTTGGAATAGATGATGTAACAATTGTTTACTTTTTATCTCCAGTAGCGCTCTGGACTATTCAAGTAATTGTTACTTTGCTTGGTCATGTGTTGAGCGTTGTTTTAGCTCATGATTTATCAGTTAAGCTTTTTGGGCATGAAAAAAGTGATAAAACACAATATATATTTCTATTTATAACTGTTGCTCTAACTCTTCAGGCGCTGTTCGTTTTAAGTGTTCCTTAAAATAATATTGTTCGTACAGGTGCTAAATTTTTAGTTTAATTTGGTTTCTAAACTCTTTACTCGTTCTGCTATTGGTGGGTGTGAGTAATAATAAGAACTGTAAAGAGGGTCTGGTGTCAAGTTTGAAGCATTGTCTTTACTAAGCTTAAGAAGTCCGGAAATCATGCTCTCACCTTTTGTGTATTGAATTGAGAAATCATCAGCTGCAAATTCTCTTTGTCTTGAAATATATGAAGTAATTGGTTTGGTGAAGAAAGTATAAGAGCCTACTACTAAATAAAATAAAAGGAACTTTGAATATATTGTTAATTCATCAAGGCCATGTCCATAAAAAAAGTTTTCAGACTGAAAAACTTGGCCAAGAAAATAAAAACCAGCAAAACCAAAAAATATAGAACTGATTAATGTCTTTCTAATATGTCCAAGTTTGTAATGTCCTAATTCGTGACCAAGGATGGACTCCATTTCATCAGGCGTAATAGTTTCTAATAAAGTATCATAAAAAACTATTCTCTTATTGTTTCCAAAACCAGTAAAGAAAGCATTCCCATGTGAACTCCTAAGACTCCCATCCATTACAAACAAACCTTTGGCCTTGAAACGAATCTCTTCTAATAGACTCTCTATAGGTTTCTTGAATTTCTCATCTTCAAGAGGTTCAAATTTGTTAAATAGTGGAAGGATTAAGACTGGATAAATATAAAAGATTATTAATTGAAGGGAGAATACAGCAGCAAAAGCATAGATCCACCAGTTATTTCCAAGATTTTCAATTATTGAAATTACAACAGCATAAAGTATTGAAGCAAAAATACTCTGTATTAAAAGATTTTTAAGCAAATCAGTTACGAATGTTTTTGTAGTTGTCTTGTTAAATCCATATTTCTCCTCAATGTAAAATGTTGAATATATTGCGAGAGGTATTTCAATAATTTCACTAATAATAATGAGTAAAAGCCCGAGTAATATAGCTCCTACTATATTTGAACCAGTTGTTCCTTGAACAAATAGCGTTAAATTATTCAACATTCCACCGATAGTAAAAAACAACAGCACTCCAACTCCGAATACTGAAACTAAAACTGAAAATCTTATTCTTTCAATGTTGTAATTAATAGATTTTTTATATTCTTCCTCAGTAACTACTTCTATAAATCTTTCTGGTATCTTTTCTTTGTTTCTATTGATTGAATTAATATTTCTTATTTTTAAATAAGTTTCAATAAGTAGTTTGGATATGATAAAAATCAAAAATAAAGAAGTAAAATTTAACTGATTAAGAGTATCTATGATATTCATATCTATCAATAGTAAACAAACCACAAGGAATGTTTACAAATTATTTCCCAAATCTTCTTTCTCTTTGTGTATACTCTCTCAGACATCTAAGAAAATCAATCTTTCTAAACTCCGGCCAATAAACATCCTGGAAAACAAATTCTGAATATGTGCTTTGCCAAAGTAAAAATCCTGAAAGTCTTGATTCACCACTAGTTCTAATTACTAAATCAACATCAGGCGCATCAGGTAAATAAAGATGTTCTCTAATCTGTTCATCATTAATCTCTTCTACCAAACCTTCAGGATCTTTTCCTTTGTTTTCAATAACAAGACTCTTTATTGCATCTATAATTTCCTGTCTTCCTCCATACCCAAGAGCGATTGTTAGGGTTTTTTCTCCACCCCCTCTTACTTCTTGAAGCCTCGTTATAGTCTCTTTTAAATAATCAGGAAGGAGATCTGTGCTTCCAATAAATTGAATTTTAAAATTATCAACAAGATCGTCAATAATAAGTTCTTCGAAAAGCTCATTTAAAACTACAAAGTATGTTTTAAGCTCCTCTTCCGACCGTAATAAATTTTCTCTTGATAACAACCAACTAGTAACATAGCTGATACCTAGTTCGTCACACCAAGAAAGACATTCTTTGAATCTAACCATTCCTATCTTGTACGAAATCTCATAACTTAGAAGGTTTTCCCTACGAGCATATCTTCTGTGTCCATCATGTATTAATCCTATGTGGTTTGGAAGATCTTCTTTTGGTAGTCTTTTTTGAAGTCGTGACTCATATAAAGAATAAACAAATCTTGGCGAAACCATTATTTAGCTACAGATTGCTTCTATTTCATCTACTGAGGTAGGAACCCCTTTTGTTAAGTTGATAGGTTCTTTTTTTGTACATACGATATCATCTTCGATTCTTACCCCTATTCCTAATAAGTTTTTTGGAACTTCGTGTTTTACTGTTTTTGCATTTTTTATTTCTTCTTGCTCAAGTTTTGTTGCTTCTTCCATCCCAATTTCTTTTCTTCTATCCCTAATTTTTACTGGGTCTCTTTCAAGTAATGGAAACTCAATTACTGGTTTATTTGGTCTTATATAGATTCCTGGCTCAATTGTTGTAACCATCCCTGGTTCCAATTTTCTAGGTTCTTCATCCTTTTCAGTGCTCCCTGCATCATGTACATCTAAACCAAGCCAGTGACCTGTGCCATGCATGAAATATTCAAAATAGTGCATCATAGATGTTGTTTCATCTACGCCCATAGGAACAAGGCCTAGATTTACCAATGATTCAGATATAGATCTAACAGTGATTTGATGAATGTCTCGCATTGTGTTCTTAGTTGTAACATTTTCAATACCTAAATTCTGCGTTTTTAGAACTTCTATGTAAACATCTTTTTGTTCTGGTGAAAACTTCCCATTAACTGGAAATGTTCTTGTTACATCAGAAGAATACATTCCGTATTCACCTGCTGCATCAATAAGTAGTAGAGAATTTTCAGGTATTATTTCTCTATTTGTTGAATAATGAAGAATACAAGCATTGTCTCCTGATGCAACTATGGACGGGTAACCTAGTCTTTCTGCTCCTAAGTCAAAAAATGTTTTTTCCATCTCTGCTGCAACTTGATATTCATACATACCAGCTTTAGCAATTTTCATAGCAACCTTGTGTCCTTCAACGGTTATTTCACAAGCTTTAGATAATAAATTAAGCTCTTTTGTATCTTTTATCAACCTAAGCTCAGACAAAATAGGTGATAATGCATGTAGAGTAGCTTTGCTAAATTCTAAACCTCTCTGATCATAGGGAACTGCAAAGCTCAGTGCTTTTTGATCATATTGTTGAAATTTTATGTTTGAGTAATCACAATATATATTTTCAATACCTTCTAAAAGCTCTGTAAGTTTCTTTGGGTACTCTGTATTAGAGAATGAGGCTTTTGCATTATATATTTCAACTGCTCCCTCTTGGCCAATTCTTTTTCCCTCCCATGTTTCCATTTCTAAATTTCTATCTTGAACAAACAAATATAATTCTGGCTTACTGTCTTTTACAACAATCACAGCATGTGCGTCGGGCTCAGGCCATTCAGTTAAATAATGAAAATTTGAATCTTGCCTAAAAGGATATGCGACATCATTGTTTCTGTAAACAGTATTATTTCCATGAATTAATACAGCACCATTAACAATTTCATTAGCTATTCGCTCTCTATTTTTTAGTGATATCTTCATTCTTTGAATAAGAATAATCTATTTGTAGTGAAAATTGCTAGTAGTATTTTAGATCTAAGTAATTAGAACGTTACTTTAGGTTTTCAGCTGAGGCTTTACCATCTTTTTCTACAATTTCGAACTCTACTTCTTGATCTTCTTC
>SGYT01000012.1 GCA_004214055.1 Candidatus Actinomarinales bacterium | reverse complement strand
CGTACTGCTATCCAAATTGCAATGAAATTTAATATGCCAAATTCAGTAATTGGAGCAACATTTATAGGTTTTGGAACATCCGCCCCAGAACTATTTGCAAGCTCAGGGGCGGCATTAAATGGAAACCTTTCGTTGGGTATAGGAAATATTATTGGTTCAAATATTGCAAACTCCTTAGTTGCAATCTCTGTTTTGTATCTTGCATTAAATAAAGATTTCAACAAAAAGCTGAAACTTAACAATACTTCATCAATATGGATGGTGTTTGCAACAACCATATTCGTTAGTTTCTATTTAATGCTTGAAGAGTTCCCACGTTTCCTTGGAATTGGTTTATTGGGATTAGTTATTTTTGTTACCTACAAACTTGTTACAGAAGAGGCTGTTGATCAAGAAGACTTCTTAATTGAAGAGAAAGATTATGTTGGATTAAGGGCTGTTGCGTCGCTAACAGCAACAATTTTTGGAAGCACCTTAGTAGTAAACAATGCTGTTAGTTTGGCAGAATACTTCAATATATCATCCATTATTATTGGGGTCACTGTTGTGGCCTTGGGAACTAGCCTCCCAGAAGTTGCAGGAACAATAGCCGCCGCAAAAATGAAAAACCCTGATATAGTTTTTGGAAATATCTTTGGTTCGAACTTATTTAATATTGCATTGGTGGGAGGTGTCTCTGTTTCAATTGCTCCAGGGGTGATTGAGAGTGACGTAACAGCTGAAATGATAATAATGTTAGTTGCCTCATTAATTGTTATATTGCTTTCTAAAACAATTGTTAAAAAAAGCTATTTAATTGGCTTCGCTGCATTAATTTCTTATTCGATTTTTATATATACTTTATTTTAAGTTTTTATTTCTAAGAAAAATAAAAAGACCCAACAAAGCAAGAATTGAGCCACCAATTTGATTCCAAGTAAAATCTCCTATTGTTGCGTCTCCCATCCCAAACCTTAAAGTATCTAAGACTGCTCTTTGTGTTCCATACCAAATAGCCCATAAACCAATCCATGAACCTTTACCAAAGGTAAAATTATTTCTTAATGATTTAAATATAAAGAAAACTATAAGAGCAAAGAAAAGATCATACAGCGGAACATGATGGAAAGTACCACATGATACCAAAGGCTCTGAGCACTCTAAGGCATCATGCTGTGGTGCTACGTCATAACCTGGCTTTATTTCATACCCCAAAATAAAACTTGTTGGCTTTCCAAGATGTTCAACTATTGCAAGGTCTCCAATCCTTCCTATTACAGTTCCTAGAATCAGCCCTGTTGAGGCATAATCTGAATATTGTTTAAAATCACCCTTACCAATTAGTTGTATTCTTATATAAGCAGCAATAATGCCTCCTGACATTCCACCCATTATTGAATAACTACCTGTTGGAGAAAATACATCGTCTAATCCATATCCTGGATCACCTATATGCGCTGGAATAGTAAAAAATCTTGCGCCAATTATTGCTCCAAAAATTGCCCAAGTTAAACCTTGCTCAAATAGCACGGTGTCTTGTTTATCTTTTTCAGCCAATTTAATTGCGTGATTTGCACCAAAATAAAAACCCAATGCAGCAAAGACTCCGTGTAGAGAAAACGATACAGGTCCTATTTGTGTTATAGGTATTGGAGGATAAGTTATTGAAAAAAAAGAATCAAACATAAATTAAATCTCTTTTAAAGTCCACAAAACATCTGCCACTATACCTATGAATATAACAGCCAAATATGTATTTGAAAACACAAAGTATTTCATTGGTTGAATCTTTCTTCTAAACAAATTGTAAGATTTAAACATTAAATTAAATCCAAAAAAAATAGCTATAAATAAATAGACTATCCCTAATTGTAAAATTGGTGCAGCAATAATTGAAACTATAACTGTTGCACATGAATATAATGCAATAAAAATTGATGTTCTTTCAAATGTTTCTTGTGTTGAAAGCATCGGAAAATCTGCTTCTTCATAGTCTGATTTATTTTCAATAGCTAAGGCCCAGAAATGGGCAGGTGTCCATGTAAAAACTAATAAAAATAAAATCCAGGCACCGATTTCGAGTGAACTACCTGTTGCTGTCCAACCAATTAATACTGGTGCAGCACCTGAAGCCCCTCCAATAACAATGTTTTGATTGGTTCTTGGTTTTAGTAATAAGGTGTATATAAATGTATAAAATAAGTTTGCTAACAAACCAATTAAAGCAGCTAGCTGGGTTGTAAAAATATAAAGAATTAAAAACCCTGTGATGCCGCAAAAAATAGAGTACAAAATCGCATTTGTTTTATTTAACTCTCCAGTAACTAGAGGCCTGTTTGAGGTTCTTTCCATTAAGCTATCTCTACCAACTTCAAAAACTTGATTCATGACATTTGCGCTAACTGCAAGTAAGGTTCCTCCTGTTAGTGTGAATAAAACTAAATTTATAGGTGGCATTCCATAAATTGCAATAATCATTGATGGCACAGTTGTAACCAGAAGTAATTCAACAACTCTTAATTTAGAAAGCTTGACATAACTACTAAATATTTGATTCATTCTTGTAACCATAAAGACATAGTACTTATGATTACACTATATATATGTAGAGCGCTATCCTTAAGGATTGACTGCAAGTTTTGTTAATTTATGAATAAAAAAAGATTTTTTAAATATAAAAATTTATCGCTTCTCATTTTACTATTTCTAACCGCTTGTATAGAAAATGCACCAATGGATTCTTTAAGTCCTGCAGGTCCTTATGCTAGGCAAATTGATGACCTCTTTTGGTTAACTTTTTGGATAGCTGTTGGAGTATTTTTTATTGTCCAAGGAGCTTTAATTTTTTCAGTTTTTTATTTTCGTGACATGCCTGGTAAGCCCGAACCTAAACAAATTCACGGAAACAACATCTTAGAACTAACTTGGACAATCATTCCTATTCTTATATTGGCAGCTATAGCTGTTCCAACAGTTAGAACAATATTTGATTTAGCTAGAGAGCCTGAGGGAGCTTTGAAAATTGAAGTTATCGGACACCAATGGTGGTTTGAGTATAAGTATCCTGATTATGGAATAACAACAGCCAATGTATTGGTAATACCTGCTGACACCCCTGTTAGGTTAGAGATGTGGTCAAATGATGTTCTTCATAATTATTGGGTTCCAAAATTAAATGGTAAAAGATACCTGGTGCCTGGTCAAAAAACATACCTAAATTTACAAGCTGACTCTCCAGACGAATTTTGGGCTCAGTGTGGTGAGTATTGTGGACTTAGTCACTCAAAAATGAGAGGAAGGGTTTTATCACTTAACCAAAAAGATTTTGAAAATTGGGTAAATAATCAAAAGTTAAATGCAAATAAAGATTTGGCTGAAGGATCTCTAGCGGAAGAAGGGCAGCAAGTTTATCTAAATGCAGGCTGTACTCAGTGTCACGTAATTAATGGAGTGTGGGATGTCCAAGGAGATCGCATTGCTCCTAACTTGACTCATTTTGCAAATAGAAATGTATTTGCTGGAGCTGCACTAAAAAATAATAAAGAAAATCTTACAAAATGGTTGGCAAATCCTGCTGAGATAAAACCTGGTACTTTTATGCCTAATCTAGAATTGACTGAGAAAGAAATAGAAGCTTTGATTGCTTATTTAGGAACTTTAAAATGACAAAGATTATTGAACCAGATAAACAAACTAATATTTTTAGAAGACCTTCTTCGGAATACGGAATCTGGAGTTGGCTAACTACAGTAGATCACAAAAAAATTGGGATTATGTATGGTTATGCTGCATTTTTCTTTTTATTAATTGGGGGCTTAGAAGCTTTAGTTCTTAGAATACAACTTGCCCAACCAGATAATAACTTTTTAAGTGCCGCTGAATATAATGCAATGTTTACTATGCATGGGACTACGATGGTTTTCCTCGCAATCATGCCAATTAGTGCTGCCTTCTTTAATTATCTTCTTCCTCTTCAAATAGGAGCAAGGGATGTGGCTTTCCCAAGATTAAATGCTCTTAGTTTTTGGATTTGGGTTTTTGGTGGACTTTTCTTATATTCAACATTTGTATTTGGTACGGCTGGAGCTCCTGAAGGAGGTTATCTAGCTGAGGAAGTTGGATGGCTTGGTAACGCACCAAATGGTGGCTGGTTTGGATATCAACCTAATGCAGGTTTTAAATACTCACCAGGGACAGCAATGGATTATTGGGCAATAGGATTACAAATATTGGGTATTTCTTCTCTTGTATCAGCCTTTAATTTCATCGTAACAATATTAAATATGAGGACACAAGGAATGAGATTGATGAGAATGCCTGTATTTACATGGATGACTTTTGCAGTGGCTTTTCTTCTTGCATTTTCATTACCAATAATTGCTATTGCACTCTTTTATGTAACCTTTGATAGACAATTTGGAACTACTTTCTTTTTAACTGAAGGTGGAGGAGATCCTGTCTTGTGGCAACATTTATTCTGGTTATTTGGCCACCCTGAGGTATATATCCTAATACTTCCTGCTTTTGGAATTGTTTCTGAGATACTACCAACATTTTCAAGGAAACCTCTCTTCGGTTATCCCGCAATAGTTTTCGCTGGTTTTGGTATTGCATTTATTGGGTTTGGAGTGTGGGCACATCATATGTTTGCTTCTGCTATCAGCCCTGTTGCGCAAGCTGGATTTGGTATCTCAACTATGATTATTGCAGTTCCCACAGGGGTGAAGATATTTAACTGGTTAGGAACGATATGGGGAGGTAAGTTAAATCTAAAAACTCCTATGTTGTTTGCACTTGGGTTTATTGGAATGTTTGTTATAGGTGGTTTAAGCGGAGTAACTCACTCTGTTGTTCCAGCTGACACACAACAAACTGATACATATTATATTGTTGCACACTTTCATTACGTTCTATTCGGTGGTGCAATGTTTGGTATTTTTGCTGGTTTATATTATTGGTTTCCAAAAGTATGGGGGAAAATGTACAACGAAACTCTTGGTCAAATACACTTTTGGACAATGCTAATAGGATTTAACTTGACATTCGGACCAATGCATTGGCTAGGCCTTCAAGGTCAAGTTAGAAGAACATGGGTTTATGCAGAGGAGACAAATCTAGGTTTTTGGAACCTTATAGTTTCGATTGGTGCATTTATTATTGCATTATCAATACTCATCTTTATGGCCAATTGGATGTATTCAAAAAGAAAAGGAGAAAAAGCTCCTTTTGACCCTTGGGATGCAAGAACAATTGAATGGACTATTCCTTCTCCAACTCCTGTATGGAATTTTTCTAAAGCGCCTCATGTTAAGGCACTAGATGATTTTTGGCATGCAAAATACGATGAGGATGAAGAGGGAAGAGCCGTAAGAAGAGATACTGCTGATGATTTACTGCTTCAACTTGAGGAAGAGGGTTTAAATCCAGAAGAAGAGATTGAATTGCCTAATCCCTCCTACTACCCGTTTATTCTTTCTTCAGGTTTACCTTTTTTAGGATATGCTGTAATTTATAAGTCTATTCCTTTAGCTTTAATAGGGGTGGTTCTTATATTGGCTGGATCTTTTGGTTGGGCTACAGAGCCACTTGAAGAAGGGTTTAGATCGAGAAAAGAAGAAGAATGAGTGGAGGTCATGACTATCCACATGAATCAACTGGTGTTGAGACTAGAAAGCTTGGCATGTGGGTTTTCCTTTCGACTGAAATATTATTTTTTGGTACTTTAATAACTACATTCATGATCTTCAAAGGTCGTGATTTTCCTGGAATCAAATTAACAGATGTTTATGATATTCCCTTTACCTCTGTAAGCTCTTTTGTTTTATTAATGAGTTCATTAACAATGGTATTAGCGCATAATGCATTGGAAAATGCTGATCAAGAAAAAACAAGAGTTTGGCTGCTTGCAACAGCAATGCTTGGATCAGTATTTCTAGCAGGTCAAATTTACGAATTTACTGAGTTCTATCACAAGGGTTTTGAATTATCTACAAACATTTTTAGTTCAACATTTTATGTATTAACAGGATTCCACGGACTTCATGTATTTATTGGGGTTGTGTTTCTTATTGGACTTTGGATTATTGGTCAAAGACAAAAAGGATTGTCATTAGATAGTGGATTTAATCTAGAGTTTATAGCTTTATATTGGCATTTTGTTGATATTGTCTGGATAGTTTTATTTACGGTGGTGTATTTAATCTAATGTCTGATAATCACAAAGAACATCCGACACCAAAAAAATATGTTCAAATTGCTATTTTTCTTGGTATTTTAACTGCAATTGAAGTGGCTCTTTATTACACAGAAGATTTCGTTGGAGTCTTCACAGACCCTTTATTAATTTTCTTAGCAATTGGAAAATATGTAGTTGTTGTTGGTTGGTTTATGCATTTACGCTTTGAAAATAAAATGGTCAATAGATTCTTTGCGGGAGGTATGATCTTAGCATTGATTCTCTTTGCAATTGTAATGATTGAAAGAGCAGCAGGAAACTTTTTTAATTAATGATTTCAATTACTTGGCATCCTCATTTTGATGTATGGGCACTGATTTTTTCTTTAATCATTTTTTTTGAATACACAACAGATAACAACTATTTAAAAAAAGAAAAAAGAAAATTTTGGTATTCTGGACTTTTTATTCTGTGGCTTTTTACTGATTGGCCTATACACGATATTGGTGAACAGTATTTATTTTGGGTCCACTCATTAGAACATTTAGTTCTTGCGCTAGTATCACCTCCTTTATTGTTAATGGGAATGCACAGCGCTCAAAAAAAAATAATATCAGTAAAGCCCTTCATTAATCTTCTAAAAATAACTAGTCATCCTTTGATTGCTTTTATTCTTTTTAATACATTAATGGTTGGGATGCACTGGAGTGTGGTTGTTAATTTAATGGTCACAAATAAACTATTTCACTTTTTTTTACATTCATTAATGCTTTTGGTTTCGCTAAATATGTGGGTCCCTGTAATTGGCTTTACAGATGAAATAAAGCAACTTGGCTCACCTGGGAAAATAGCATATCTGTTTTTGCAGTCATTGTTTCCAACAATCCCTGCAAGCTTTTTAGCTTTTGGTAATGAACCGCTGTACTCAGCTTATGTAGAAATTGATCAAATATTCAATATTTCAACCATAGACGATCAAACTCTTGCAGGGGTAATATTAAAGCTTGGTGGAGGGCTTATATTATGGGCTTCAATATTAACAATTTGGATGCAGTGGTATAAAACAGAAAAAACGTTTGATGATGTAGTTAGAAACTCTTCAAATGACTAAAATTTAAAGAGAATCAAAATGGATGAAAAATTAGTAGAAGAAATTAGCAACTCAACAGGAGTTCCTCAGGAACTAGTTTCTAGATCAGCTCAAGCAAGGGCTGAGGCAAATGGTGTTGACATTAATAATATTTTATCTAGTTGGTCGTCTGGAGAAATTGTTGCTACTACCCCACAAGTTGATAGTCCTGAAGCTGTTGAGGAAGAGGTATTGGTATCTGAAACTGTTGAGGAAGAGGTATTGGTATCTGAAGCTGTTGAGGAAGAGGTATTGGTATCTGAAGCTGTTGAGGGAGAGGTATTGGTATCTGAAGCTGTAGTAGATACAATAGAAGAAGTGGGGCCTCCTGTAAACTTATCCACAAAAATTATAAAAACAATTCAGTATGGATCCCTTTTTGGTGTCGTCTCAGGATTTATTCAAGCATTTATTCTTAGTTCTAATTTATATGATGGTCTTGTTCTTGAGTCTGAGACTCTGAAATTAATTGCTAACTATGAACAAAGCAGATACATTTTAAATCTGGCATTAACAACTACTTTCTTTGGAGTTATTAATGCAGTAAACATAAAAAAAATTCTTGATACCAACTTTGAAGGATTTGGAATTAAGACTTCTGATACAGAATCTGTTTTTCTTGGTTTAGGACTAGGTTTAATGTTTGGTTCATCTAGTGGATTCTTAATTACTTCTAGTATTGGACAAGTAATCGAAGGGATTCTTCCTGAAGATCCGACAACATACCTGATTCCTGTGTTTGGGTCTTTTTGGAGGGTTGTCTTTCTGGGAATATTTTCTCAAAGTCTTATAGCTTTAATAACAATGATATTAGGGGTTCCGAAAGGGCTTGATGTTTATGAGCAAGGGGAAGCAGATATTATTAGGAAAAGAATTACAGGTTCAATTGTAGTGCCTTTTGGTGCAATTATTTCTGGAGGGATTGTGTCTGTTTTTATTTCACAAGTATTTATAAACTTTCATGATTACGCTGTTCTTTTTGCTTTAATAATTTCAGCAACTATTTTGTTGTTTGCATCAATCATGAGCTCCGCACCAAAAATTAAAATAACTAGAAACGAAGTCCTTATTGCAGGATTGGGAATACTGACTTTAATAGTAATAATTGTAAGCGTTGCGGCTAGCCAACATTAATTCGAGGTGAAAAAAGTTAACTTTAAAGAGGAAAAACTGGTCCAAGATTATCTTGATAAAGATAGATGGTCTCAAATAAAAAGAAATTATACATCAAACGATGTGGCTTCCTTACGGACTCCTTTCAAAGTTAGCCATACTATAGCTGAAAAAGGTTCCGAGTCTTTATGGGAATTATTAAACAGAGAAGATGTATGGGTTTCAGGATTAGGAGCTGCAACTATTCAACAAGGAGTTCAGATGCTAAAGGCTGGACTTGAAATTATCTATGTTAGTGGATGGCAAATAGCGTCAGAAAGTAATATTGGAGATAATACTTATCCAGATTTATCACTTTACCCATCAAATAGTGGTCCTAATTTTATAAAAAAAATGAACAATACACTTCTAAGAGTAATTTCTGAAAAAGAAATGGATTCTCTACCACCTATTGTTGCCGACGCTGAATCTGGTTTTGGCGGTATTTATAGTGTATTTAACTTAACTGCTCAATTCATTAACTCAGGAATTTCTGGTTTACACTTTGAGGATCAATTAGCATCAGAAAAAAAATGTGGACACATGGGAGGAAAGGTGGTGATCCCTACCCGCGAATTTATTAATAAATTAAACGCGGCAAGATTGGCTTCTGATGTCCAAGAGACTCCAATAATACTTATAGCAAGAACTGATTCATTAAATGCAAAGCTTATAACATCTGATTTTGATGATATTGATAAGCCATATTTAACTGGAAAAAGAACCCAAGATGGGTACTTTGAATTAAAAAATAATAAAGAATTGGCAATTACAAAATCTCTTGCTTATGCAGAATTTGCAGATGTAATTTGGTGTGAAACAAATGAACCAGACTTAGGGTTTGCAAAAGAATTTGCAGATGAAATTAAATCTAAATTTCCAAAAAAGCTTTTAGCATATAATTGTTCTCCATCATTTAATTGGACTGAGAAGTTTTCTGATGATGATCTTTCTAAGTTTCAAAGCCAACTATCAGATTACGGATATAAATTGCAATTTGTATCTCTTGCGGGCTTTCATTCTATGGCTAGCTCAATGTATGAACTAGCGATAAATTATAGGGGTGGAGATATGAAAGCTTTTGTTGAGCTTCAAAAGAAAGAACTTGAACTAGAAAAAAGAGGATATACAGGAACTAAACATCAAAAAGAAGTAGGTTCAAATTATTACGAGCAGGTTGGTGAGATAATCTTAGGTCAAGATTCTGAATTACTTTCTGAAAAAGACTCGACAGAAAATACACAATTTTAATAAAATAATTCTATGAGTTTCTTTAAAGATAAAACAATAGTAATGAGTGGTGGTTCTAGAGGTGTTGGTCTTGAGATAGCTAAAGCCCTTGGAAAAGATGGAGCAAATATTGCAATTTTAGCTAAAACTACTGAGCCACATCCAAAACTTCCAGGAACCTTATACACAGCAGCTGAAGATATTGAAAAAGTTGGTGGCAATGCACTTCCATTAGTGTGTGACATAAGATTTGAAGAGCAAGTTCAAGATTCAGTTTCTCAAGTTGTTGAGAAATTTGGTGGTATAGATATCTGTATCAATAACGCAAGTGCTATACATCTAAGCGACACACTTAACACTCCAATGAAAAGGTATGATTTAATGCATAACATAAATGTTCGAGGTACATTTTTGTTGAGCCAAACCTGTATACCTCACCTCAAGAATGGTAATAATCCACATATTCTAACTCTTGGACCTCCATTAGATATCGCAAGGAAGTGGTTCGGAATAACTCTTGCTTATACTACTGCTAAATATGGAATGTCACTTATTGCTCATGGTCTCGCAGAAGAACTTGGAGAATTTGGTATAGCTTCTAATTGTTTGTGGCCTAGAACTGCTTTAGATACTGCAGCAGTACAAAATGTAATTGGTTCAGAATTAGTTAAAGGTTCTAGAAAACCATCAATATACGCTGATGCTGCATACGCAGTTTTAAAAAGAGACTCCTCAGATTGCACAGGTAACTTCTTCTTAGATCAAGACGTTCTAGAAGAAGAAGGTGTCACGGATTTTGAACAATATGCGATTGAGCCTGGACAGCAGCTTGTATCAGATTTCTTTGTTGATGATAATCCAGAAGATTGGATGCAGCTTTAGCATAAAAATATTATGAGAAGTGCTTTTATAGTAGACGGTTTAAGAACACCAATTGGGAGACGAGGAGGTTCTCTAAAGGGAATTCACGCAATAGATTTACTAGGGTTAGTAATTGAAAATCTTGTAAGTAGAAATGGTATAGACCCGATTGATATTGATGATGTAATTGCAGGATGTGTTTCTCAACTTGGAGAACAAACAGGAAATGTTGGAAGAAATGCTGCATTAGCTGCTGGGTTGCCGGAATCAGTACCGGGTACAACTGTTGATAGACAATGTGGATCTTCTCAACAAGCACTTCATTTTGCAGCTCAAGGTATAATTGCTGGATCTTACGATGTTGCAATTGCATGTGGTGTTGAGATGATGTCAAGAGTACCAATGGGGTCAACATTTAGCTACGAAGGGCCTGAAGGTCTTTCTACGGCGTTTGGTCCAAAAATGTATGATCGATACCCTGGATTAGTTCCTCAAGGTTTATCAGCAGAAATGATGGCCGAAAAATGGGAGTTAAATAGAGATGAATTAGATGAAATATCATACCTCTCACACCAAAGAGCTCTTGATGCTTCAACTAATGGACATCTTGAAAACCAAATTATTAAAATTCCAGAAACGCTAGATAAAGATGAAGGAGTAAGGCCCGAAACAACCAAAGAAATTCTTTCTAAATTAGATCCTGCATTTAAAACTGATGGAGTCATTACTGCAGGGAATTCCTCTCAAATATCTGATGGTGCAGCTGCATTGTTAGTAGTTTCTGAGGAAATTCTTAATAAATACAACTTACAGCCGATAGCTAAAATAAAAAGCATGTCAGTTGTTGGGACAGACCCAGTTTTGATGTTAAGTGGTCCTATTCCTGCTACAAAAAAAGCACTTGAGAAAGCAAACTTAAAACCAGAAGATATAAATCTTGCAGAGATAAATGAAGCATTCTCATCAGTTGTTGGTGCCTGGAGAAAAGAATTTCCAGAAATTGATTATGATAATGTAAATGCTAATGGAGGATCTATAGCAATAGGGCATCCTCTTGGAGCTACAGGAGCTAGATTGATGACAAATCTTATCCATGAAATGAAAAGAAACAATCTCAAATATGGCCTTCAAGCAATCTGTGAAGGTGGCGGTACAGCAAACGCTACAATTGTTGAATTGGTTTAATTATGAAACCACTTGAGGGGGTTCGTGTATTAGAAATTGCCTCAATTGGGCCCGGGCCTTTAGCAGCAAATACATTTCTTGAACTAGGGGCTGAAGTAATTAGGGTAAATAACCCAAATGCAGTTGATCTGCTCCCTCCAAGCATTGATCCTTCTTTAAAGAATCGAATAAACATAACAATAGATTTAAAGTCTGAAGATGGTATTAGCTTAGTAAAAGAATTACTTAGAGGAATGGATATTTTGTTAGAGGGAAATCGACCAGGGGTTATGGAAAAAATTGGTTTAGGTCCTGAAATTGTCCATAATATAAACTCGAAAACGGTCTACATAAGGCTAACTGGCTGGGGACAAGAAGGTGAAATGAAAAATGATGCAGGTCATGATATAAACTATTTGGCCTTATCTGGAGTGCTAAGTCTGCTTGGGAAAGAAGGTTCTCCACCTGAACCACCTATCAACCTTGTGGCCGACTATGGTTCTGGAACAATGTTTGCTGTAGTTTCTGGTCTTCTAGGAATTTATGAAGTTAAAAATAATAATAAAGAAAATATTGTTTATGATGTAGCAATGTTTGAAGGAGTTTCATATCTTGCATCTTTAATGTTTGGATTAAATGATGCAGGAATGTGGAACAAACAAAGAGGCACTAATTTACTTGATGGTGGTGCTCCTTTTTACCGATGTTACGAAACGAAAGACAGTAAATTTGTTGCAGTTGGTGCCTTGGAAAGTAAGTTTTTTAAAGAATTAGTTACAAAATTAAACCTCCCAAATGAAATGGTAAGTGAACAAATGAATCTTGATAAATGGCCAGAATATGAAATTATGTTTAAGGAAATATTTTTAACGAAATCTAGAGATGAATGGACAAATATTTTTAAGAATACAGATTCTTGTGTTTCACCAGTTCTTAATTTAGAAGAAGCAAGAAACCATCCTCATTCAGTCTCTAGAGAGTCCTTTCTTAATAACTTTCCAAGAAGTGATAATATGTTGAAGGGAAAAGACAGTAAAATTAAAAAAAATTCCATAGATTCTATATTTCAAGAATTAAATATTAGTAAAGATTTTATTGAACAAGTTGAGAAAAATGGAACTCTGTTAATAGAATAAGTTTATGCCTATTAATCCAGACATACTACTGAACAAAGAACTTGATGAGGTTGAAGGTTCTTGGTCAGAAGAAAGAGTCATATTATATAATATCGCTGTAGGAAGCAGTGAAGATCCTCTCAACAAAAGTGACTTGGAATTTACCGTTGGGCCGAATCCAAAAGTTATACCTTCTTTCGCTGCATGTATTTATCCAATGGAATCAGTTTTTTCAATTATTGGAAGTGAAGGTCTTGAAGTGTCTCTAACATCACTTCTTCATGGAGAACAGAAAATAACAATACATAAAGATATACCATCAAGCGGTAAGGCTATAACAAAAGCAAAAATTACAGCTGTTGAGGATTATAGAAAGTTTGGATCAGTAACTATTGAATCTGATTCCTATATGGATAATGAGAAAATAGCTACTTCTGAGTCAGTAATGTTGTTTATTGGCGAGGGAGGTTTTGGAGTAAAGCCTCAGAAAAAAGAAAAGTTAACTGCGCCAAAAACGGACCCTGATAAAATTCTGGAGTACAAAACTCTTGATAACCAAGCGATACTCTATAGGATTCCTTCAGGGGATAACAACCCTTTACATGTAGATCCAGACTTTGCAAAAGTAGCTGGTTTTGAAAAACCTATACTTCATGGATTATGTACATATGGAATAGCATGTAAAAAATTAGTTGAAAGTGAATTTGATAATGATCCTACTAGAGTATCTGAAATTTCAGCAAGGTTTAGTGGTCCTGTAACTCCTGGTAATACCTTAGTAATAAATGCTTGGAGCGAAGATTCGCATACAATTGCTAACGTTATCGAAAAAGAAACAGATACTGTTGTATTAAAAGACTTTGTATTAAAATCTAGATAAGTCTAATTACCTAAAAAGTCTATAACACTCTCCCAACCTTTACTTGTACCTTTATAAAATTCTGTAAATTGACATTTAGTACATGTAACTGCTGTAAATTTTCTGTTTTGAATATTCATAAATCTTGACCAGGACTTCCCAGTCATTGTCACTACGTCTTCTTCAAATTTCATTGTTTGGCATTTTGGACAATGCCAAGTTTTATTCTCCATAAGAATATTGTAGTATTTAGGTATGAGGAAATCAGATAGTCGAAAAGTTGCAAAAATTCTTTTCTTTGCTTGTCTATCTTTAATTATTTCTGCATGTGGTTCTGGAGAAGCATCTGGACCAGAAGCACAAATTGTCAAAATTGTTGATGATGAATTCTCACCTAAAATCTTAAGGGTTCCAGTAGGAAGTACAGTAATTTGGGAATCTGGAGGCGCAAACGATCACAATGTAATTGCAAGTGATGGATCATGGCAAGCTGTTTCATCTGATTATTTTGAATATGGAATAATAACTAAGGGAGACCAGTTTGAACACACATTTACTGAAGCTGGTGTTTATGAATATTATTGCCCTTTTCATGGAACAAATAACAAAGGTATGGTTGGGATAATTATTGTTGGAGATGTGGATTATGTTCCACCTCCTGAGGAAGTAAACATTACTTTAAGCACTGATGTTTTAGAAGTAGGAAAGGGTGCTGATTACGAAACTATACAAAGCGCTGTAGACGCAGCTAAAGCCGGGGATTTAGTATTAATTAATTCAGGAGTTTATAACGAAAGCGTCACAATAACTACCCCTTATCTAACAATTAGAGGAAAAGATAGAAATGGTGTAATCATAGATGGAGAATTCATGAGAGAAAATGGAATCCAGATTTATGAGGCTGATGGAGTAAGTGTAGAAAATCTCTCTGTAAGAAACTTTTCCTTAAATGGAGTTTATTGGAATAATAGCAAAGGCTATAAAGCTTCCCACGTAACAGCCTATAACAATGGTGACTATGGTGTTTATGCATTCAATTCAACGGATGGAATTTTTGAAAAAATATACGCTTCTGGACATCCAGATAGTGGAATTTATATTGGCCAGTGTTATCCTTGCAACGCATTAATTTATGACAGTGTAGTTGAGGGTAATGCTCTTGGATACTCAGGCACAAATGCTGGAGGTCATTTATATATTTACAACAATATATGGAGAGACAATATGTCAGGAATTATACCTAATACTCTTGATTCAGAATTAAATCCTCCAGGAAGAGAGACAACTATTGTTGGTAATTTGGTTGTAGACAACAACAACTATGAAGCACCTGCAAACCGTTTTGGGTTAGTCGCCCAAGGAATGGGTATCGTCATGCCGGGAAGGGTTGGAGATATAGTAGAAAAAAATATAGTTGTTAATCATGATAAGTATGGCCTAGTTGCCAGCCCAATGTTAGATGTAAACCTATATTTCTCACAGCATGTACAAGTTAAAAATAATATCATTATAGATTCTGGTTATACAGACTTAGCTCTAGCTGGGCCATGGGGACCAGGAAACTGTTATGAGGGTAATATTTATCAAACCTCAACACCTCCCTTACTAGAGCAGCTACACGACTGTGAATCAGTAGGAAGCGGTTCTCTCTTATCAAGGTTTCCTCTCCAAGGAGATGTCTCTGGTCTAATGATGCTTGCAGGTCTTTTTGCAGACGCAGCAAGTCAAGAAGCCCCTAAAGCAAGGTATAAAGATTATCCTTGGCCAGAACCTCAAGAAAACATGACTTTCATCGATATAAATAAACCTTCGCCAGCAATAAATTTATTTTATGTACCAGATATGAATTCAGTTGATCTTCCGTTCCATCTTTTAGATGGAGCTAACATTGAAGATCTTACTGGAGCTAAAAAGGAGATAATTATGAGTGGAGTACCGATTACAAGCCCTAATGTTTGGCAATTGTTATTTCAACTTTACGGATATCTAATGCCTTTTGTTTTGTATGCGGCTTGGGCTGCATTAGCAATCAAAGACATTGACTCTAATGATAAAGTTCAGGGAAGAAGCAAGTACATGTGGATAGCAATAGTTTATCTTGTACCCTTCTTTGGTGTATTGATATACCACCTTGCAGGACCTAGCTTAATTTCAAGGAGTACAAAGATTGCAGCAATAGGTGGAGGGTTAATTAGCTATATAGCAATACTTGTAGCTGGTGCCGTAATTAGTGGCTTAGTTTAGTAACAAGCAAAATAATTTATCTTCAAATACTTATATGAGTTATAAAAAAGTACTATCTTATGGAACAATTAATCCCGATTTAATGTACTTTGTTGATGAAATACCACCTCTTGGCGGTGACATTCGAAGCAAAGAATACAAAATTAGACCTGGAGGAACAGCAATTAATTGTGCTGAAAACATAATAAATTGGGGCATAGAAACTTCAGTAATGGGAAATTCGATTGGGAAAGATCCACTAGGTGATTATTTATTATCTTATTTAAAAGAAACCAATATAGGTTATAAAGATATCATTGTAAATGAATCCCTAACTCCCACTTGTTCAATTTACATAGATAAAAACGGAGAGAGAACAATAATCTCATCAGGTTACGATAAATGTGATTGGAGTAACCTAAATAAAGTTAAAGAATTTGATTCAATGATAATTGATAGATACTCAATTAAATATATTCGGGAAAATCTAAAAAATGAAGATTTAAGTAGCGTCTTTCTAACTCAAGCAGGGTATGGTGAGCCCATTGATTATAAAATAGATTTTTTAGTTGTTAGCAAAGATGAGATAGATGTTGTTGAAGCAAATAGACTTTTGAACGAAGATTTTGTCTCTTGGATTTTACTTACCTCTGCTAACTTGCCTGCTCGTCTCCTAAGTAAGGATGGCGTAGTTGAGATTACTCCACCCGAATTTAAAACAATAAATTCAACTGGTGCAGGAGATGTTACTGCAGCTTATATTGGAGCGCATGGTATAGATGATGTAATAAATACAACTCGAAATGCTTGTGCTGCAGGTGCAATAGTGGCTGGCACTTCTTCACTCCCCACCTTAGAAAAAATTAAAGAAATTTCAGAATTAGTAGACATAAAACCACGCTAACTTTTTTTATTAAAAATTAAATTTAGAGTACAATATTATTTATGGCTGTTGCATATAAAGCACCGATAAAAGACATCGTTTTTGGTTATGAAGTAATTGATTCATATAATATCTTAAATAAAATATCTAAATTCAGTGATTTCTCAGAAGATATAGTTATTCCAACAATGGAAGAATGTGCTAAGTTTTCTGAAGAAGTCTTGGCTCCTATTAATGCAATAGGTGATCAGGAGGGAGCAACTATTAAAGATGGAGTTGTAACTATGCCTAGGGGCTTTAAGGAAGCGTATAAAAGCTTCTCCGAGTCAGGATGGGCTTCAATTTCACTCCCTGCAGATATTGGTGGTGGAGGTATGCCTATTACATTGTCTGGGGGAACATTAGAAATATTGAGTACTGCTAATTTAGCTTTTGGTTTAGCACCAGGACTTAGTGCTGGAGCTATCTCCGCATTATATTTTCATGGAAATGATGAACAAAAAGAAAAATTTCTACCTAAATTAGTTTCGGGTGAGTGGACTGGAACAATGAACCTTAGCGAACCTCAATCTGGTTCTGATTTAGGGACAATAACAACTAAGGCTGAACCTCAAGATGATGGGACATTCAAAATAACCGGTACAAAAGTTTGGATTACTTTTGGTGAGCATGATATGACAGAAAATATAGTTCACCTAGTATTAGCAAAAACTCCTGGATCTCCTGAGGGAACAAAGGGAATATCAATGTTTATAGTTCCAAAAATATATGTAAATGATGATGGGTCTTTGGGTGAAAATAATAATGTAAATTGCATATCTATAGAAGAAAAACTAGGTATCCATGCAAGCCCAACTTGTGTTATGGAATATGATGGTTCAACTGGTTATCTTGTTGGTGAAGAAAATAGAGGATTAACATACATGTTCACCATGATGAACGAAGCTCGTGTATGGGTTGGCGGACAGGGGTTAGCTTGCGCAAGTGGTGCTCTTCAAGGCGCAGCGCAATATGCAAGAGATAGAGTTCAAGGAAGACCTGTTGGAATGTCAAAAGAAGATGCTAAGAACTCTACAATAATAGATCACGCTGATGTAAGAAGGATGTTAATGACTATAAAGGCTTACACAGATGCTATGCGATATCTTATGTATGACAATCAATTAATGCTTGATCTAGAGTATTCAGCAGAAGATGAAGAATTGAAAGCTTTTGGCGAGGAAAGGTGTGGAATCTTGACACCGATAACTAAAGCATGGGTTTCAGACTTAGGTGTGGAGCTCTCTTCTGTCGCTATTCAGGTTTATGGAGGGATGGGATATGTTGAAGAAACAGGTGTAGCTCAATATTTAAGAGATTCAAGAATAGCTCCTATATATGAAGGAACAAATGGGATTCAAGCTTTAGATTTAATGTTTAGAAAATTGCCTTTAGATAATGGTCAAGCAATGCAAAGACTGCTTGGTGACGTAAGTAAAGTTATTGAAGAGATGAAGGGTGAAGATGAAGTTGTAGCTTCTATGGCAGACAAGCTTGAAACTGAGGTTTCCAAGTTGTCAGAAGTAACAATGTGGCTAGGTTCAAGAATGCTTGAGGGTGAAATAGTAGATGCAAGCGCTGCAGCAACACCTTACTTAAAAATGTTTGGACAAGTATTAGGTGGATACTATATGGGCAAAGCAGCAATTCTTGCTAATAAAAAACATAAAGAAACAAGTGATGATTTCTATTCTGACAAATTAACTCTTTGTAATTTTTATATGGAACAATTGCTTCCACTCGCTTCGGGTTATGCATCTTCAATTACTGCTGGAAAAGATGATCTTTTTGCTATGAAAGCAGAAAATTTTTAATTGATAGAATCACTTAAAAATAAAAATAAAGCAATTGCTCTAGTTGGTGCGAGTAATGATCCGAGTAAATATGGTAATAAAATCTTACTAAACCTTAAATCTAAAGGCTTTAATGTAATACCAATAAATACTAAAGAAAAGGAAATAGATGGCTCACCTTCTTATAAAAGTGTTGCAGATATTAAAGATTGCCCTTCAATAATAAATTTTGTTGTGCCTCCAAATATAGGTATTGAAATTACAAAAGACCTAGTAGAAAAGGGTTACGATAACTTTTGGTATCAGCCTGGTGCCGAAAGTGAAGAAATTTCAAATTATTTAAAAGAGCATGGTAAAAACTATATTGATGATCAGTGCATTATGGTTGTCGCAAAATAGAAACTACTAGTCGTCCGTACTTTTATTTACTTCATCCAATTCTTCAAAAGACTTTTCTAATTTATTTACACGAGTAGTTTTTAGTTTTTCAAAAGACTCAACAGTCTGATCTAGCCGTTTAGTAACATCATCAAAAGATTCTATAAATTTCCTTATTTCATTCTTAACTTTTTCATGAGTAGCAAGAATATTCTTTGTGTCTGTTTGTAAACTAAAGAGCTTCATCGAGTGTCGGATAGTTTCTAGATAAGCCATTAAAGTTTGAGGGCTAACTAATATTACTTTTTTGGTAAATGCATATTGAATAACAGGAATCCTATCAGCTCCTATTTCTGATGCAAGTAAGAAATGATAGAGGGTTTCAAGAGGAACGTACATTAGTACAAAGTCCACAGTTCCTTCCTCAGCCGATATATATCCTTCACGACCTGCTGTTTCATCAATTTTTGTTTTAATTGCTTTATCTATAAAATCTCTGTTCTTTGATTTTATTGAGTCTGTTATTTGCTTTCTTGATGCTTCATCAAGGGTTTTATCTTCAAGATCTCTGTTTAATTTTGAAATCTCCATATATATGGTTAAAGGGAATTTTGAATCCATATTTATTGTTTTATTATCTGGAAGATAAAAAGTAAAGTCTGGCTTTGTACCTTTCTCCATAATCTTTTGTGTTTCATAATGGACTCCGTCCTTATACTCCATGATTCCTAGAAGGTCTTCGACTTGAAGCTCAGCCCACTGCCCTCTGCTTTGATTATTATTTAAAACAGAAATTAAATTTCTTGTTTGTTGGTCTACCCCGCTTATAGAACTTTTAATTTCTCCCGTTTTCTCTAAAAAGTCTTTTACTGTTTGATCTGATTTATCAAGAAGTTTATAAATTTGGGACTCTTCATTCTCAATGATTTCACTAACAATACCCTTGATTAAATATTCATCATCATTCTCTTTTTCATCATCTTTTTTTAATGAGAAATAAAGATTTGCTCCAAGAAGCAAAATAATTAATATATAAAATGCAATTTCCATAGTTTAAGAATAGCAATTAGTACGGACAATTTGATAGATAAGAGGGTTCCCATCCTGGAGAAA
>SGYT01000011.1 GCA_004214055.1 Candidatus Actinomarinales bacterium | reverse complement strand
TGAGTCTGCACTTTTTAAAACGGCAACTCTTATTTCATTTTCATTATCAATTACATCCCAAGCATTACAAAGCTCTAAAGCAAACTGTGGATTAATTGCATTTTTTTTATCGAGTCTGTTCATTGTTACAGTACAAACACCAGAAGTGATATCAATATTTATAAATTCTGAGTTATTCTTCATCTTGGAGTTTTTGTTCTTTAATAGGACTCAATCCTGTTTCAATTTTTTGTTTGTAAGCTTTATCAAATGATTCTAATTGCCATCCATCCATTCTGCTTCTACCTTTTTCTACTGTGTCTATTTTTTCTTTATCTGTAAAAGAAGACCATTTTTTTATTTCGTTAGTTGTCCTTGCACACCCATAACACAAGTCACTAGTTGGATCAGTCACACAGACGCTTATGCATGGGGATGTAATGCTCATAAACTATATCTTAATTTGGCTTATCAATTTATTAGTTGCTGAAAGCAATTCTTTTTTTGGATTATTTAGACCTTTTTCTCCGCATTCATAAATATTTTCAAATATACTTTGGTCTTCATGATCATAAATACCACCAAGAAAATACATAGTACCTTTGTTTTTCTTTAATATTTGACCCAGAATCTTACCTTCCATCGATGTTTTATCAAACCTTCCTTCACATAATATTGATATATCATAAGAATTTATTTTTTCTTCAAGTCCAGATTTCTCCAAAAAATACTCAGCTCCAGAAACTAAATTGCATCCTAGTATTTCAGAAAATGCAAAACCAAGACCACCAGCTGCTCCCGTTCCTTCCTTAGTTGGATCAGGCTTTGTTTCAAAATTATTAGCTATAAGGCGAATAATTCTTTTAATGTTGGAAGAAATCTTATTGATACTTTCTACGTCTAAACCTTTCTGAGGTCCAAAAATTTCTATAGCTGATCTATTTCCCATTAATGGGATGGAGGTATCGACCAATACTTTTTTATTTAATTTCTTAAATTGGTCATTGATTTCGACGCTTGTAATTTTTTCAAAATTATTTGGTTTGGGTTCAATTAATTTATTATCGGAAAAAAAATCAACCCCCATTTTGCTTAATAGTCCAAAACCTCCATCATTTGTTTTAGAACCACCTAACCCTATAACATCAGTTGATTCAATAATTTCTGACAAGCAAGCAGTATTCAAATCTCTTGTATCCCCATTAGTATTGTTTATTCCAATTAATAGCGAAGATTCAAAAAAGATATCTCCCGAGACGTTAAGAAGTTCAATCTCTTTTTTAAAACCCGAAAGATCTTCAGCACTAATAGTTTTTTCAACTTTAATTCCGTGCTGTTTAAAGATTATTGATGAGTCTTCACCTGCATCAGTAACTGGAAAATAAGAAGCTTTGATTGAGTTATTTTCAAATGATTCTTTTACAACTTCTATAAC
Source organism: Candidatus Actinomarinales bacterium (assembly GCA_004214055.1). Taxonomy (GTDB): domain Bacteria; phylum Actinomycetota; class Acidimicrobiia; order Actinomarinales; family Actinomarinaceae; genus Actinomarina. The sequence goes on along the minus strand of SGYT01000011.1, from coordinate 21,296 downwards.
TTCAGAAGCAGAAAGGGTTCCAGAAAATTTGTCACTATATACAGCAATATTCATTTATATTTGTTTAAAAAGATATTGATTAAAAACTTCCATTTTTTCTTCCCAGCTATCTTCATAGAAATAATTAACTGAAGCAGCTACAGATGACAACAGAGCATTACCATCTTGAGGTGTAAAGCAATAGCCTGTTAAATTATTATTTTTTACATGGAGAGAATCAATTGCAACAATTCCATGTGACAAAAGTCTTCCGTGGTATCCATGGTCTCTTCCAAAGGAGAAGACTTTATTCGAAGAAAGCTTCTCTGTTGTCATTAAAAAATCATTATTTTCTAATTCAGACATAACACTATCAAACTCTAAATTATCTTTAAATGCTAAATTAAACCAAAGTGTATGCATATATTGAGTCGGTAGTTTTATTGCTGAAGAAAAGAGGTTTAATTCCTTTCCATCTTGATTAAAAAGCTCGTAAACGTCTCTTGCGTGATGTGTTCCGAATTCTTGATTATCGTGTTTAGTAATTGTAGGTGATGGAGCAAAGGAATCATTCTGTGATACATCATTTGCTCTTCTCAGACATACAAATCTTCCCTCGAGCAATTCACGATCTGTATCAAGTGAAAAACTTTTAACAATAGAGGCAATATTATGTGTATTACATGATGCTATTAAGTATTTATTATTTTTAGGATTTAAAGTTTCATTATTAATTCCCCATGCAAAAAAGGGACCAAATCCATGCTCTGATCCCTGAGCCATGAACCTTTTACTTGAATCAAGTTTTGAGTAAATATTTTCCCAGTTACTATTTCCACTTGGCGTGCAATCAATAATTACTGAACATTTTTCATAAGCTTTTTCAACATCTTCTGCTTCAAAACCAAGATTATTAAATTCACTAAGAACATCATTTGTAGAGACTAATTTTGAACCTTTTCTAATTAGAGCTTCAACTTTCCCTCTTTCATCAGACAGAGGAGTTCTTTTAAAAAAATAAACATTGTCAATGCCTAAAGATTTTTGATGCTCAGCAAGAAGCCCTATGAGAGGTTCTCCTATAGTTCCAGTTCCAACAACTAGAATGTTATTCTCTTTGTTACTCATTCTCCTAGAATAGAATAATTAAGAATTATGAGTAGTAAATTAATATATCAATTTTCCAAAAAAAATACAGATGGAGATAAAACTATGGCAGATCTCCTTGGAGGAAAAGGAGCAAACTTAGCTGAGATGTGTAACTTGGGTATAAACGTCCCCCCAGGATTTACGATTACAACTGAAGTCTGTAATTATTTTATTGAAAACAAAACTTTTCCTAAAAATTTTGATGAGGAATTAAGTTCTTCCATAAGAAAATTAGAAAAACACTCTGGGAAAGTTTTTGGGAATTCAGAAAATCCATTACTTCTTTCTGTCAGATCAGGTGGAAGAATTTCAATGCCAGGAATGATGGATTCTATATTAAATATTGGCTTAAACGATGAAAATGTAACCCATCTTTCAAAAGTATTTAACGATGAAAGGTTTGCATTAGATTCTTACAGAAGGCTTATTCAAATGTATGGAAATGTTGTTTTAGGAATTAACCATAAGACGTTTGAAGCAATAATTGAAAATAAAAAAAGAATTGATAGTTTAGATTCTGATGCTGATTTTGACCCAGACCATCTTCAATGGATAATTGATGCTTATAAAAATACTGTTGAAAGGTTTTCTGATGCACCTTTTCCACAAGATCCAGAAGAACAATTAATAGGTTCAATTAAGGCCGTTTTTAATAGTTGGCTGAACAAAAGAGCAATAACTTATAGAAAAATTAATAATATTCCTGACAACTGGGGGACCGGTGCAACTGTTCAGACAATGGTTTTTGGTAATTTAAATGAAAACTCTGGAACGGGAGTTGCATTTACAAGATTTCCTTCAACTGGCAAAAATGAATTATATGGAGAATATTTGATGAACGCTCAAGGAGAGGATGTTGTAGCAGGTTTAAGGACACCTTTTCCGATAACAAAACATGAAAAGAATACAGAACCTTCTTTATCAGAAGAACATCCTAAATTACATGCAGAGATAAGAGAAATAGCAACTAAATTAGAGAATCACTATAAGGAAGTACAAGATATTGAATTTACAATTGAAAATAAGAAACTTTATCTACTCCAAACAAGAACAGCAAAAAGAACGGCTCAAGCTAGTGTAAAAATCGCCGTTGATATGCATAACGAAAAAATAATTAGCAAGAGAGAGGCAATAAAAATGGTTGATGCGGACAGCCTCACGATGATTTTACATCCGCAGTTTATTGCAGCTCAAGAAAAGGAAATATTTGAAAAAGGATTGAACGCTTCACCAGGATCTGCTTTTGGAGAGATAGTTTTTGATGCTGATAAAGCTGAAGAGGAAGGGAATAAAGGAAGAAATGTAATTCTAGTTAGAGATGAAACAAGCCCAGAAGACATACATGGTATGTTTTCATCAGTTGCAATACTAACTACAAAAGGAGGTATGACAAGCCATGCAGCCGTAGTTGCACGAGGGATGGGGAAGCCATGTATTGTTGGTGCAGAAAATTTAGTAATAGATTATTCAAAAAAAACTATTTCAAGTAAAGAAATAAGCCTAGAAGAGGGAGATTTAATATCTATAGATGGCTCAACAGGAGAAATATTTATTGGTGAATTAGAGCTAGAAGCACCAGAGTTATCTGAAGAATTCAATACTTTGATGGAATGGTGCAATGAAATTAAAAAATTAGAAATTAGAGCAAATGCAGAAACAGCTGTAGACACATCTAAAGCTCTTGAATTTGGAGCAGAGGGTATTGGTTTATGTAGGACTGAGCATATGTTTTTCGAAGGAGAAAGAATTCTTCCTATGAGAGAGATGATTATGTCGGATAGTAAACAAGGAAGAAAAAGAGCACTTAAAAAATTAATCAAATATCAGATATCTGATTTCGAGGCTTTATTCAAACTCTTAAAAGGAAAACCAATAACTGTTAGATTATTAGACCCTCCAATGCATGAATTTCTTCCAAAAAGTGATTTAGAAATTTCCCAACTTGCAAATGAGATAAACGTATCACCTAGTCATATTAGTGAAATTCTAATGAAGCTTTCTGAGAGCAATCCAATGTTAGGACATAGAGGAGTAAGGCTTGGTTTAAGTTATCCTGAAATTTATGAAATGCAGGTAGAAGCAATATTAAGAGCTACACATTTAATTTATGAGAACGAAAAATTAGAAGTCACCCCAGAGATCATGATTCCTTTAGTTATGAATGCAGGCGAATTAACTGAAATGAAAAGCATATTGATAAAGAAAATAAAAAAGATTGAGAAGAAGTTAAATTATGAATTTACATACACCATAGGCACAATGATTGAATTACCAAGTGCTGCACTCAATTCTGTAGAGATTGCAAAAGATGCTGACTTCTTTTCTTTTGGAACAAATGATTTAACTCAGACAACTTTAGGTCTTTCCAGAGATGACGCTTCAAAGTTTTTAGGTGAGTATGTTGAAAAACAAATCTTTAATATAGACCCATTTATTTCAATAGATCCAGATACGGTAGGACGCCTTGTAGAGATATCTTCAAATGATGGTAAGAAGGCTAACAACTCTCTAAAAATTGGAGTTTGTGGCGAGCATGCAGGTGATCCAAATTCAATATATTTCTTAAATGCTTTAAATATAGACTATATTTCCTGCTCTCCATTTAGAATTCCTGCAGCAAGGCTAGCTGCCGCTCAAGCAGAGATTAAATAATAAATTAAATTCACAACTAATCGCATAAAAGAATTTACTACTATTTAGATTAAATATGGAAGAAATAGTATTTAATCCTTCAGTTAAACCAACAGTTGGTGTAGAAATTGAGGCGCAACTGGTAGATAAAGATTCAGGAAATTTAGTAAATATTGCTGAGGGGATTATTAACACATATGATAATGATGAAAGAGTAAAACATGAGCTCTATCTTTCCACTGTTGAGGTAACAAGTTCACCATTAATGAATACCAATGAAACCTACGAAGAGATGTCTTCAATATTAAATAAAGTATTGGAAATTGCTAGTGAAAATAATGCAGGGTTAATTTCTACAGGGGCACATCCTTTTGCCATGTACGAGGACCAAGTTATTACCGATGTAAATCCTCGATATCAAGAATTTGCAGACAAGTATGGTTGGGCTGTTAGGAGACTTCTAACTTTCGGCATGCATGTGCATGTAGGAATGGATTCTAAAGAAAAAGCAATTGCAGTACATGATGAGATTAGGAAATATTTACCTTTAATTCTTGCTTTAAGCGCTTCTTCACCTTTTTGGAGAGGAAGAGATACTGAACTATATTGTTCAAGATTAAGCATCTTTCAAGGTCTACCGAATACTGGATTGCCTGAACCATATCATGAGTGGGGTCAATATGAACAGTCTCTTCAAACTCTTGTAAAAGCTGGTGTTATAAAAGAAGATGTTGGATACAGGCAAGTCTGGAAAGACGTAAGACTACATCCAGAGTATGGAACAGTAGAAACACGAATAGCAGACTCAATGCCTTCTTTGGTAGACACTGTTGCGGTCGCAACTCTGGTTCAAGCACTTGCAATAAAAATTGGACGAGACTGGGAAGAAGGTTCATTAAATGAACCAGATCCTAACTGGTTGATTGAAAGAAATAGATGGGCTGCAATTAAAGAGGGTCTTAATGCGCAATTTATTACAGGTAAAGACGGAAATACAAAACCAATTACTGATGTTATTAAAGATTTGGTTTCTGAACTTGAAAGCATTGGAGAGGAATTAGGATCATTAAATAGATTGAAAGAAGTAAACAATATTTTACACGCAACCCCAGTTGTAGATTATATGAGAGACATCCATAAGCAGGCTTCTTTAGTTGAATTAGTTAGAGAACTACGAAAAAGATTGGTAGATTCTTTAAATATCGATAATTAATTAATTTAATTTGATACTTAATAAGTTAGTTTATAGTCATAGTTAGTAGGATTGACTTATGATTTTAAAAGGAAAAAAGCTATTAATTACAGGAATTTTAACTGATAAAAGCATTGCTTATGCATCGGCAAAAATTGCTATAGATAATGGGGCAGAAATAATAGCAACTGGTTTTGGCAAAGGTCTCAGAATTACTGAACGTGCTGTAAAACGACTCTCAGAAGATATCAAAGTTTATGAAATGGACATTCAAGATCCTAAACAAGTAGAAGAAGCAGTTAAAGAAGTTAAAGACAACCATGGATCAATAGACGGAGTACTCCATGCAATAGCTTTTTCTCCTATTGAAGCAATGGGAGGTAATTTCATGAATACAGAATTAGATGATGCTGTAGCTTCTTTTGAAGTTTCAGCTTTTTCATTAAAGACCTTAGCAAAAGGTTTTCAACCAATCATGAATAACCCATCTTCAATTGTTGCTTTAGACTTTGACAATTCGCAAGCCTGGCCTGGTTATGACTGGCAGGGTGTAGCTAAATCAGGATTACAATCTATAGTGAGGTATCTTGCTTACTATCTTGGGAAGGACGGCATAAGAGTAAATGCTGTTGCTTCTGGCCCACTCGCGACAACAGCAGCAAAAAATATTCCTGGATTCTCATCAATGGAAGGTGAATGGAATGAAAAAGCTCCTCTTGGATGGGATACAAAAAATGCAGAACCTGTGGCAAAGGTTGTTAACTTTCTATTATCTGATTTTTCTGAAGCAGTAAGTGGAGAAGTAATACACGCTGACGGAGGTGCCCACGCCATTGGTGGAACAATGTTGCCGAACAAATGAAAAAGGCAGCTCTTTTAATACTTCTATTTACTTTTATTCAGTGTTCATCTGACTCATCTGGAGAAAATAGTTCATCTGAATCATCTGGAGAAAATAGTGCATCTGAATTATCTGCTGACAATAGTTCATCTGACTCATCTGGAGAAAATAGTTCCTCAAATCAAGTAAGCCCTTCTTATTCATGTGAAGACGTACAAGATGCATTAAACAAAGTTTATTTATCCTATTCAGAAGTCGAGGCTGGGTCACTACCTTCTCCTGCTACTTTAGATTCGTTCTTAGATTGGCCTTTACTTTTTAATGAGAAATTAAAAGAGAATCCAGCCTATAACGAGATTATTTCTTCGGTAACTGAATTTGATGAATTAATAAACAATAAACCAGATTGTTTGGGTGAGTTGGAATGATGAAGAAAGTAATAATTTTCGCATTAATTTTATCGATAAATATGGTCAATCCTGTACATGCTAACGAAGAATGTACAAATCTTTCAGAGGAGCAGATACAATCTTCGATTGATAAAGCTACGGAAGGCAAAACACCCAGTGAAGTATCTGTAGAAGCAATAATTAATCAAATAAACAATGACTTCAACACAAGCTGTACGCAGGAACAGTTTTTTAATTTACAAAGAAATGCACTAGAAACTGGTAAATGTTTAGCCGAATTTGAGTTCAATGAATTTTATAAAATTGCCGACAACTTTGTTGATGGTCTAGCAATATTTAGAGATCAAGCAGCAACTGCTTTAGCAAGTACAGAGCAGTTTATGGTGGATGTTGAGGCTTTAGATCTTGGGCCTATTGCAGAAATTGCAAATGCAGGAAGTCAGAATATAGATCAAGTCAATGCATTAGAAGAGAGGATTACAGTTTTAGAGCAACGAAATGAAGTCCTTAGTAAAGAACTTAATTCCTCTTCTTCAGTAGGAGATTCATCTAACACGGCAGAGAATGATGAGGCAAATAATAGATTAGAGCAAATAAACGCAGAGGTAGGTGAATTAAACACTCAAATAGATGAACTTTATTCGCTTCAGGGAACTGCATATGAGATTGAAAATTTAAAACAACAAGTACAATCATTAAACGATTACGCCACAGAGCTACAAGGATTGATTGATACAGCTAGCGAAGGAAGTGACACTAGTGCAGTTGAAGAACAATTAACCACTACTCGTAATGAGGTGTCCTCATTAGAAGCAATAATTGTTGAACGTGAGAGCACTACAAATGGATTAACATCTGAAGAGATAAACAATAGAATTAGCGAAATTGAAGCTCAGATTGCTCAACTACAAGCAGAATCAGAATCTATAGGTGGTAGTTCTGAAAGTTCTTCTTCTGATACATCACCTCCTTCTCAGTCTGATAGTCCTACATACCAAGAAATAGAAAGAAATATTGAGGAGCTTGAAAGGCTTTATAAAGAGGTAGAGACAATTCTTACAAACGTTTCTGAAACAAGTGAAGAGGCTATAAATGCTTCTATAAACGAAGCCAATTTAATGGAGCAGGCAGCAATAGATTTATACTTTGGTGTTTACATTGAATTAAAGATGGCAGCTGATTATTTAGCAATGTTAGAGATACATGACAGAGCGTTCTTTAATGGAATGCTCAGAGTTGCTTCAAATTGTGATGCTGAATATTATAAATCAAATGATCTTGAGCTACAGTATGGAAAATTGATAAAAAAACTTTCAGATGTATCAACCATACTTGAAGCAACTGCTAATAACTTAAGGGAGGTAGCTGCATTTGAAGCAACCACCTTTAATGCTCTAAAGCAAAAATATGCAGCAATTGGTATAGATTTTAATGCCCAATTCTTTGAATGTCCTGTAGATGAACCTGATTGTGAACCACCCCCTGAACCATAAAGTAAATTTTATTGATACAATAAAACTATGAATAAAAAGGTTATTTTCTTAGTCTTATCTCTTATAGTTTCATCTTGTTCTAGTGGAAATGAAAATACTATCGATGAATTAGAAGAACAAATTGAGGCGTTGGAGAATAAGCAAAACTTAACCCCTGAAGAAGAGACTGAATTAGAAAATCTTAAGACCGAATTAGAAGAAATTCCTCCTCCACCACCGGAAGTTCTCGAGTTTGAAAATGAAAGAGAAGCCACTGAATTTGCAGACCTTAATGACCCTATATTTTCAAAATATTATACAGTTGGAGAACCTGATCCAAACTACAATCCTGGTAAGTTTTTACCCAGACATTGCATTTATACGGGTAGATATGAAGACGTTTATTATGAAGAGACTCCTTTACTGGAGGTACCATTTATAGATGAGTTAATTTTGGATTTTTATCCAGAGACATTAGGACTTTATAGTAAAGGATTATTTCCACTGAATATTATTGATTACGGTGGTGAACATGGTGATCAATTAGGAGAAATTCAGTGTATGCCAGACTTAGCTATAGCAACGGGTATTGGTGGAGATGTTATTTCTACTGCAGCTAATGATGGATCTAATATGTATCCTTTTTACGGTTTATCTTTTTATGATAGAATTTTTCCTTTTTACAGTGTAAGACCTGAAGACCAGCAAGGATTATGGGGTCAGTGGATACAGGCTCCAAATTCTCATCCATATGGTCCAGCTGGAGGAACAATAGAAGGTGGGTTGGGAGCTTATGATAAGTTCGGTCGCACAAAATATCCAATTTATATGGCTTCAGGTGCTAATTTATTTTACAACCCTCAAAGTTCTTACTCTGGATGGGGATTTTACGAAAGACGTTGTGCGTGTGCAGATTTTGGAGGTGTTCAGTTAACAAATAAAGTTCTTAATCTTCCAAATGCTATTCATTTTGATGAAGATCAAAATGAATATGCTGAAGACGGGGGAATTTATTTTGGTCATGGATGGTTTGCATTGCCAATTTTTAGTGGAGAGGAAAGGGTTCATTTAGATCAACCAACAACAGATATTGGCAAATTGACTTGGACTTTTGTTGGTAATAGTGCTCAATACAGTGGTCCAATGTGGGCTTATGTTCCAGAATTTTGGTATAGAAATATTGATGTATGGAACTCTTTTGAATTACTGTTTGATGGAGCTGAAGATGATGAAGATTTTCTAGGAAAAGAAATTAGGGAAGTTTTGATAGACTATATTGCTGGAAGAGTTGATAACGAGACCTTAATGGAAGCAGTTAAAAGCTTAGGTTGGTATGTTGATAATGCTGATGATTATGACTTTGAAGAAGAAAGTGGCCTTTTCTGGGTTGAAGAGAAAAATACTCTAGCTTATACATCAACTCCTTATGCAGCTATAGGAGCAGAGATGGGAGAGCTTCCTGTTTTTACAGAATATGATGAAAATGGAGATTTATATATAAAAATTTTCCCTCCTTCTGTTCCATCTATGGATGAAAAAGAATACTTTACTCTTGATGGCAGAACTTATGATATAGATTTATATAATTATTTTGTAGATTTTTTCAGCGGTGAGGCTGATATAGAAGGATTAGATACTAGTTTTTCAAAATTTTCTAAGCCAATGTCTGTTGTAAAAGTATCTAAAGAAAGACCTGATTTAAAACAAAATGATCTATATATGAAAAATAATGATTCAAATATAGAAGCACTTGAAATGGAGTGGATACTTAGTTGGAATCTACATCTTGCTGGAGAAACAAAAAAAGGTGAAACAAATACATATTGGGATTGGGGCGATATTAAAAAAGAAGAACGTGATTTAGTTGACTATTACAAAGTTGAATTCAATGGAGCAGAAAAGGGTGAGTATAGTTCTTATGAGTTCGTTCCAGTTAATGAAGGTGATGTACCAAAATCTTTACAAATGTTAGAAATGTCAAATCTTGAACGTACTATTTCATATATGCCCCATATTCAGTCTGCACAAGATGAAAGTTTTGAAGCAGAAGTAAAAGAAAATATTGATAGTGTTTTTGATATCGACTCTGATCCTTACGATTATTCATGTTTAGATTGCGAAAGCGAAGGTTGTGACCCGACTATTTATGAAACAACTTTAGATGACGGAACTCTAGTAAAATATCGATGGTATAGATTCAAAGATCAACCTAGTTTTATGTATCTGGCTATTGATTATCCAGAAATATATACTGAAGAGTATTTGGATTTACTTCAGTCGAGAATAGAAAAAATGCATGAAGAATGGGGCTCTAATCAAGAATTTATTCCGACACCTAAAACTTTAGATAACTTCCATCTTGTTGAATTAGATAATGGTTCAGTAGTTGAACCACCTTCTGGAAAAGAATTTGGCTGGGTTCCAATAGTTTTAGAAGTTGAAATTCCTTATGGAAAATATCAAACAGAGATAAATCCAGGAGAATTTCCTTGCGGAAAAGCTCCAGGTCAACCAGATTGTCTAATAGATTCTTTAACTGGTGAAGAACAAGAGTCGATGTTAATGGCTGGAAGAGTCTCTCCTCCATAAAAAGTTTAATTCTATTTAGCTTTTTTTAAAAACAAGTACAGCATTATGTCCACCAAACCCAAAAGAATTAGACATTGCAGTATTAATGCTAAGGTCAACAGCATTATTTGGTGTATAGTTTAAATCACATTCCTCATCAGGATCATTTAAGTTAATTGTTGGAGGAACTTTACTATGCTTTATTGACAATATTGATGCCATAGATTCAAAAGCACCGCCACCTCCCAGTAAGTGACCAGTCATAGATTTCGTTGATGAAATTACTACTTCATAAGCTTTTTCTCCCAAAACTGTTTTAATTGCTTCTGTCTCATTTTTATCATTTGCTGGAGTTGAAGTTCCATGGGCATTTATATACTCAATATCCGAAGAGTTAATTTCTGCATCCTCAATTGCTTTCTCCATTGCTTTTACTGCACCTGCTCCTCCTTCAGCTGGGGCTGTTATATGGTAAGCGTCTGTTGTTGCACCATATCCAGTGACATAAGCATATATTTCAGCACCTCGTTTATTTGCTGATTCCTCACTTTCCATTACTAAAACTGTAGAACCCTCTCCCATAACAAAACCATCCCGATCTTTATCAAAAGGTTTACATGCTTCCTTAGGGGAGTCATTCTTTGTTGATAGAGCTCTTATTTGAGCAAAAGCCGCTATTGTCATTGGCGTTGTGCCTGACTCAGTTCCACCAGTGACCACCATATCTACTATTCCATTCTCAATCATATTTTTTGCTTCACCAACAGCATTAGCTGAAGCTGCGCAGGCTGTTGTTATTGTTAAAGAGGGTCCTTCTATTCCAAATTTAATTGCTACTTGCCCAGTACTAGAATTTGGCATCAATTGAGTTATTGCTAATGGGTTAACACGTGTTGGTCCTTTTTCATCATATGTTCTTACAGCATTTTCTGTTGCAGCAATTCCACCAATGCCAGTTCCAAATACAATGCCAACATTCGATCCCAATCTTTCTTCTAAATCAAGCCCTGCATCTTTAAGAGCTTCTTCTGTTGCATGAATAGACAAATGACCTGATCTATCTAATTTTCGTGCATGCTGCTTACCCATATATTCATTTGCATCAAAGTTCTTAACTTCGCCAGCGAAGGTTACAGGCAGTTCGCTTGTATCAAAAGATGTGATGTGGTCAATTCCAGAGACTCCATTTACTAAATTGTCCCAAGTATCTTGAACATTATTTCCTAACGGATTAATGCTTCCTAGGCCTGTGACAACAACACGTCTTTTAGACATGATTTAATTACAATTTTGAATGAAGTAAGTTAACAGCTTGCCCAACGGTTGCTACATCAGTGAGTTCTTCATCGTCAATTTCTATACCAAACTCATCTTCAAAGGCCATTACTACCTCAACTATTCCTAGAGAGTCTATTTCTAAGTCTTCTTCAAGCTTTGCGTCCATAGTCACCTTATCAACATCAAGACCAAGCTCTTCTACAAATAGATTTTTTACCTTTTCAAAAACTTCATTAACTTCCATAAAAACTCCCCTTTATTAACTAGTAATCCCTCCGTCAACAGAGATTACTTGTCCCGTTATATACTCTGACTCATCTGTACACAAAAAAGATACTATATTTGCAATATCTTCAGGTTTTCCGATACGTTTTATAGAGAGTTGTTCTATAATATTATCCTTTTGTTCGTCAGTAAGAAAAGCTGTCATATCAGTCTCGATGTAACCTGGAGCTATAACATTTGAGGTAATATTTCTAGATCCCATTTCTTTAGCTATTGATTTACTTAAACCTATTAAACCAGCCTTTGACGCAGCGTAGTTAGCCTGACCTTGGTTTCCCATCATTCCCACGATAGAGGAGATGTATACAATTCTTCCCCATTTACTTTTCATCATATGCTTTATTGCTCTTTGAGACGTTCTATATGATCCTGATAAGTTAGTATCAATTACATCATTCCAATCATCTTCTTTTAATCTTGGTAGTATATTGTCTTTAGTAATTCCAGCATTGTTTACAAGCACATCAACTCCACCATATTCTTTTTCAATAGTTGTAAAAGCGTTTTCAATTGATTCAATGTTTGTTACGTCAATTTCAACAGGACTTGCGGTTCCTCCGGAGTTAATTATTTCTGCAACAACTTTATCTCCAGAATCTTTTGAAGAAGAATAACCAACAAAAACATTAAAGGATTTACCTAACTGAAGAGCTATTGCTTTACCTATACCTCTTGATCCACCAGTGACTAATGCAGTTTTCATTTTTCTTCTTCTGCTTTTTCAGGAACAAAATAGTTAATTGATTCTCTAATAACATCAACTCCTGTTCCTTCATATGGTGGGAGTTCTACATCAGTCTCATCTAAAGGTGTAACTCTTTTTCCAAATTTTAGAGCAGCACCACCCCAGGTTAGCCCTGCACCTACTGCAGTTATAACAAGAGTTTCGCTACCTTTAATTGTTCCATCCTCAATTGCATCAACTAGAGCTGTAGGAATAGATGCCGCCGAGGTATTACCATACTTATATCCATATTTTAAAGTAGTAGCATTTGGAAGCTTGAGAGTTCTTTCTAGCCCCTCAATTATCCTTACATTTGCTTGGTGGGGAATAAGAATATCAATGTCTTCTTTTTTTAATCCAGATTTTTCAATTGCTTCCTCAGAGGACTTTGCCATGGCTCTTATACCGCTTTTAAAAATCTCCTGTCCTTCGAAAGTCCAAACTACATCAGCTGCAGCATTTGGTGTGAACCTATTCATAGCTGAACCAAAATTAGGTATTTCTAAAATATCTAATTTGTCTGAACTCATTCCGTTTGAAAAAGAATAGATTTCACCATCTTCTTCATTTTTACTCTCTTCAACAACAACAGCTCCTGCAGCATCTCCAAATAAGACTGCTGTATTTCGATCGGACCAATTAAGCAACCATGTAATATGTTCTGAACCAATCACTACTGCATTTTTGTATAATCCACTTTCTACAAATGCTTTTGCTTGTTCTAATGCATAAAGAAAACCAGCACAAGCCGCGTTAACATCATAAGCTGTAGCATTTACACATTCCATTTTTTGCTGAACATGAGCTGCAGCCGACGGGACAATACTATCTGGCGTACAGGTTGCAAGTATTACAACATCAATTTCTTCTGGCTTTAATCCTGCACAAGCTACAGCTCTAAGACCTGCAACAGTTGCCATATCAGAATTGTTAACATGACAAAACCTTCTTTCTTTTACGCCAGTTCTTTGCTGAATCCATTCATCTGAAGTATCAATAAAAGTTGCAAGGTCATCATTTGTTACAACATTATCAGGTATGCACTTACCCCAACCGGTAATTGTAGATTTCAAAACTCTCCTAATTAGCTAATGATTCTAAAGAATTAATTGTCCTAATTTCTTTACTTGATATAGACTTTCTGACCATTCCAGCAGTTACATTACCAGGACCAATATGGCACCATAATTCAGGTTTTACTTCATTTTCAATGTTAAGAATTTGATCATAAAACATAACAGAACTATCTATTTGATTAATTAAGGAATCTTTTATTGTTTCTGCGTCAGTTTTTTTTGCATTGAAATTCATATAGACAGGTATACTGCCTTCATTGACTTTTATCTCATTTAAAGTTTTTTCTACAGCTTCCTTTGCTGGTGATACAACTTTACTATGAAATGCTCCAGCAACCTCTAAAGGTACAATCCTTTTTGAATTGATTGATTTTGGATTAAGTTTTATATATTCTAAATCTTCATTGTTTCCGCTGACTACTATTTGAGATTTGTCGTTAAAATTGGAAATCCAAATGTCTACACCTTGCGAATTTAGATTATTGATTTCTTGTAAAGTCTTCTCAATGTCGCTTGTTAAGACTGCAGCCATGCCAGTATTCGATCCTTCTACAGCTTTTTGCATTTCCTCTCCCCGTACAGCAATAATCCTTAAGGCATCAGAATAAGTAAAATACCCACTTAAAGCTAAAGCAGTATATTCACCTAATGAATGACCAATAAGAGCAGAAGGTTCTCCCATTTTTTTTATTGCCTCTAATCCATAACAGTAAGAAACTGCAAATATATATGGTTGTGCAATATTTGTTTTCTTAATTTCTTCTGTGTCAGTAGAGTTAATTACTTCATCTAAAGACCAACCAAGAGCATCTTTAAATGTATCTATTAATAAATCTTTATGGGTATTTAATAATTCATTTCCCATACCCAATTCTTGTGAGCCTTGACCTGGAAACATTCCAACCCATTTCATTAAGCTACCTCAGAGACTACAAAAGCAATGGCTGTTTCGTTTTCGTGACTTAATGAAACATGTATTGTTCCTATTTTGTTTATTTCAGCTAATTCAGAGGCATTTCCATATAAGTTCACTGTAGGCTTTCCACCACCAGTTATTTCGATTTCTTTCCATTTCAGTTCTCGCCAACCTTTCCCAAGAGATTTCATTACTGCTTCTTTTGCAGCAAATCTTGCACCGAGTCTTTTAGCTGGATCGTTAAATTTATTTGCGTATTCAATTTCATGGTTTGTGAAGCAGCGAGCTTCAAACTTTGATTTTGACTTTTTTAATATTTTTCTTACTCTATTTAAATTAACTTGGTCAACGCCAATTCCGTGTATATTTGACATTATATTGATATCTCAGCTAGAACATCGCCCTTATTCACAGCTTGTCCTTTTTTTACATTAAATTCAACTACTGTCCCTGGAATTGGAGCAGTAATAACTTTTTCCATTTTCATTGCTTCCAAAACAAATAAAGAGTCACCCTTCTTAACTTTTTTACCCTTTTTTGTCATAGTATCAACGATAGTCCCTTGCATGTCAGCTGTTATTATTCCTGGATTCTTAATATTTCCAGTTAAATCCATACCAATTTTTCTAGGCCTCTGTGGTGCCAGACTTGGATTTGTAGAGTCATCAAGTTTTATATTTACTTTTTGAGGTCTGTCGGAAATTACCTCTTCTTCTTCAACTTCTTGTATTTTAAAATTTTCTTCGAGAAATTTTACATGTATCTTGCTTTCCCTAAATTCTTTTGTTGACAGGACTTGTGAAAGTACAGAAGTAGTAGTCGGCACTCCTCCAATAATATATTCATCAAGGCAACGCTTGCCTTTTGAAATAGCCTCTTCTCTCGAAACTCCCCAAACAATTAATTTAGCTATTAAGTTGTCATAAAAATGAGAGATAGAGGATCCTGTTTTAACCCAACCATCTACACGGACACCGTTTCCCATTGGTTCCCTATATTCTGTTATTGTTCCTGGTGTTGGTAAAAAGTTGTTAGCAGGATCTTCGGCATTAATTCTAAATTCAATGCTATGTCCTCTGGCTTCAGTTTTAAAATCTTCTAAGGAATTACCAAGGGCTATTTTTATTTGCTCTTTAACAATGTCAATACCATATCTCATTTCTGTTACAGTGTGCTCAACCTGCAGTCTCGTATTCATTTCAAGGAAATAAAAATTTTCATCTGTATCAGCTAAAAATTCTATAGTTCCTGCATTTACATAGTTTGATATCTTTGCAATCCTCATAGAGGCTTTTTTCAGTTGTTCTCTTCCATAATCCGACAACCAAACAGGCGGGCTTTCTTCAATAAGTTTTTGATTTCTTCTTTGTAGTGAACAGTCCCTCTCACCAAGGTAAATATGATTACCATATTTATCACTTAAAATTTGGGTTTCAACATGCCTTGCTGGTTTTATGAACTTTTCTACATATATTTGCGATGAACCAAAATATGCTTCACTTTCTCGCTTAACTATTTCAAAGTTATCTAAAAGTTCTTTTTCATTATGAACTATTCTTAATCCTTTTCCTCCACCACCGTGTGCAGCTTTTAATGCAACAGGATAGCCAAATATAGCAGCATCTTTGGTTGCTTCCCTTTTTGTTCTTGATGGTTTTAGCTGTCCAGGAACTGGATTTAATCCAATTTTTGATATAAGTTTTCTTGATTCTATCTTGTCACCCATAGATTTTATTGTTTCAGGGCTTGGCCCAATCCATATGACATCTTTTTTTTGAACAGCTTTAGCAAAGTCTGCATTCTCAGCTAAAAATCCATAACCAGGATGTACCATATCGGCCTTTGTTTCAGTGATTGCTTTTATTAATTTTTTTATATTTCTATAACTTTCAGATGGAAGAGACCCACCTAAGTAATAAGATTCATCAGCTCTTTTTACATGAAGAGAATCAGCATCAACATCTGAATATACAGCGATTGCTTCCATGTCTAATTCTTTTACTGAACGTATAATTCTTAAAGCTATTTCACCACGGTTTGCAATTAGGACTCTTTTTTTTGTCATGATATTTATTTAATTTGGTAAGCAATTAAAACTGCTAAAGCAGCCTTAATTAAATCTCCAATCACGAAGGGAACAACCCCAATGCTAAAGGCATCCATCATTGACATATTTAAAATCATCATAAGTCCAAATACTCCAGTTATATATATAGTTAAAGTTCCTAAAGTAATTCCAACAATAGGGTTGTGAGACAGCCTGCCAATAATCTGTGCTGCAATAAAGAAACCAATAATGTAACCAATTGTTGGACTTTTTAATATAGCTAATCCAGCAACGCTGCCTGAGAAAAATGGTAATCCTGCAAGCCCTGTAAATAAATACATTAACATGCTTAAGGATCCAAAAGTACTTCCTAATATTAACCCTGCAAGTATTACAACAAATGTTTGAGCTGTTATAGGAACAGGTGTAAATGGTAGCTCGATTCTAATTTGTGCACTCAATGCTGTTAATATAGAAAATCCAAAAGATAAAAAAAGATTTCGAGCGAGTGAACCTTTTTCAACCCAAGTAATAGCTATATTTTTAGAGGGGAATGTTTCCATGTTTATCTCCTAAGTTTATTTTGTTTGATAATTCCTTAAATGCTTCAACTACTATTTTTCTAGTATCGCTTGGTTTTATTATTTTGTCTACTAATCCAAGTTTTGCAGCAATATCTGGATTGCTGAATTTATCATTATATTCATTAACCAATTTTGATTTAAGCTCTTCTTTATTTTCAGCATTTTCAAGATCTCTTTTATTAATAATGTCAACAGCACCCTCTGCACCCATTACTGCAATTTCAGCACTTGGCCATGCAAACAATTTATCTGCCCCAAGACCCATTGAGTCCATAACAATATAAGCACCACCGTATGCTTTTCTTACAACAACACAAACCCTAGGAACTGAAGCCTCAGAGTATGCGTAGAGCAATTTAGCTCCACTTCTAATTATTCCGCTATGTTCTTGTTCTACGCCTGGCAAAAATCCTGGGACGTCAACCAAGGTCAGAAGAGGTATATTGAACGCATCACAAAATCTAACAAATCTAGCTGCTTTTTCTGAAGCTTTAATATCTAAAACTCCTGCAAAATCTAAAGGTTGGTTTGCAACTATTCCGATAGTATTTCCATTTATCCTCGAAAAACTAGTAATAATATTTAAAGCATAGTTAGATTGAACAGGATACTGTTCTCCGTCATCCACAATATTATTTATTACATCATTCATATCGTATGGATGGTTTCTATTTTCTGGAATAAGACTGTCTAACATTTCAACTGAACGTTCATTATCATCTTCGGTTATAAATACTGGAGGCTTCTGATCACTTGACTGGGGTAGGAAGCTTAATAAATATCTTACTTCTTCAAAAGCCTGTTCTTCATTTTCACATATTTGATGACTAACACCTGATTTTGTTCCATGAGCTTCAACTCCTCCGAGTTCTTCGTAGCTTACATCCTCTCCAGTTACTGTTTTCACAACACCAGGACCTGTTACATATAATTGTCCTATGCCTTGTACTTGGAAAATAAAATCGGTTAATGCAGGACTGTAAACAGCACCTCCAGCTGAAGGCCCAACTACAACTGAAATCTGAGGAATCTTTCCTGAAGCTTCTACATTCTTTTTAAAAATTTGTGCATATCCATATAAAGATGAGATACCTTCTTGAATACGTGCTCCGCCAGAGTCTTTAATACCAACTATTGGTGCTCTTGCATCAAGTGCCAAATCCATGACTCTCAAAATCTTCTTTGCAACTATTTCTCCAAGACTCCCTCCCATAATTGAGAAGTCTTCTGAAAATACATAAACAGGCCTACCGTGAATTGTTCCAGATCCAGTAATCACTGCTTCTCCACCAGGGTTCTCTTCTGAAACAACATTTTCGTCAATTTCTGTAAAAGAACCTTCATCTAAAAGAAGGTCAATTCTTTCATAGGCAGATAATTTACCCTTAGGGTGCTGTATTTTCTTAGCCTTTTCGTCCCTATTTTTAGCTAAATTTTCGTCTGACATGCCCAACTTTCTTGTTTAACTGTTTATTGTTAATGTAAGTATTTGACCTACATATATGTAAAGAAGTAACAAGATGAAGACTATTTTTTTCGAATCTATAGACAATACTCAGAATTATGCTTTAGAAAACTATATTTCAGAACCACTTTTAGTTGTTAGTTATTCACAAGATTCAGGAAGAGGTAGGGAAAAAAAAGAATGGCAGAATGCAGATCAGAGTTTGGCGGTTTCACTAGTATTTCGTAACAATAATGAAGAACTAAATAACACATTGGTTCCTTTAATTGCTGGATTTTGTTTTTTGGAAGTTATCGAAAATAAAGAACTTAAACTCAAATGGCCTAATGATATTAATTTAAAAGAAAATAAGATTGGTGGGATTTTAGTAGAAGAACAAGAAGGGGTTTTATGTGTTGGTCTTGGAGTTAACTACTTTTGGGACAACCCAAGTATTCCTAATGCAGGATCCTTATATGATCGAAAAACAGATAATAATTCAATAAATTCAGATGCTGAAAAATGGGGAAAGTTAGTCTTAGATTTTGTTGAAAATAATAAATTTGAATTATCAAAGTATAAAGAGAAACTCACAACACTTGGAAAGCTTGTTGAATATCCTGAAGGAAGAGGGTGGGCGAGAGATATAGATATAGATGGGTCTTTAATCATAGAAACACCTGAAGGCAAATTTCTTAATTTAACTTCTCCCTTAATAACTGAAGTGAAGTAAATATAAATTGATAATAAAAAATTAATCTGTTAAGTTTTGACGTTCAAGTTAGATTTCCTTAATCTTATTGATTCTGGAGTAACTTCAACAAACTCATTATCACTAATAAATTCTAGACATTGATCTAAAGACATTAATTGAGCTGGTCTTAGTGGCACTGTATCATCTGATCCAGATGCACGATGATTTGTTAGTTTTTTTTCTTTTATAATATTTACTATCAAGTCACCTTCATTATTTCTTTCTCCAACAATCATTCCTTTGTAGACCATGGTTCCTGGTGTTACAAATAAAACTCCTCTATCTACCATTGCCAAACTTGCATAAGTAGTAACTTTTCCATCTCTATCAGCTACTAAAACGCCACTAGTTCGTTGTGGGATATCTCCGAACCATTCTTGATATGAGTCAAACAAAGTATTCATTATTCCAGATCCTCTGGTTTCCGTTAAAAATTGATTTCTGAAACCAATTAAACCCCTAGATGGTATTTCAAATTCTAATGTAGCTCTCCCAAACCCATTATTTATTAAACTTGTCATTTTGCCTTTTCTAATTGAAAGTTGTTTAGTAACTACACCAACAAATTCTTCTGGAATATCAATATATACATTCTCAACTGGTTCATGAATGGTACCTTGAACTTCTTTTGTTATTACTTCAGGCCTAGATACCATAAATTCATACCCTTCTCTTCTCATGGTTTCTATAAGCACTGCCATTTGAAGCTCACCTCGCCCCTTTACTTCAAAAACATCTGTTTTTTCAGTTCTTGATACCTGAATGGAGACATTACTTAGTACCTCTTTTTCTAACCTCTCTATTAGATTTCTAGAAGTTACATAGTCACCCTCTTTTCCTGCAAATGGAGAGTTGTTGACATTAAAAAATATTGAAACTGTGGGTTGGTCAATCTTAATTCTATCTAGTGGAATCGGATTATCATTATCTGAAATTGTGTCTCCAATATTGATATCTTCAATTCCAGCAACAGCAATAATATCACCTGACTCTAATGTATCTACCTTGTCCTTCTCCAATCCTTTAAACGTATAGAGCGCGGAGAATTTTAAATTATTTATAGTTTTGTCTTCAGTACATAAACTGTACTGTTTACTTACATCTAAGATTCCACTATCTAATCTTCCTATAGCTATCTGCCCTACATAGGGGTCATATGCTAAGTTTGTTATTAGAAACTGAGTAGTACCATCATCAGAAGTTTCTGGGCCTTTGAAATAGTTTATGATTAAATTAAATAATGGATCTAAGTTAGAAGGTTCATCACCAATATTGTTAACTGCAATACCATCTTTTGCATTTGTATAGATTATTGGAAATTCTATCTGATCATCGGTAGCATCTAAATCAATAAATAAGTCATATGTTTCTTGTACAACTTCATCTACTCTTGCATCAGGTTTGTCAATTTTATTAATTACAAGTACAACAGGAAGTTTCTTCTCAAGTGCTTTTTTTAAAACAAACCTAGTTTGTGGGAGAGGGCCTTCACTTGAATCAACTAATAAAAGTACACCATCAACTAAATTTAAACTTCTCTCAACTTCACCACCAAAATCAGCATGTCCGGGTGTATCTACAATATTAATTTTTACATTTTCATAATTTATTGCTGTATTTTTTGAAGTGATAGTAATACCTCGCTCTTTTTCTAAATCTCCGGAGTCCATAACCCTATCTTCTAAGACTTGATGGTCACTGAATGTTCCGCTTTGTTGAAGTAATCCATCAACTAATGTTGTTTTACCATGATCAACATGAGCTATTATTGCTATGTTTCTAATGTTGTTTTTCGACATAAGAAAAGAGTATATCTTAAGGTGAGTTTAATAATTTAACCTCTTACTTAATTACACAAGTGAAGTAGTTATTATTAAAAGTGGTGGATACAAAATGAAGCAATTAGTTGTAGAAAGAAACAATCCTGAACCTATTTTATGGGATAC
>SGYT01000010.1 GCA_004214055.1 Candidatus Actinomarinales bacterium | reverse complement strand
GTAGGTGAAGGAAGAGCAATTATTTTACACGGTGGAAAAATGTTAGATGCAAAATGGAAAAGGGGTTCAAATTTAGATCCATTTCATATTGTAGATAGTAATGGCAATATATTGTATGTTCCTAAAGGTAAAGTATGGATTTCTTTAGTTCCTAACACAAAAAATCCTTCTTTTGGTTAAATAACTTTACTTTTACAAGAAAAAAATGGTATTCTATAAGTGCGTTTCAATTAAGTGTGATACGCAGCCCTGTTGGGAAGCCCTCTAACGAGGGCTTCCGTTTTTTTATAATCTTTCTGACAAAATTTCAACAGTATTTCCCCAAACTAAATCTGGAATATATGCCGTTAAATATCCGCATCCTAATTCTGAATATTTTTCTAAATTCTCAAAAACTTTATCTTTAGTTCCAACTAAAGGGCGATTTAAATAGTAAGCCTCAGGTATATTCGTATCTTCAGTAATTTTTGATATCTTTAAATTTAAATCTTTTTCATCTTCACCAATAATTACATTTGTATGTAATGTCCTTGTTATAGAACTAAATTCTCTATTTTCTTTATCACAATGTTCTTCTAGGATTTTAGATTTTTTTGTAAATGAATCATGATCTACATCCCAATTTCCGTATTTACCATATTTAGCTAACAATTTTAAAGTTACCTTTTCACCCCCACCGCAGATCCATAATGGAGGATATGGTTTTTGAATAGGTTTAGGTTCGTTTATAGCTTCAAAAATATTATAATATTTTCCTTTGTAGGTAGCTTTATCTTTAGTCATCATTTCTAAATATATTTTTATACTTTCTTCAAGCATTTTCAATCTTGTACCATCTGATGGATAGTCGTATCCATATGCTTTATATTCTTGATCGTACCATCCTGCTCCAATTGCAAACTCTAATCTACCATTAGACATTACATCAATATTTGAAGCTACTTTTGTAAGATAAGCTGGGTTTCGATATGAATTGCATGTGCACATTTGTCCTAATCTGATTTTTGATGTTATTTGAGATAAAGAAGCCATCAATGTCCAGCATTCATACGTAGGTTGTATGGTTGGAGATGGCACAGTATGAAAATGATCATATACCCATAAAGATTTATATCCAAGATTTTCAATTCTTAAAGCAGATTTTTTTATTATATCCCATTCATCAGTAGGATTTAAGTTATTTAAATCCATTCTCCATCCTTGAGGGACAAATGCACCTATATTCATATCTTTTTATTTTGATTGCGGTGTTTAAGTATTTTCAACAAATCAGATATATCTTCAACCTCCGATTTGTTTTTGATTATTTTAACAATAACGAATAATACAAGTATTAAAAAGAGAATAGAAGTTATAGAGCTTAATAAAGTTACCATTGCAATCTGTTTACAAGAAAAGCGATTCATACTGAGTGCAGAGTTTTTAGAATAATCTATATTATTTTGCAAAATATCTAATAACGGTCCACATTCAATTCTATGTTCTTTAAATTCAACTAAAGACACTGAGCTATACTCTACATATACAATTGAAAAAATATTTGAAATTGATATTATGATAAGCAATAAAATTGCTGCAATTGTATATTTTGATTTAAACATAATCTATATAAACTTTAACAAATGGATGAAATAAATATTCTAAATAATCAATTATCAAGAATTAGAGCTATGAACAGATATTATCATAATCAATTCTTAGTTGATCTACGTATATTTTTTATAACTACATGTATTTTTTATTATCTTGGTTTTACTAATAGCAATGTTTATGCAGTTATACCCATTATTTCTCTATTTGGTTCGGTAATTTTATCTTTTCACGCACATTATTTAATATTTTCAAGAAATTTTAGTCAATTTATTGAGGAAAAAATCAATAAAATCAGTGGTAGTCAGATACTTATAGCTCACAAATTAGAAAATAATTATTTTTTTCCAATTAATGATAGAAAAATAGTAGTCGCGTCTATAGGTAAGAACTTTAGTTGGTTCGGCTTTGTGACTCTGTTTATTACTTTTTTTGGTCTATCTTCTTATTTTTACTCAATATTTCGATTAACTATTGATGGTTTTAACAGTAATTATATATTATTTATACTTTTTATTACTTTAATAACGTTAATAACTGGTATATGGTGGTTTCTATTAGGTTATGGTGAAAAAAGGTTAGAAAAGGTTTTTGATGAATATCGATAAATATGATGAATTAATTAATAATAAACAATTTTTAGCAGATACTTTTGATGGTCTAATGAACCATAAGATGATAAAAATAGAAAAAAACTATGTTGAAACTGAAATAGAAATTAATAAATCACATCTTCAACCATTTGGTTTAGTTCATGGTGGTGTTTATTCTGCAATGGCAGAATCTGCTATTTCATATGCAGCAACAATAAGTCAAGAAGGAATGTGGGCAGGTGTAAATAATAATACCGATTTCATATCAAGCGCTAAAGAAGGTGTCTTATTTTTAAAAGCTAAACCTATCAAATTAGGAAAAAGATCTCAGCTATGGGAAGCAGAAATATTTAATAAAGATAGATTATGTGCTCGATCTACTGTTCGACTTACAAATTTAAATAACAAATGAAAAATATAAGAACTATCATATTATTTATTTTTATTAGTCGTGGTGATAATTACGATGAAGATAAAATTTATGTTGAACATATAAGATCAATATTTTGTGGAAACATTGGGAGATGAAAGTTGAATAAATATATTTTAATTTTTGTTATGTCATTGTTATCTTGTAGTTCACTATCTATAGAAAATGAAAATAGTGTAGAGTTAGGTAATGTAAATGAAGGAGTGAATGTAAATGAAGAAGTTAATGAAATGAATAACAACAAAGTATATTCTGACATGCCAGAAATGAATATTGACGTTTCTAAAAAGTACACAGCTTTAATCAAAACTAATATGGGTGATATTTCAGTTGAGTTCTTCACTGAAGATGCGCCGTTGACAGTTAATAACTTTATTAATTTATCTCGTGATGGATATTACGATAATGTTATTTTTCATAGAGTAATTTCTGGTTTTATGATTCAAGGTGGTGACCCTAGTGGAACTGGACATGGTGAAATGGGGAAATATCCTGGTTACAATTTTGAAGATGAATTAAACAATCAAAGAGCATATGAGAAAGGTACACTTGCAATGGCAAATGCTGGACCTAACACAAATGGAAGTCAATTTTTTATCATGCATGTTGACTATCCACTTCCTTACCAATATACAATATTTGGAACAGTTACTGACGGATTAGAAGTAGTTGATAAAATTGCTTCTGTAGAAACAGGAGATGGAGACAAACCAGTTAATGATGTTGTTATAGAATCAATTGAAGTTAAAGAGAATTAAGATATTTTAAAGTTTTCTTAGTTAAAATACCTCCAGATATTCCTTTAGTGCTATTTTTTATGTAATCATTATTAAATATTTCTTTTGTTAAATTTTTAATATAAGATTCAGAATATTTTAATAAATGAGACAATCTTTTCGAAGTATTTTCACCGTAGTTTCTTGATTCTTTCTGATAAAAATAAGCGTATAATGACAATAGTATTTTTCTGTCAGATATTTTTCTATCTTTTATTTGCTTTATATATTTACTATATTGAATATTGTCTTCGTACATACCTTTGGTTTTGATTTTAAAATCTTTAGGATCTATTTTTTTATATGACTCTATTGCTTTAATTGATCTTTTTATAAGGGTATGAGTATTAATATTTCTAAGTTGAGTTGAACTTAGTTCAGATTTGTTTTTACTGTGTATTTCGAAGTCTGTACAAATTAATTGATATGGGTTAATTATTTCAAATTTAAGTAATATTTTATGATTTGTTAGCTCTTTATTGAAATGTACTTCTATTTTCATATCATTAATTAAAATATCTACATTTTTTTTCATGCTCTAATTTAAACATAATATTTACAATTTCTCTTACTATATAAATAGATAGGAATATTTATTAATATAAGTTGAGTGAATATAAATATAACATTGCCCGACAAATCAGTGCGAAAGTACAGTAAAGAATTAACTGGTTACGATTTAGCTTCAGATATAGGCAGAAGCATAGCAAAAGAAGCAGTTTGCATGGAAATTAATGGACAATTGACAGACCTTAATACCTTAATAAAAGATGACTCTAAGTGTCGTATATTTACATCTAATGATCAAATATCACTTGAAGTATTAAGACATTCTTCAGCGCATATACTTGCTCAGGCAGTTTTAAACTTATTTCCTAATACAAAATATGGTGTTGGCCCTTCAATTGAGGATGGATTTTATTATGATTTCTTGTTTGAAAATAACATTAAAGAAGAAGATTTATTAAAAATAGAAAAAGAAATGCATAAAATTGCACAAGAAAAGCAAAATTTTACTAAAGAATATTTACCTGAAGATGAAGCTTTAATGATATTTTCTAATCAACAATTTAAAGAAGAATTAATTAACACTGCTGATAAAGATGAGGGTGTTAATGCTGGTGAAGTTTCAATTTATAAAAATGGTAAATTTTTAGATCTCTGCAGAGGGCCTCACATACCAAATACAGGTTATCTTAGGCATTTTAAATTAACAAAATTAGCAGGTGCTTACTGGAGAGGCATCGAAACAAATCCACAACTTCAAAGAATATATGGTACATCATGGTTTTCTAAGGAAGAATTAAATAAATATTTAACACGTCAAAAGGAAGCAGAGAAAAGGGATCATAGAAAGCTAGGTAGAGAATTAAAATTATTTACATCCGCAGATGAACTAGGTCCTGGTCAATATTTATGGCAACCAAACGGTTCTATACTTAGAAACCAAATTGAAGAATTTAGTAAATCTGCTCACAAAAATAACGGATATGAATTTGTAAACACACCCCACATAGGCAGATCTATACTTTGGGAAACATCAGGCCATTTAGATCACTATAAAGAAGGAATGTATCCAGCTTTAACTACTGAGGATACTAATGATAAGTACTATTTAAAACCTATGAACTGTCCATTTCATATTCTTGTTTATAAGAATGATATAAGATCTTATAGAGATCTTCCTATTAGATATTTCGAACTAGGTTCTGTTTATAGAATGGAAAAAACAGGAGTTTTACATGGTTTGTTACGTGCACGTGGATTTACTCAAGATGATGCTCACATATTTACAACAATCGATAATTTAAACGACGAAATACTTAATTTATTAACTTTTTCTATAAAACTTCTTAACTGCTTTGGGTTTACTGATATTGAGGCAGATTTATCAACGAGACCAAAAGACTATATTGGAGAAGATAAAGATTGGGAAAAAGCAACAAATAGTCTTGAGGAAGCTTTAAATCAACAGAAAATATCATATAAGATAGCACAGGGTGAAGGTGCTTTCTATGGTCCTAAAATAGATTTACATATTAAGGATGCTATTGGAAGAAGATGGCAATTAACGACCATACAAATTGATTTTGCACAACCTAACAATTTCTCTTTAGATTATGTTAATTCTGATAATAAAAAAGTTAGACCAGTTATGATTCATAGAGCATTGTTAGGATCAATCGAAAGATTTACAGGTATCTTAATAGAGCACTATGCTGGTCATTTACCAGGATGGTTGGCTCCTACACAAATTAATATTCTAACTATTGGAAACGTAGATGAACATCTACAAAAAATTGTTAAAAAATTAAATAAATATAGATTTAGTATTGATAATAGAAATATCCGATTAGGAGAAAAAATACACGATTCCAAGAAAATGAAGATACCTATCACATTAATTATTGGAGAAAATGACAGAAATAACAATACTGTAGCTATAAATTACGCTAGTGGAGAAGAAACAAAAGATATTAACTTAGAAGAGGGCATTAAATCAATAAATAAAGTGTTAAAGAAACCTACATTTAAACTCTAATGAAAGATGGTATAAATATAGATAGTGAATCAGCTGAAAAGCAGATGATTCCTGATGATTTGAATTCCCTTGCTGTAGGTAGCTATAAAATACCTAATCCTGTTATAAGAAATCGTTATCTATATATATTTTTATTACTCTCACTTTTATCTCTAATAATATCTTTCTTTAACAATTGGATTAATTTATATCCCGCTTTCATACTTTTATTATTCTTATCCGTATTTATTAAATTTATAGAAAATAGAAATATGCTAAACCAAAATGAAGTAATTGAATTTGTTAGTAGTAATATACCACATTCAATTGGATACTACTCAATAGCATTAACTTTTGATTTTAAATTTAATATAAGATTATTAAATCCTATATGGACAGTTATAATTTATGATCACAATAATCCACCA
Source organism: Candidatus Actinomarinales bacterium (assembly GCA_004214055.1). Taxonomy (GTDB): domain Bacteria; phylum Actinomycetota; class Acidimicrobiia; order Actinomarinales; family Actinomarinaceae; genus Actinomarina. The sequence continues at coordinate 20,261 of SGYT01000010.1, read as the reverse complement.
AAGCAAAAATCTATTATAGAAGTTGATGCATATTCAAAAAAGATTATTTCTGATGTTTACACTGAAGATGTAATTGATGCTTGAAAAATATTTAAAAGAGTATTCTGAAAAGTTTGCTATACCTTTTATTAAAGTATGCGTTTACTTGAATCTTAAACCAAATTATTTATCTGTCATCGGTTTATTAGTTATAGTTGTTGGCTCATATTTTTTCTATACAGTTAATAAGCTCTATGGTGTAGTTTTTATATTTCTAGGAAGCGCTATTGATGGGCTAGATGGGCCTCTAGCTAGACAATTAAATCTTCAATCTGATAAAGGTGCTTTACTAGACTCTACTATTGACAGAATAGGAGAGTTAATAATATGGTCAGTTATTGCATTAAATTATGTTGATACTGATATCGAACTATTTACTATAATTTCAATAGTCACTTCTTCTAGTTTGATTCCTTATTTAAGGGCAAAAGGTGAATTATTAAATATAGATAATAAAGTAGGAATAACTCCAAGACCTGAAAGAGTAATTTTTGCTGTTTTATATATGTATTTTAATTTTTCATTTATATACGTCTATATTTTTGCTTTCTTAACTTGGTTTACAGTATTGCAAAGATTTTATAAACTTTACAAGAGCGTTTAATGAACTATTTACAATACCTATCAATAAAATTATTACATAATATTTTTAAAAAAATAAATATAAATATTCTGTTGCTTATTAGCTATCCAATAGGAATAATTTATTCAATCATTTCAATAAGAAATACAATAAAGTTATTTATAAGAGCTAAAGCATTAAATAAAAGTTTGAAAATAAAATATAATCCAATTTTAGTAAAAATTAATTATGTTAAATACTGGCTAGAAACCCTATGGTTAACCAAACGCAATTTTGACTCAAGAATATTAAAAAGTGTAAATATCAAAAATGAAAATTATATTAAAAATATTAAAAATGATGGCGCTATATTTGCGTTACCACATTTAGGAAATTGGGAGATGGCTATTCCAGTTGGTAAAAATATCAAGTTAGACTTACTTGCTGTTGCAGAACCTTTAAATAACAAAAGAGTGCTTGATTGGTTTAAAAAATTAAGAGAAGAACTAGGTTGCGAGATAATTATTGGAGGTAAAGGACAAAATACTTTTGATACGATTTCACAAAAACTACAAAATAAAAAACATGTTTGCTTGTTATCTGAAAGAAGTATTAATAAATCAGGCGTAGGAACTGAATTTTTTGGAAGAGTAGCAGCTTTTCCAAAAGGACCTGTTGCATTAGCTTTAAAAACACAATTACCTATTGTTCCAACTGCATTTATTAAAATAAATGGAACTTACACGCTTATATTTGAAAAACCTTTTTATGTACCTTTATTTGAAAATGAGTCACAAAGTATTCAACATGGATTAAAAACATTAGCAAAATCATTTGAAAATCTTATTGCTATTGATCCTAATCAATGGCATTCTATTCAACCAGTTTGGTCAAATGAATACTAAGATACTTTTTTTAACTGCTTATGATATTAATAAATATGGCGGTGTACAAAACCAAATTAAATTAATTTCAGATACTTTAAATAATCTTAATTATGAGTCAAAAATCTGTTCTCCAAATTCTAATGATTTTAATTTAGGAAAAGTAATTAATTTTCCATTCAATAAATCTATTGCCCCTATTACTTTATTTCCAAAAAAGAAACAATTAAAAAAAGCTATAGAATGGGCAGACGTTATACATATTCATGAACCTTTTATACCTTTAGTGATCTGGAGATATAGATCTCATAAAAAAACTATTGTCACTCATCATGCATCATTAAATAAATTTTATTTATTTATTCAAGAAATATTATTTTTATTTACTTCTCAAAAAGTCATATCCACATCAGTAAGTAATGAAGCACTTAAAAATGCATATACATTATCAAAGAAATCTTACGTTATTAATAATGCTATAAAGATTAATCCCAATGCAACTTTTGAACATTCTTATAGTTTATTATTTATAGGAAGAAGAGAAAAAAGAAAAAATATAACATTATTTGAAAAATTATCAAAAAACCAAATGATTAACGGTTTATACAAATTTACAGCAATTACTAATAAAAAAGGTAAAAATAAAAATATAAATTATTTAATAAATATTAATGAAGAGAAAAAATATACTATTTTAAAAAATACTTCTTACTACCTTGCACTTAACAAATCTAATGAAAGCTTTGGAATTACTCTTATTGAAGCAGTAAATAATGGAAATTTATTAATTGCATCAAACATTGACACATTTAAAGAAGTTATGGATGATACAGCGTTATTTTTTAAAAATAATGATATTAAATCATTAGAAAAAGTTATTAATTATTGTTCTAATAATAATTTGCGTCATCAATGGTCAAAACAATTTAATCATATTAAAAAATATGATATTGATAAGTTAATTAATAAATGGATTTCTATCTATATGCATAGTTAGTTAGTATTAGTTTATGAAAGTTGAATCAACATTTAAGATAAAAAAAGGCCTAGCTGAAATGTTAAAGGGTGGAGTTATCATGGATGTTGTAAACGCAGAACAAGCTTTGATAGCTGAAAAGTCTGGTGCCGCTGCAGTAATGGCTTTAGAACGTGTGCCAGCTGATATACGAGTTGAAGGCGGTGTGGCAAGGATGTCTTCTGTAGAAACTTTAGAAGAAATTATGTCTACAGTATCAGTTCCTGTTATGGCTAAATCAAGGATTGGACATTTTGTAGAAGCTCAAATGTTAGAAGAACTAGGTATAGATTTCATAGATGAGAGTGAAGTGTTAACTCCAGCTGATGATAAAAATCATATAAATAAACATGATATTAAAACTCCATTCGTTAATGGAGCAACAAACATAGGAGAGGCTTGTCGAAGAATCGGAGAAGGTGCAGCAATGATTCGTACAAAAGGTGAAGCCGGTACAGGAAATGTGATTGAAGCAGTGAAGCATATGAGGAGTATGACAGAAGGAATCAATAGAATTATTTCTTCAGATAAAAATCAACTAATGTCATTAGCAAAAGAATATTCAGCGCCATTTAGTGTTCTTGAAGACATTAAAAAAGAAGGTAAACTACCTGTTGTTAATTTTGCTGCTGGTGGAATAGCAACTCCAGCAGATGCTGCATTGATGATGCAATTAGGATGTGATGGTGTTTTTGTTGGTTCAGGGATATTTAAAAGTGGTGATCCTGCAGATCGTGCTGAAGCAATTGTTATAGCCACTACAAACTTTGATAATCCATCAAAACTAGTTGAAGTATCAAAAAACCTTGGCGAAGCTATGGTTGGTTTAAATATTGATGATTTAGATGAATCGGAGAAATTAGCTAAAAGAGGTTGGTGATGGCCACTGGTATTCTTGCTCTTCAGGGTAGTTTTAATGATCATCGTAAGAGTCTTGAATTACTAGATAAAGAATACGTACTAATAAAAGATAATGGAGATTTAAAAAATATCGATTCATTAATATTACCTGGTGGCGAATCTACTTCAATGATAAAAATACAAGAAGAATCAGAATTATTTGACTCACTCAAGAAACTTATTAATGATGGTATCCCAACATTGGGTACTTGTGCAGGTCTTATTTTGTTAGCAAAAGATGTACTAGACGGATCAGTTTCACTAGGTTTACTTGATTGTGTAGTTGAAAGAAATGCTTACGGGAGACAGAATGAATCATTTGAAGGATTAGTAAAATTTAATAACAATTCTCAAATGTATTGTTTTATAAGAGCTCCAAAAATAATCTCTGCAAGACATAATGTAAAAAATGTTGCTCAACTTGATGATGAAATTGTAGGAATTCAGGAAAATAATATAGTAGGTTTATGTTTTCATCCAGAGTTAACAAATGACGAAAACTATTTAAATTGGTTAAACAACTTCATAGTTGAGGGTAATAATGTCCGGTCATTCTAAATGGTCAACTATAAAGAGAAAAAAAGGTGCAAATGATGCAAAAAGAGGAAAACTATTTGCAAAGTTAATTAGAGGAATAGAAGTAGCTGCTAGAAATGGTGGAACTGACCCAAATAACAACGCTTCATTATATCAAGCTATATCTAAAGCTAAATCAAATTCGGTACCAAATGATAATATCGAGAGAGCCCTTAAGCGACTTAGTGGAGATACTGATGGGAAGCATTATGAAGAAATTTATTATGAAGGCTACGGACCTCATGGCGTAGCAATATTAGTAGAATGTTTAACTGATAATAAAAATAGAACATCATCTGACATAAAAGCTATATTTACTAGACATAACGGAAACACAGGGACACCTGGAAGTGTTAATTATTTATTTAAAAGAAAAGCTATTTTTCAATTCAACAATACATCAGAAACATTAATTAATTTAGCTATTGATAACGACTGTCTTGAAATAAATGAAAATAATAATTCACTAAACTTAGAATTCAAACCATCTGAATTTAAAATTATTTATGAATTATTTAAAAAAAATAATTATATCCCTACAAATTCTGAAGTTGCCTATATACCAGATACATCAATAATGTTAGATATCAAAATGTTTAGGGATGTAACTCGATTAATTGAAGCTTTAGAAGAGCTTGATGATGTACAAAATGTTTACTCAAATTTTGATATAGACGATAAACTTTTAGATACTGCATTAACTATTTAAAAAAATTGGTAAAATTATAAAATGGTTAATAAAGCAAAAAAGCAAGGAACAAACTACGAAACAAATATTGTAAATCGATTAAACAAGCAAGATAATTTTAAATCACAAAGATTTGCTGAAGGTGGTTCAAATGACCTTGGAGATGTTCAATTATTTGTAAAAAACGAAGAATATTTCATTGAAGCAAAATCACGACAAAATTTAAACTTACATCAATCTTTAGGCAAAGCAATTGATAAATCTGGCAATGTTAATACCATTTTGTTTTGGAAAAAATTAAAAAGAAAAGCTTCAAATAAAAGAAGAACAAATGACGGTATGCCCGAAGTAGTTACAATGTCCTATGAACTGTTTGTTAAATTACTTAATAAATAATTGATCAAAACAAAAACAGATACATTAAATTATGATTTAAGTAAAAAGAATATTGCACAAACTAGATACGAGAATCCAAACGAATCAAAATTACTAATAGCAGATACAAAAGAAATAATAACTTTTAAAGAACTTAAAAATATTTTACCTAAAAAATCAGTACTTGTATTTAATAAAAGTACCGTTGAGGATGTAAGAATAAAAACAACTAAAAAGGATACAGGTGGGAAGATTGAAATATTTATATTAAATAAAATATCTAACAATTTATGTGAATGTTTGCTCAAATTCAACGGTACTAAAAATATTGGGACAACACTAAATACCGTAAATTTTGAATTTAAAATAATGGATAAGAAAGACGAAATATTTATAATTAAAACAAGTTCAAGTATAAATAATATTATTAAAAATTACGGATTAACCCCGTTACCTCCCTATATCAAAGATAACAAGTCTCAATATAAGTATTACAAAACTGATTATTCTAAAGGTGGTTTCTCTATTGCTGCTTCAACTGCAGGATTACATTTCAATAAAGAAATAATTGATAAATTTAAAAAAGACGGAATAGTTATTAAATATATAAATTTGGATATAGGATTGGGAACATTTAAACCAATTAATACTGAATATATTAACGAATATGAAATTCACAAAGAGAGCTATTCAATGTATGAAAAAGATTATATACATTTACTAAAACTTAAAGAAAATGGTTATGTAATTATTTCAATTGGAACAACAGTACTTAGAACATTAGAAACTATTGCTTTAAACGGTAAATTTCATGGAGATACAAATTTATATATTACGCCTGGATTCAATTTTAAAATAGTAGATTTTCTTATAACAAACTTTCATGCACCAAAAAGCACCCTTTTATCAATAGTATTGACAATATATGGAAAAAAATGGAAAGAATTATATATGTATGCTCAAAAGAAGAAATTGAAATTTCTAAGTTTTGGAGATGCAGTATTATTTAAGATTAAATGAATAATATCAATATAAATATTCTAAATACAGATGGAAAAGCTAGAACATCAAATTTGAATGTAAATGGAAAAGTTATTAAAACACCCGCTTTTATGCCGGTAGCTACACGGGGAACTATAAAGTCAATGCCCCATATATTTTTAAATAATACAGATGTTTTACTTGCTAATACATACCATTTACATTTAAGACCTGGTTCTGAAGTAATTAAAGAAATTGGTGGTATTCATAAATTTATGAACTGGGATAAAGTAATACTTACTGATTCTGGAGGTTTTCAAATCTGGTCTTTACCAACAAAAATCAATGAGGGATCTGTTACTTTTAAAAATGTATACGATGGATCATATTTTGAAATGACCCCAGAAGATTCGATAAAAATACAAAATAATCTTGGAAGTGATATAGCTATGATATTAGATTGTTTAATTAATATTGATGATACAAAAGATAGACAGATTAATTCAATTAATCTAACAAGGGAGTGGGGTTATAAAGCTAGAGAATTTCATAAAAACGATAAACAAGCATTATTTGGCATTATTCAAGGTGGAACATACAAAGATTTACGAGAAATGTCTGCAAAATATATGATAGAGCAAAATTATGACGGTTATGCAATAGGTGGATTAGCTATAGGAGAAACACCCAATGAAAGAAAAGATATTGTTAGCTACACTAGCGCTTTACTGCCTGAAAACAAGCCAAAATATGTAATGGGTCTTGGAGATATTTCTGGATTAATAGATTTAATTGAAGAGGGTATCGATTTGTTTGATTGTGTTTGGCCTGCAAGACTTGCTAGACATGGCAAATTAATAATTGGTAATAGTTATATCAATATTAAAAATGAAAAATACAAAGCAGATCCAACACCAATTAGTGAGTCTTGTTCATGTTTTAGTTGTAAAAACTTCTCTAAAGCTTATTTAAGACATTTAATACAAAATGAAAATACTTCTGCATGGCTTTATTTAACAGTACATAACTTAATTCAAACAGAGATTATCCTTGATGAAGCTAGAGAAAGTATATTAGAATCAAACTTTAATAAATTTAAAATGAAATATAAACATGAATAATTTAATAGAAGTGCTTCCTTTAATATTTATTTTTATTATTTTCTATTCTTTATTGTATATTCCTCAACGTAGAAGAAATAAAAAGCATAAAGAGTTACTTAACAATCTTAAAATAGGTGACAATGTAATTACTGATTCTGGAATTCATGGAAGAATTACTAATATAGATGTACATAAAGTAACTTTAGTTTTAAAAAAAGGTGAAATTGTAATTAATAAGACGTTCGTTCAAAGTAAATCATGAAAAGCTTTATAAAATTATTCATATTACCTTTGGTAGCTTTTAGTTTATTTTATTACACAATAATTTCAGACATTACACCTAAACTTGGTCTTGATTTACAAGGTGGAATTTCAGTTATTTTAACAGCACCCGATGGGACTGAAGCTGAATTGCTTGAACAAGCTGTTGAAATAATGAGAACTCGTATAGAAGCTTTTGGTGACGTACAAGAACCAGAAATATCTATAAGTGGTGACACTGCTGTATTAGTACAGCTTCCTGGTGTTACTGATCAAAATAGAGCAATTGAAGCTCTTGGAACAACAGGACTACTTACATTCAGACCTGTACTTGAATCTTCATTAAACACAGGCTATTCACCTGCATTTGAATATATTAATAATCCTGATGATCCAGATAGCCCAATAAAGAAAGTAGAGCAAGGAGCAGACGAACTAATGGGATTGAGTATCGAAGATGATCCTAAATCTATATCTTATCTTTTGGGTATTAATTCAGGATTCCCTGTCATATATGAACTTGGACCAGCTGAATTAACAGGAAATGACATCTCTGATGCCATAGCTGTCTACCCAGACAATGAATGGATAGTTTCTTTAGAATTGAAGCCAGAATCTGAAAATAAGTTTACAAATCTTACTAAAAAGTTAGCTTCAAATCAAGGAGAACAAAGAAAGCTAGCAATTGTATTAGATGGTGAAGTTGTTTCAGCTCCAGGTATAGCTTTTGATGTTGATCCAAATGTTGGGATAACTGGTGGTAATGCTGCAATATCTATGGGAAACTCTGATGCAGGAGAATCTGCAAATAACTTAGCTGTAATATTAAGATATGGTGCTTTACCAGTAGCGTTCGAAAGATCATCAATACAGAAAGTATCTGCATCATTAGGTGAGAACACTTTACAACTTGGTTTACAAGCAGGAATTGTTGGATTAATTATAGTTTCAATATTTTTGCTTTTGTATTATCGATTGCTTGGAATTATTGCAGTCTTCGGATTATCTTCATTCGGATTATTATTCTATTCCATAATCTCATTATTAAGTAAGTATCAAGGTTATACACTTACACTCGCTGGTATTGCTGGTGCTATTGTTTCGATTGGACTAGCTGCTGATTCTTACATAGTTACTTTTGAAAAATTTAAAGATGAATTAAAAGTAGGTAGGTCATTTCCTTTTGCTGCAAATAAGGCTGTTAACGATGCATGGAACACTATTTTAATCGCTGATTTTGTTTCAATTTCTGCTGCAGTTTTATTATATATACTTGCTATAGGTCCTATTAGGGGTTTTGCTTTAGCCTTAGGACTAGCAACTTTATTTGATTTATTATTTACAAGAATTTATACAAGAAATGCTGTTCCTTTACTCTCAAATATAACTAAAAATACCAGATATTGTTTTCCTATAAAAATTAAGGACCTTCAAGATGTTTAAAAAATTGTTCATAGGAAATACAAAGATTAATTTTTATAATATTGGTAGTTTATTATTTAAAATATTTCTTATAGAATTAATAGTTTTTATCCTAATTTTGAGTCTAGCTTTTACAAATGTCTTAGACTTAAATTTGTCAGTTGATTTTACTGGAGGAACTACTTATCAACTTGAAACGAATTACGCCTCTAATGACGTAAGTGAAATTATGAATAGTAATATATTGGAGATTTCAAGATATCAAACTTTTGAAAATTCTAACACACTAATATTCAGAGCTACAGAAGCTACAGCAGAAAAAGAAGCTCAATTTCTTGAATACTTATCAAATAAATTTAATATTCCTGACTCTGATATAGAGTTCCAAAGAGTAGGGCCAACTTTTGGATCTGAAATAACACAAAAAGGATTAAGAGCTCTATTTATATTCTTAAGCTTTATTGTATTATTAATTACATTTAGATATGAATTTCGTTTTTCATTGATAGCATTAGTTGCTTTAATTCATGATTTACTGTTATGTTTATCAATATATCTATTATTAAATTTTGAAATTACACCGTCAACTGTTATTGCATTATTAACAATCCTTGGTTATTCATTGTATGATACTGTTATTTTGTTCGATAAATTAAATGACTCAACAAAGCTAAAAAAAGGAAGTGTACTTAATGAAGAAACACTCAATACTACATTCAATGAGGTACTTATGAGAAGTATTAATACATCTATAACATCAGTGATCCCAATAGCATCAATCCTATTTATAGGTAATTATCTTGGTTTATCAGGCTCTCTTACTGATTTTGCCCTACCTTTGTTTATAGGAATATTATCAGGAACTTATAGTTCAATATTTATTACTGTTCCATTTTTATCTAGAATAATTAAAAAATAAAAATCTTACTACCATTAAATTATGAGTGAAACATCAACAAAGATGGTAGGTGAATTATTTAATCAACTTTCTGAGAAATATTCAGATAATGAAAAAAGCATGCTTAAAAAAGCTTACAAGATTGCTGCTGCTGGACATGTTGACCAGAAAAGAGAGTCAGGCGAACCTTACATTACCCACCCACTACACGTAGCTATATATTTATCTGAATTAAATATGGATATAGAAACTATTGTATCTGCAATATTGCATGACCTTATAGAAGACACAGATGTAACATACGATTTCATTAAAAAAGAATTTGGAATAGAAATAGCAGATATTGTTGATGGAGTTACTAAGTTAGACAGAATTAACTATAACTCTAAGGAGGAAGCTAAAGCTGAGGCAATAAGAAATATGGTAATTGCTATGTCTAAAGACATAAGAGTATTAATTTTAAAACTTGCTGATAGGCTTCATAATATAGAAACAATTAATTATTTAAGTGATTGGAAAAAGGAAAAAATAGCACAAGAAACACTATATATTTATGCTCCATTAGCACATAGACTAGGTTTACAAAATATTAAACACATCTTAGAAGATGTTTCTTTCAATATTTTATTTCAAAATCAAAATGAAGAAATTAATAATCTTATTTTAAAATCTACACCGAATAGAGAAAAAAATTTAAAAGAATCCAAAAGAGTAATTGAAAAATTACTATCTGATAACTCTATATCGGCAGAAATTGTCGGTAGGCCTAAGCATAATTATTCTATTTATAAAAAGATTGTTAACAACGGCTTATCGTTTAACGAAATAAACGATTTAGTAGGTATTCGCGTTCTTACAGACGATGTCAAGAATTGTTATACTATTCTAGGTCTTATTCATGCTAATTTTCAACCTGTTCTTGGTAGATTTAAAGATTTTATATCAATGCCTAAATTTAATTTATATCAAAGTTTGCATACTACAGTTCTAACTCCTGAAGGTAGCAGAATGGAAATTCAAATTAGAACACATGACATGCATTACAGAGCTGAATTTGGTGTTGCTTCTCATTGGAAATATAAAGAGTCACCCAAAAATGATATACAGGAATGGACTAATGATTTAAATAGTATCGCAGAAGAATATCCTGATCCCAACGAATTTTTAAAACATATGAAATTAGATATGTACGAGCAAGAAGTATTTTGCCTTACTCCTACTGGTGATGTAATAACATTACCCGTAGGCGCCACACCTGTTGACTTTGCTTTTGCCGTACATACACAAGTAGGAGAGAAACTAATAGGAGCTAAAATTAATAGTAAATTAGTTAGCTTAGGAACATTATTAAAAACGGGAGATACAGTTGAAATTTTAACTACAAAAGAGGTAGGGAAAGGTCCTAGTAGAGATTGGCTTGGTTTTGTAAAGACTACAAGAGCTCGATCAAAAATAAGACAATGGCATCAAAAGCAGTTAAAAGATGAAGATATACAAAAAGGTAAGCAAATATTAAATACTTGGTTAGACGAAAATAATGATGTTATTAATTTTTCTAGCAAATCCGAAATATTAAATTTCCTATTAGATAAATACAATTATCCAAATACTGAAATTCTATATCTTAATCTTGGTAAGAATAATTTAAATATAAATTCAGTTGGATCAAAAATAAGATCATTCATATTTCCAGAAGAAATTTCAGATGAAGATAATATCTTTTCAACTGAAAGTGTAAATATAGATAATGATAATCAAATACTAGTTGAAGGTTACGATGATATTCAAGTTAGGATGTCTAAATGCTGTGTTCCTGTTCCCGGTGACGATATTATTGGATTTGTAACTATTAATAAAGGTATATCAATACATCGATCTGATTGCTTAAACGTAAATATTGATAATTCAAAAGGCGAAAGAATAGTTGATGTAAGCTGGGGTATAGATTCACACTCTGGGTCAATAGTTTGGTTAGAAATAGAAGCAATAGATAGGCCCTATCTATTAAGAGATGCAACAATTGCTATTTCTGATAATGGAGGTAATATTCTCGTTGCGAAATCAGTAACTAACAGTAAAAGAATTGTCTCACTTCTTTTCCAGGTAGAATTAAGTGACAACATACAGTTAGAGTCAATTATTTCTGATTCTAATAAAATTGAAAATGTATTTGAAGTTAAACGTATTTATCCAGGTATGGGGGTGTAATTATTGATAATATAAAAACTTTTACAAGCTTCACTACTTCAAATTGCTATGTAGTAATTCCTGACAATACTACAGATATTTGCTACGTAGTTGACCTACCTCCAGATGTGGAACCTGCTTTAGAATATATAAATGGCAACAATTTATCAGTTGGAGGTTATTTGCTAACCCATGGACATTTTGACCATACATTAGGTATGGATAAAGTCGATGGTAATATTTATATAAATTTAGATGATGAATTTCTTGCTAGAAATCCACAGGAACAGTTAAGTAGTTTTACCAATTCAGAATTAGATGTTCAATCTTACGAAGGTGAATTGCATGATATATCAACATTTACTCATACTGATATAAATATTTACAGGAATCCAGGTCACACTAAAGGGAGTATTTCCTATGAATTTAAAAATTTAGGTGTCATATTCACAGGTGATTTTGTATTTGCTCAGGGAATAGGAAGAACTGATTTATATAGCGGCGATACTAATGAAATGAAAGAATCTATTAACAATATTTTTTTAAATTTCGATAAAGAATTTGAAGTATTTCCTGGTCATGGCAATACAGACACTGTCAATAATATTCTTAACTATAATAGCTATTTAAAGGAATTTATAAATGGTTGATGGTGTAAGAGGGATAAGGGTATTAGACGAAGAAGAGGCTAATAAATATCTTGAAATTATTAATATTTTTCATAACGTTGCGCAAAAATATGATTTCGGTTTTATAAAAATTCCAACAATAGAGAAAGCTGAACTTTTTACAAGAACAGTAGGTGAGAATACAGACATTGTCACAAAACAAATGTTTTCATTTCCTGATAAAAAAGGTAGGAACTTAGTACTCAGGCCAGAAGGAACGGCAGGTGTAGTTAGACATCACTTAGCTAAAAAATATAATGAAATTAAAAAATATTATTATTCGGACCAAATGTTTAGATACGAAAGGCCACAAAAAGGTCGGTATAGAGAATTTCATCAAGTTGGTGCTGAAATTATTGGTTATAAAAATAATTCAATTACAGATATATTTTCAATAATACAATTAAGTAACGATTTTTTAGAAAATTGTATTCCAACTAATACAAAGTATACATTCGAGATTAATTCAATAGGAACAAATGAAGATAGGAAAATTTACAATCAAAAGCTAAAAGAATACTTTAAACAAAACATAGATAATCTATCAGATGACTCTATTAATCGATTAGATAAAAACCCTTTGAGAATTTTAGATTCTAAAGATAAAAGTGACATTGCAATTTCTCGTAATGCGCCAAAACTATCAGAATTCAGAAGTAAAGAATCAAATAATATGTTTAACGAGCTTATTCAGATGCTTAAAGATTCTAAGATACCGTATTTAGAAAACCCTTTTCTTGTAAGAGGTTTAGATTATTACAATGACTTTACATTTGAAATAGTCCCTGAAAACAGCAAAGGATCTCAAGATGCACTGGGTGGTGGTGGTCAATACGACAATCTTTCAAAATTACTAGGTGGAAAAGATAACAATGGTGTTGGAGTTGCTTTTGGTGTCGATAGAATTATGGAATTAAGTTAATTATGGTTATTTCCGATTTATCAAATTTAAAAAATAAAGAAGAGGTGAAAGACCTAAGAGGCTGGGTAGATACTATAAGACATCACGGAGGTTTAATGTTCTTTGAACTTAGAGATCATGAAACAAATGTTCAAATAGTAACTGATAAGCCAAATCAATTTGATAATCTAAAAAACGAATTCTACGTATCAGTAACTGGAACTTTAGTAAATAGAAAAAAAGAAAACGTCAACAAAGAAGTATTGTTTGGTGATTTAGAAATTGAGTTATCAAATCTAGAAGTTATTTCTGAAAGTAAAACCTTGCCTTTTCAAATCGAAGATAATATTGAAACAGATGAACAGATTAGATTAAAACATCGTTATTTAGATATTAGAAGAAAAGAAATGAATAATAATATCATTGCACGATCAAACACATTTAAAAGCTTAAGAGAAGCAATGAATAAGTTAGATATCATCGAATTAGATACTCCTACATTAATAAAATCAACACCTGAAGGGGCAAAGGATTTTATAGTTCCATCAAGAAAGTCACCTGGTAGTTTTTATGCATTACCTCAATCACCACAAATGTATAAACAACTATTTATGATATCTGGTTTAAAGAACTACTACCAAATTGCCAAATGTTATAGAGATGAGGACTCTAGAAAAGACCGTCAGCCTGAATTTACACAGTTAGATATAGAAATTTCTAACGGAGATCCTGAAATTGTTCAAAAAATAATTGAATTTACTATGAAACACGTATTAAAAAATGTCTATTCAATTGAAGTTAAAACGCCATTTACAAAAATTACGTATGATGAAGCAATGACTATGTATGGTACTGATAAACCAGATTTAAGGATTAAAGAAACGATTACAGACTTCACACATATATTTTTAGATACCGAAATTTCATTTATAAAAGAAACTATTAATAATAATGGGAAAGTTAGAGGATTTGTTATAAATAAGCTATTAAGTAGATCTGAGATAGATTCTCTAGATGAACATTTAAAAAACGAAGGAAGCCCAGGATTGGGTTGGTTTAAAATAGAAAATAAAAAAGTATCGGGGCCTTTAGCAAAGATACTTAATGAAAAAGAACATAAACAAATTGTAAAAAATAATAATTGTACAATGCTATTTCAATCTGGTAACCAGGATGAAACTTCTCATTATTTAGATACTTTAAGACGCAATATATACAATATTCCAAATGAAAATACTTATGAATTCGTATGGATTGATGATTTCCCTTATTTTGAAATAGAAAACGGTGAATTGCAACCATCACATCACCCATTTACTTCACCAAAAGATACTTCTGAATTTCTCTCTAATCCAAATGATGCTAAAGCTTTACATTATGATTTAGTCTTAAATGGAATAGAATTGGGATCTGGATCTCAAAGGATTAATGATCCAAAATTACAAAAAGATGTACTATCTAAATGGGGATTATCAGAATCTGAAATAAATGATCGATTTGGATGGTTTATAGAAGCCTTATCATATGGATCACCACAACATGCTGGATTTGCAGTTGGTATTGATAGATTTATAGCTGAAATGATGAACGCAGATTCAATAAGAGACGTTATTCCTTTTCCTAAGACACAGTCTGGTCTCGACCCATTAACTAACGCACCATCATATTTGTCAACATTAGAATTAAAAGAATACAATATTTCAATTGAAAGTATAAAAAATGAAGAGTGACCAAATAAGAGAAAGTTTTTTAAAATATTTTAAAGACAACGATCATAAAGTATTAAATTCTTCATCTTTAATTCCTCATGACGAGACCTTGCTATTTACTGCTGCAGGAATGGTTCCCCTAAAAGATTATTTTATGGGTTTAAAAGAACCTCCACATATAAACCTTGCTTCATCTCAAAAATGTATTCGAACAGTTGATATTGATATAGTTGGTGAAACAGACAGACATTTAACTTTTTTTGAAATGTTAGGAAATTTTAGTATCAACAATTATTTTAAAGAAGAAGCAATAAAGCTCTCTTATAAATTTATCACTGAGGAACTTAAAGTTCCAGCTGAAGATCTGTGGTTCACTGTTTATAAGGATGATGATGAATCATATAAAATTTGGAAGGACGTTATTGGCATACCTGAACAAAAGATACAAAAAGGTGACAAGGATAATTTTTGGCATATGAATATACCTGGACCATGTGGTCCATGTTCTGAAATATTCATAGATAGAGGTCCAGAGTACGGTGATGATGGCGGACCTATTGGTGGTGGTGAAGACAGATTTATAGAAATATGGAATTTAGTTTTTATGCAATCCATTCAAGACGAACCATACAATGTTGTAGACGACTTACCTGCTAAAAATATTGATACTGGTATGGGATTAGAAAGAATGGCTATGGTTTTGCAGAAAAAAGATTCACCATTCGAAATTGATACATTTCAAAATATTTACAATGAACTAAATAAATATATTGTTAATAATGATAAAAAATATGAAAGAATTGTATTAGATCATATAAAGTCAGCAGTTTTTATGATATCTGATGGTGTTGTCCCTACAAATGAAGGTAGAGGTTATGTTCTAAGAAGAATTATAAGAAGAGCTGTTAGAGCTATTTATAGACTTACAGATGAATTGATGTCACTTGAATTCTTAATAAATATAGTAATTCATGATTATCAAGAATCATATCCTGAATTATTACATAATAAAGATAAAATTTTAAATTTATATAAAAATGAAGAAGAAATTTTTCAAAATACATTAGTAAAAGGGAATCAAGAAATTCAATCTATTCTTAAAAAGAAATCTAATTTAGATGAGAAAGATGCATTTTATTTATTTGAAACTTTTGGCTTTCCATTTGAGCTTACTCAGGAAACTGCAAAGGAGCATGATATTAAAATTGACTATGACAAATTTAATATTTTATTTGATGAACATAGAAAAAAATCAAATACTGTTAAGAAAGAAAATATAAGTAATACAATTATTGGTGTGGAGCAAAATATTTTTGTCGGATATGACAATATAGCAGTAACTTCGGATATTTATCATATTGAAAAACATGAAAATAAATCCATTATTTTTACAACAGAAACACCATTTTATTACGAAGCAGGTGGTCAAATTTCAGATAAAGGACATATAGATATTGATGGTAAAGAGATTCAAGTTAATGATGTCGTCCAATCTGAAAATGGTGCCACTGGAATTATTGTTGAATCTAATAATATAAAAATAGGGGATAAGATTAATTTAAATGTCAATCCGAGTTTTAGAAGTTCTGTTTCAAAAAGTCATTCCGCAGCACACATTGTTCATGCCTCTTTAAGAAATATTCTTGGAGATCATGTTGCACAAGCGGGTTCACATGTTGCACCTGGTAAGTTTAGATTTGATTTTAGCCATACGCAAAAAGTTAAAAAGGATGAACTTAATGAGATTTTTAAAATGAGTAACGACCACATTTATAAAGATATTGAAGTTAAAACAAATGTAATGAACATTGATGAAGCAAAAAAAGAGGGTGCGTTAGCATTTTTTGGAGACAAATATGATGATGATGTAAGGGTTGTAAATATAGGAGAGTTCTCAAAAGAGTTGTGTGGAGGTACACATGTACATAACTCAAATGAAGTAGGTTTAATTGTATTAATTAACGAATCTTCTATAGGATCAAATTTAAGAAGAGTCGAAATGTTATCTGGTTACCAAGCATATTCTTTTATGGATACAGCCTATAAGTCCTACAACACTGTTAGTGATATATTGCAAACAAGTGTTGAGCAAGTACCAGAAAAACTAAAGTCCTTCATGGAAAGTTATGAAGATATGAAAGAGAAAATTGATAAACAAAATAGAGTTCAAAGTAACAATGAATTAGATAGAATATTATCCGATGTCAAAGAAATCAATAAATATAAAATTTACATAGGTAGTGTAAATGTTGATAATTCAAACGAAGCAAAAACTATTGCTATTAAAGCAATTAAGGATCACGAGTTAGATTTTGTCTTTTTATTAGCAAATATAGAATCAAAAATTGTTCTTATAGGATCAAGAAATGAAAAAACATTAAATAAAATAGATGTTTCAAACATAGTAGGAGAAGCTTCAAAACTATATGGTGGCGGTGCATCAAAAGATCCAAGTTTATCAATCGGTGGTGGACCATCTCAGTATGATGAATCAAAATGCATTGAATTTGTAACAAAAGAATTTACTAACAGTATTTAAATTGAGTAATTTACTGGGAATTGATTTTGGTGAAAGATATATAGGCTTAGCTATTAAAAAAGAAAACTTAACAGTGCCTTATGCTCATAAAGTAATTGATAAAACAAAATCTAATTTATTAAAAGAACTTAAAAAAACAATAGATGAAGAAAGTATAACAAAAATAATAATTGGTAATCCTATAGGTTTAAACAACAACGAATCAAGAATGAGCAAATTAGTAGATGAATTTATAAAAAGTGACTTATCTACCAATTTTAATATTCCAATAATTAAAATTGATGAACGGTTTACTTCTAAAATATTAAGTAAAAATAAATCTAAAAGGAACGACGATTTATCAGCTGTAAAAATATTAGAAACATTTGATGAGTATGAATAATATTTACTATAAAAATAGATCTTTAATTTATATAATTTTTACATTATCAATTTTTTATATTGGTAATATATTTGCTAGCTCAGCTGCTCTATCTATTGAAAAAAGTTTAGATATTGTAAACGCTAATGATATTGAGGATGTAAAAATTATTTATATATCCATACCTCAAGGATCATCTGCAACAGAGATAACTTCTATTCTTAATAACAAAGGCGTTATAAGCTCTTCTTTAGCCTATGAGATATATTTAAGAAATGAAAATATGGAAGATAAACTTAGGGCTGGAGATTATGAAATTCTAAATAATCTTGAATTTGAAGAATTAACATCTATTTTATTAAAAGGACCACCTCTTAAAACTTATAATATAACTATTCCAGAAGGTTTATGGATTAATGAAACATTAGAATCTATATCATCACAAACAGGTTTTCCAGTCGAATCTTTAAAAAACTCATTACTATCTGGCGTTGTAGAAAGTAAATTTGTTTATCTTGGAGATTATAGAAAACTTGAGCATTGGGAAGGTCTAATTTATCCAAATACCTATGAGATTAATGTTGATGCTAATGGTGAAGAGATACTTCAAACACTAGTCTCAGAATTAGAAAATGTTACAACTAATATTTTTACAAACAACGAATTGCCAGCTTGGATTGATAATTATAATGAGTTATTTACAATAGCAAGTTTAATTGAGGCAGAATCAAAACTCGATGAAGATAGGCCTTTAGTAGCATCTGTTATTAGAAATAGACTATACGATAATATGTTGCTACAAATTGATGCAACAGTTTTATATGCACTCCAGAAAAGAAAGTCTCAAGTATTGTTAGTAGATTTACAAGTTGATTCAAAATATAATACTTATAAATATGATGGTTTACCTCCAACCCCTATATCTGGTTTCGGTGAAAGATCTATAATTGCTATTTTGAATGCACCCCAAAGTGACTTTATATATTATCTTTTAACAGATAAAAGTGGGAAGATGTCCTTTACTAACAACTATACAGATTTTATTAATATGAAGAATAAAGCTAAGGAGGAAGGTGTTATCCCTTAATGGTATCTACGAACGATATGAGACCTGGGCAATCTATAGTAATTGATAATATTTTATATTTAATTCTTGATTATCAACATGTAAAACCAGGAAAAGGTAAAGCTTTTGTAAAAACTAAATTAAAAAATCTAAATGATGGAGGTTTAATAAATAAAACTTTTAGAGCTGATGAAAATGTAGAGCAAGCATTTATTGATAAACAATCTTTTCAATTTCTATATAGAGAGGGTAATGATTTTGTATTCATGAATAAAGAAACATATGATCAAATTAAATTAGGAGAAAATATTATTGAAGATAAATATTTATTAATGTCTGAGAATCAAGATATAACTATTCAGATGTATAAAAATAATCCCATTGACATTCTCTTACCGACAACTGTAAACCTTAAAGTAAAAAAGGCTGAACCAGCTGTTAAAGGTGACTCAGTTACGTCGACTAGTAAAATAATTACTTGCGAAACAGGTCTAGAAGTTACAGTTCCATTATTTATTGAAGAAGGTGAATTTATAAAGGTGGACACAAAAAACTCATCATATATTACTAGAGTATGATTAAAGATTTTAGAATTGTTTGTTTTGAAGAGATGTTTAACAAGGAATTAAATGATATAAATATTCCATCAAATCTTTTATCAAAAAATCAGACATTGAGGGCTGAACAATTAATACTAAATACTCAAGAAAATATAGACAGGATTAAAAATTCGATTAATACATATTCAGAAAACTGGAGTTACGAAAGAATTGGTAAGGTCGAACTAATATCATTACAATTAGGTATATCAGAATTAATTATGAAACTTACACCAAATAAAGTCATTATTTCTGAATGGGTAAAAATAACAGATATCCATTCATCATCAAAAGGTGCTAAATTTGTTAACGGAATATTGGATAAAATAAGTAATGAAATTTGAAGATTTTAAAAAAAATATAAAACTAATTAAAGAACAACGTATGGAATTTATAAATAACTTTGATAATAAATATGAAAATGTACAAAAATCTCTTATACAAGCAAAAAACAATAATTATTTAAACACAATAAGAATACATAAATACCTTACTGATAATAAGAAAATTGGAAAAGTTAAAACAGC
>SGYT01000001.1 GCA_004214055.1 Candidatus Actinomarinales bacterium | reverse complement strand
GTTGGAGATGTAGCAGGCATGGGAGCCGATCTTTTTGAGAGCTATGTAGGATCTTTGGTTGCTCCTCTTGCTTATGCTGCAATTGTATTTGCAGGTCAAAGCGTTCTCCCATCATTATTACTTTTTCCATTAGCTGTAGGAACAATAGGTATGGGGGCATCAATCCTTTCATCATTTTTAGTTGTTCCAAAAGAAGGAAAACTAGCTCAAGCCCTTCATAGAGGAACATATAGTGCTGCAGTTTTAACCGTGGTTGGAGTATATTTTTTAAGTGATTATATGTTTTCTGATTATGCTGAAAACCCTATAGGCCTATTTTTCTCAGTAATTATTGGACTTGGAGTGGGACTTTTGGTTGGACAAATATCAGAATGGTTTACTTCCGACCACCATTCAGTTGTAAAAAATATTGCAGATCAAGCAAAAACAGGTCCAGCAACTTTAGTGCTTTCGGGAATAGCTGAAGGAATGAGATCAGCTGCTTTCTCAGTTGTTGTAGTCGTGGTTGGTATATTTGGAGCGTACACAGCAGGAGACTGGGCTTTGGGTCCTGATGGTGGTATATATGGAATTGCCATTGCAGCTATTGGGGTTCTTTCGACATTAGGAATAACTGTTGCCGTTGATGCATATGGACCAATTGCTGATAATGCTGGAGGTATTGCTGAAATGGCTCATCTACCCCCAGAAGTAAGAGAAGCTACAGATGAATTAGATTCTCTTGGTAACACGACAGCAGCTATTGCAAAAGGATTCGCTATAGGATCAGCAGCTGTGACAGCACTTGCTTTATTCTCAGCTTTTGTACAAAGTGCCGGTATTGAAAAATTAGACATTACAGAAGTGGAAGTTACTCTTGGGCTATTTCTTGGTGGTATGTTTCCATTTCTATTTGCTGCTATGACAATTAATGCGGTTGGCAGAGCCGCTTTTAAAATGATTGAAGAAGTTAGAAGACAATTTAATGAAATTCCCGGCTTAAGAGAAGGAAAAGAAGGAGTTGTTCCTGACTACACAAAATGTGTTGATATAGCCACAACAGCTGCACTTAAGGAGATGTTACTTCCTGGAGGTTTAGCAATATCTTTACCCCTTTTAATTGGGTTTTGGGACAAAGAAGCTCTTGGTGGATTTCTAGCTGGATCATTAGTTACTGGATTTCTGCTTGCAATATTTATGGCTAACTCAGGAGGAGCTTGGGACAACGCAAAGAAATACATCGAAGCAGGAGGTGGAGCAGGTAAGGGTTCTGATGAACATAAAGCTGCTGTAATTGGGGATACAATTGGAGACCCATTTAAAGACACTTCTGGTCCCGCAATGAATATAGTTATAAAAGTAATGACTATTGTTAGCTTAATATTTGCTTCAGCATTTTAATTAAGTACATTTTTAGTTTCTACGTATAATATTATTCAAATAGTCTATGAATATATTATTGATAACAAATGATTGGTTGCCAAAAAAAGGTGGAATAAGTACATACCTAACTAAATTATCAGAAAATTTGAATTCAAATCTCATTATTTATGCTCCCAAGTGGGCCGATGGTGATAAAGTAATAAAATCGAAAGATAAGTTTATATTTAATCCAAATAAAGTCTTTAAAGAGGTGCAGCAAATTGTTATTGATAGAGAGGTAGACTTAATTCTTCATGGTTCTAGTAATCCAAATTTTTTGTTTGTAAATAAATTAACAAATTTAGAACTTCCAAACCAACCACGTCATATCAAAATTCCCCAGTACATGATATGTCATGGTGCAGAATTTAATATTTTAAATTATATTCCAATGATAAGAACACTCTTAAAAAGAAATCTTAATAATTTGAACAGTGTATTCACTGTAAGCGAATTTTCTCGTAAAAAATTAATTGATATAACTTCAACAGAAGTAGTAAATATTGGAGCAGGAGCTGATATAGAGGATTTTGAAAGAGAATATAAAGTCGAAGGTGCATTAACCGTTGGGGTAGTAAGCAGATTTGTTTCAAGAAAAAAAATAAATTGGCTTATTGATGCAGTTCACGAAATAAATGAAGAGGGTTATGAAATAAGGTTAAATATTCTTGGGTTTGGTAAGCAAGAAAATTATTTAAAAAAATTAGCTGGTGTATCTTCTGCTGAAGTAACTTTTTTTGACGACTTAGAAGAAGATAAAAATGCTGATTTTTATAAATCAATAGATATTTTTGCAATGCCTTCTACATCAAAATATTTTGGAATTGAGTTTGAAGGTCTTGGCTTAGTTTATCTTGAAGCAGGAATCTATGGTTTACCAGTCATAGTTGGAGCTTCTGGGGGTTCTGTAGAGACAATTCTCCCTGGCAGAACAGGATTTGTTGTTAGTTCCCCAAAACTTTTGAAGGATGCAATTTTATATTTTATTAATAATCCAGAAAAAATTGAAGAGTTTGGTAAAGCAAGTAAAAAGTTTGTTGAAGAAAATTACAATTGGGAAAACTCAATTAATAAACTTGAATCAAATTTAATATAAGATTTCATTCCTCTTCTTCTTTATTATCTCCAAATAAACTAAGTATTTCTTCAGGGCTTATAGTCAAAGCATCCCTTGGACTTTCCAAAGGTTTATTCTTTTTTTCAGTAACAATTTTGTTTATTAAGTTATCTTTAGTTGCATCTTCTGCTTTCATTCGATATCTTCCCCTATAGAGAACAATATCTAGCAATTTTGATAACTCTACTAATTCATCCTTTGATTTTTTCTTTATGGTTTTTTCTACTATTTTAAAATCTTTGAAAATCGAATCTATAATTTTTTCTTTTGTAGCGCTTTTAGGTATTTTTTTAATTTCATTATCCAATATTTCTAGAATTCTTTGATATTTTTCTTGCTGAATTAATTCTATAATTTCTTTCTTTTTCATAGATTTCGACTCTTCAATATCAAAAACTTGCCTGTTTCTTTGTTTCATTGCATAACCACCATAAGGGCCAACTGCAGTCATGTAGTCCCAACCATTTTGGCTAACAATATGTCTTGGATTTTTTGCTGATAAAGAAAATCTTTCTATTGCTTCGTCTGGTGTTAGGTTATCCGGATCTTCATCCTCAAAAATAGGTCCAATCATATTTTTATAAATACATTTTTCTTGTCTTACTCCTTTTTCTTTGACGCCATGTTGAATATAGAAACTTCCATTTGGTCCTAACTTAATGTAGATTGACGCACCACATTCAGGACATTTGCATATAATTCGTTCTTTACTCAAACTTGCCTCCTGTTTTTTCTCAAGTTCTGCAATAAGTTCTTTGGTTATTTCTTCAATTGTAATTTCAGGAGGTAATCCAATCTTAAAATCATCGTTCCTTAAAAGGTAAGGATAAGGGACTCTTCCTTGAATTCTTCCTGTTTTTATAATATAAGGTGAATCAAAAGGTAAAGGAATTGAAGTTAGCTCTATGGGATTAGGCATTTTCGTATCCTTCAATATGCTTTTTTATTTTGCTGTAAGAATCTTCTAAGAACTTTACTTTTGCTTCTTCTGGATTATTACTTTCAAGTATTTTGTCCAGCTCATCTTCCATTAGTTTTGAAAATTCATAATCTATGTACAAATCGAAGTAAGGTTTCATAAAATTATTAATCATTGCAATAGCGAGAATTCTTGGTTTTAAACTAGATTCAGAATTAATAAATACAGAAGTAATACTTTCAATAATGGAAACATATGTTGATGGCCTGCCTATTCCTAGCTCTTCAAGTTTATTAATCAATGAAGTAGAAGAGTATCTATTTGGAGGCGTGGTAAATTTTTCTTCCGAGCTCGAATTTATTATATCTATCAAATCACCTTCAGTAAGGTCTGGTAATTCTTGAGACTTTTCACTTAAATCCTTAATTAAATCTCTATAACCTCCAAAAACCCATGTTGTTCCAGAAATTCCTAAAACAATTGGGCCAAAAGTGCCATCTTCCAATTCTATTTCTATGCTTTTTGTGATTCCCTTTGCTTCTGTCATTTGGGAGGCAACAGTTACATTAAAAATTAAAGAATAAAGTTTATATTCATCACTATCTTCTTTATATTTTCCAAGTAATTCTTTTGGTTCAGTAAAAACATCTCCCGAAGGCCTTATAGCTTCATGTGCTGCTTGTGCATTTTTATTATCTCCATATAAATTTGGTTCATTTGGTAAGTGGTCTTTTGTAAAATTTTCAGATATATATTTTCTAGCTGCCTTAATTGCGATTTCTGATAGTCGGATAGAGTCTGTTCTCATATAAGTTATTAATCCTTCTTGGTAAAGCTTTTGAGCCACGCTCATCGTTTTTCTTGGCTGAAATCCTAGATTATTTCTTGCTGAAGATTGAAGGCTTGTAGTTTTTAGAGGCTTAGGTGGCTTACCACTTCTTGGTGTTTCTTTTATCTTAGATGTTTTAGCTGAACCACTATTAAGTATTTTTAATATTTCATTACAGTCTTTTTCAGAAATGTATTCTCTATCTTTATTTATTTTTTTACCTTTTTTATCAAAATCTTTTGACGAAGCAATTCTATTTCCTTTTACACTTTTTAGATTTGCCACAAATTCAATATCTGAAGTTTTACACGTTGCTTCTATTTCAAAATACTTTGATCTAACAAATCTTAATCTTTCTTCTTCCTTCTCAACAATGAGTCTTATAGCAGGTCCCTGGACTCTTCCGGTTGATATAAAAGCACCACCAAGGTCTCTTAATTTTGGTGATATTTCATATCCAATCATTCGGTCGAGAGTTCTTCTTGCTTCGTAGGATTTAAATTTTCCTATATCTATGACTTCAGGATTTTCGATTGCATTCAATACGGCGGGTTCAGTAATTTCATTAAATTTTATTCTCTTAGGTTCTTTTTTAAGTTCAAGAGCTTCTTTTAAGTGATATGCGATAGCCTCTCCTTCTCTGTCATCATCAGTTGCTAGATAAACATCAGGAGCTTTATCTGCTAGCTCTCTTAGTTCTTTAACTACTTTTTTTCTGTCTTCAGGTATAACATAAATATTTTCGAATTCACTAGGCTTTACAGCTCCCCAGAGTATTTCTTCTTTTGTATATTCAGCCGGAATAGATTTTGTGTTTCGAGGTAAATCTCTTATATGTCCAACGCTTGATTTAACTATATATTCCGATCCAAGTATTTTTGAAATAGTTTTTACTTTCGTAGGAGACTCTACAATTACTAAAGGTTTTGGCATGTCCTTATTGATAACATCATTTATTAAATAAGTACAGCTTTTAAAAAAAAAGTAATTTAAATTCGATTTATGATGAGTAAAGAAGTATGAATTCAGTAAAAATTTTTTCAAGGTCTCAGTTCTCCATTTTGTGGTGGTCGGGATCGCTTTCAAGCTTTGGAGATTGGGCAACATTGTTTGCATCAGTCGCACTAGCAAGCCAAATAGGAACAACCGGAGGAAATTCCGAGATAACTGCTGTCGTCCCCCTGGTTGCAAGAATTATTCCAGCTTTTTTATCTTCCGTTGCAGGCTTGATTGCCGATAAATTTAATAAAAAAAATATTATGATTTGTTGCGATCTTGCAAGAATGTTTATTGTCTTTTTCTTATTCTTTGCAGATAATTTAGTATTTCTATTTATTATTAATTTTATTTCAGAGATATTTTCATTAATTCGCCAACCCTCAAGAGAGGCAGTTGTTCCAGAAGTTGTAGAAAAAGAAAACCTTGTTAAAGCTAATTCACTTTTTGCTATAGGAACTTATGCAACCCTACCAATCGCTTCAATATTGTTTGCAGTTGTAAGTGACTTTAAAGTTCCACAAATTATATTAAATTATGGCAATGGCTGGAGTGGCTCCATTATATTTATTTTTGATGCACTAACATTTTTACTTTCTTCATATATACTTTTTTACCTCAAATCTGATCAAAGCAACTTTTCTGGAGAAGGTGAGAGATTTAGTTATATAGAATTTAAGGAAGGTTTAAATTACTTTTTCAAAACCACTTCAATTAGAAACATCACGATATCAATTTCATTAAGCCTTTTTGCTGCAGGTGCATTATTTATTTTAGGTCATACTTTTTTGACTGTGAATCTAGGGTTTACAGAGAGCTCTTTCGGTTTTATGATTGCAGCTTTTGGCTCTGGCATTCTATTTAGTATGATTACATTGAGTTATTTTGTAAGTTCATTTTCAAGAGTAAGTTTTTTAATTGGACTTAGTATGATTCTGACAGGCCTCTCACTTTTTACTGCTTTTAAGTCTGTTGAGTTTATTAATATTTTATTATCAATTTTCGTTTCAGGAATTGGAACAGGTGGCGTTTACCTACTTACAATTAGTTTTCTACAAGCCTCAACAAAACCCGAACTTAGGGGAAGGGTTTTTGGTAATTTTTATTCAATAGGAAGAGTTGCTTTATTGCTTTCATTTTTAACAACAGGATTGCTTGCAAATTTTCTAGATAAGTATTTTGCACTAACAGGTGTTGAGATAGTCTTACAAGGGAGTGCTATCCTAATTTTTATTTCAGGCTGTATAGGTTTCTTAACAGGATATAAGAAAATAATAAATGATTTTGGAATTGAGAATTCAAACTTTAATAATATAAAATTAGACTTTAGATCAACAGAGGATGAATGAGAATGAATTGTAACTACTTAGCTTTCGAAGGCATTGACGGGTCTGGAAAAACTAGCTTTATTGAAGGTCTTTGCGAAATTTTAGATAATCAAAGTAAAAAATATAAAGTTGTACGTGAACCTGGTGGAACTGAATTAGGAGAAGGGATTAGGGAGCTTTTATTAAGTCATGAATATAAAGTGCCTGATATGAGCGAGGCTTTTTTATTTTGTGCAAACAGAGCAGAGCTTATTAAAGAAGTTGTAATACCAGAAATTGATTCAGGCTCAATTGTAATTAGTGATAGAAGCGCTTATTCTTCAATCGCTTACCAAGGAGCAGGAAGAGAGCTTGGTGTTGATAAAATCTATCAACTTAATGACATAGCATTAGATGGTTTTTGGCCCGAGAAGGTCGTTTTATTAGATATAGATCCAAAAATTTCTCTTGAAAGACAAAAGATTAGCGACAGAATTGGTAGTTCAGAAATAAAATTTTTTGAAAGAGCCAGACAGGGATATTTAGATTTATCCGTTAAGCATCCCGATAAGTTTTTAGTAATTGATGCAGAAAAAGAATTTTCAAAGAATCTAGATATTATATGTGAGTGGTTAAGCATTGGAAAAACTTAATAAAAAATTATTACAAGAAGTAAGTTCTCCTTTTCATGCCTATTTACTATTGGGAAATACATCTAGTCATCTATTAAGCCAAGCAAAGAAATTCGGTTCGAAGATTTTATTTGACGCAGAAGAAGAGAGAGAACATCCAGATATAAAAATTGTTTCCTCTGAAAATTTAAATACTTTAGGTGTTGATGATATTAGAAATATTATTGAAAATGATGGCTTGGTTCCAGTTGAAGGTAAATATAAAATTGTTATATTTCCACCAGTAAAATCCCTGACAGAAGAAGCATCGAATGCATTACTGAAAACATTAGAGGAGCCTTCAGAGTCAAGCATTTTCATTTTGACTTCAAGTGGAAAATTTTGGTCTCATGCAAGACATGATTCCTTATTAGGACTCCTTTCTACAATAAAAAGTCGATGTAGAACAATATTTATAGATTCAGAAATTGAAACGAAATTTAATTTCGAAGAAGAAGATTTTATAAAATTTATGGAATCAAGCAAAAGAGAAGATGAAGATTTTAGCTCTATACCTAAAGATTTAATTAAAATTTTAGAGTCTTTAAAGATTATAGAAAATAACTCGACTGATAAGGTTTTCAAGATTCAACAATTTATAAAAATAATTGATGATTATAAAAAAGAGAAGGCTGATTCTAGTCAGTTGAATATTACCAAGTTCATAGTTGCTTCACTTGAATACTTAACAAGAAACTTATTGCTTGTTAAAGAATTTGGTAAAAAAGAATTTAGATATTGTGAATTATTACAAGAATCTATAGATGATCTAGATAAAGGGATGAGACCAAATATAGTATTGAATAATCTTGCTATAGTGTCAAGCAAATTATGAGCATTATAAAACTTTTAGGTACTGGGTGTCCAAGTCCAAGCCATTTAAGATTTGGACCAAGCACACTTGTTCAAGTTGGAAACAAGAACTACTTATTCGATGCAGGCTCAGGGGTCACACAAAGACTTAATGAGTCAGGTTTAAAATCTTCAGAAATAGAAGCTTTATTTATAACACACTTACATTCCGACCATATCGTTGATATTTATCAGCTCTATATTTCTGGGTGGCATCAAGGAAGAGAGAAACCTTTTAAAATAGTTGGTCCTTTGGGTGTAAAAGATTTTTTTGAATTTCATCTTAAAGCTTTTGAGGCAGAACTTGAAGGTAGAAAAAAATGGGAAGCTAGGCCAAATGAGAATGGTTTACTATATGAAGTCGATGAAATAGGGACGGAATATATATATCAAGACAATATAGCTCAAATATCACCATTTGAAGTAGATCATAAACCAGTAGAGCCAGCCTATGGTTATAAAATAGAATTCAAAGAAGAAGGTAATGATAAAAAGATTGTTATTTCAGGAGACACACGAAAAAGTAGTAACTTAATAAAACAATCTTTTAAAGCAAATGCTTTAGTACATGAAGTCTTTCTTGGTTTAGATTTTGATGAAAAGAGAATGACAAAAGAAACAATAGAGCATGTAGCTGATTATCATACTTTGCCAAAAGAAGTTGGAGAAGTAGCAAAAGAAGCATTGGTAGAAAAATTAATTCTTACGCATTTTGTACCTCCTGTGTTTGATGAAGAAAAATTAAAAACTGAAGTCGGAGAAGTTTACAAAGGTGATATTGTAATTGGTGAAGACTTACTAGCTATAGAAGTTTAACTAGATGAAAGTTAGTTTTGAAAATCTTTTTATATTAAATATTAAATATATTGAAAGCAATAAAGCAAAAATTACAAGCCCTGTATATCCAAGAAATATATATGTAATTCCAAGACTTAAGTGAGCAATTGAACTTGCAGCAAAAACCATAGAGTCGCTCTTTATATTTAAATTTATTGAATTTTTTATTGAATATTTTGAAATGGCAGCACTAATTGCAATGAACGTAAAATTCCACCCTAGGCCTAAAAGGTACAATCCAATTTTTAGAAATAAAATGTTTGTATTGAACAATGAAAGTATGCAACTTAAACAAAGTATAAAACTTCCAATAGTAGCAAATAATTTTGTTCCATATTTATCTACAAGATTTCCTAAGATTGGTGAAAATAAAAACATTCCTAGAGTGTGGTAGCTAATAATTGTTCCCACAAGCTTTATAGTCTCACCTATGTCTTGAATATGTAGAGGCGTTGCAGACATAATCACAACCATTACAAAATGGTTGAGCACTAAAATTTTTGTTAGTAATTTTGCATTGCTATCCAAAGAAACTTGTTCATTTGATTGTTCAACATTTGCAGGTTCTTTTAATTTACTTTCTTTCCCTGAAAGAAAGTAAATAGAAAGACCCGCAAGGGTCATGCCTGTTGTTGCTATAAAGTAGCCAACAATGAGTTCAGAATTAAAAGTTTTTTGAAATAATTCTGAGTATTCACCAACAAGACTAGGTCCAAATATTGAACCAAATACAGAAAACCAGACTGCCAAAGACAATGCAGTAGCTTTATAATTTTCACTAGCTACAAACGAAGCAGCATAACGCGTTTGAAGTGTAGCTGATTGACCAATTCCTAAAGTAAAAGACCCTATTAATAAAAGAAAAAAAGAATCTGTTAGAAGGCTAGTTATTAGTATTACCCCACCTAATCCTCCTACAAAAAACGTATTTCCAAGAGCAGTAAGTCTAGAATATTTTTTTGAAAAGAAATCAAATATCTGAGTTCCAACAAATGCTCCTCCAACACCTAATGCATTAGGGAATCCAACCAAGTAAGGATTTGTAGATACTTCTCTAACTGATAATGCAGCAACGGTGATTGCAGCAATGAAACCAATTGATGAAAAAGCAACAGACAAAAGTAAGCTAAGTATCTTTTTTACTTCATAAAACATAATAAAAGAGTAGCTATTCCAACAATTAAAGTTTTAAGGAGAAGAAATTGAAAAAGATTTTCTTAGCACTAACATAGAAAAAGCATGGAGAGAGGTAAAACCTCAGCAACCTAGAAAGCTAACTAAGGTGCTTTGATATGTGGTTTATAACAAAAAATAGCTTTTCTCCATCAAGAACATATAAAAAGGAGAACTATTTTGAGTAAATATGTAACAGCAGAAACAGTTTCACCAGGTCATCCTGATAAGATTGCAGATTTAATTTCAGATTATGTCTTGACCAAGGCTTTAGAAAATAATAAACAATCTAGAGTAGCTGTAGAAACTTTCTTAACAGGGACTGAAAAAGGGGGACTCGTTGTAGTAGGTGGTGAAATTAGTGAGATTGCTAATATCACAGACGAAGCTGTTGTGAGCATTGTAAAAGAAGCTCTAGAAAAAACAATAAAAACAAGTTTTCAAGATTTTGATTTAGATAATCTAACTATCCAGAATGAACTCACTCCTCAATCTGAAGAAATAAGAGCAGCTGTTGAGGACGATCAAGACCAAGGTGCTGGTGATCAAGGCATTATGGTAGGTTATGCTATAAACGAAACAGAATCTCTTATGCCTCCAACTTTTGATAAATCGCGTAACATCCAACAGGCTTTGTGGGAGATGCAACATTCTGATGAGATGTTAGATCTAGATTCAAAAGTACAGGTTACGACAGGCGGGGACAAAACTAAAGTTGTTGTATCCACCCAGCATCAAAAGGAAATTGATATTGACGATTTGCATTCTAGAGTATTTGAACTTGCGGGAGATTACGTAAAAGAGGAATATACTCTTGATTTAAATCCTTCCGGATCATTCGTTAAAGGAGGTCCAGCAGGAGATACTGGTCTTACTGGGAGGAAGATTGTGGTTGATGCTTATGGTCCATCTGTTCCAGTTGGAGGAGGTGCATTTTCAGGCAAAGACCCAAGTAAAGTAGACAGATCTGCAGCCTATGCAGCGAGACATTTAGCAAAGAATGTAGTTTCTCATGGCTTAGCAGATGAATGCCTAGTCAGGGTCTCGTATGCAATTGGTAAAGCTGAACCATACGAACTAACAGTTGAAACTTTTGGCAGTGAAAAATCAGAAAACAAAGTATTAGTTGATTTTATAAGCAAGTTTGATATGAAGCCTGGATCAATAATTGAAAGGCTTAATCTTCTTGAAGTTAACTATAAAGAAGATACCTTATTTTCACATTTTGGCCATAACGATAGAAATTGGGAAAAAATAGAAAATTTATAGAATCTATTTAAAGATTTGATATAATTTAAGTAAGCATATAGAGAAGGTTAAGACCTCAGCAACCTGGAAGACTATCCAAGGTGCTTGAAGATGTGGCAGAAATGCAACTAAATAGTCAAAATCTTCTCCAGAAAAAGGAGAAAATATGAAATTTAATTCAAAACTAATACATGCAGGTTATGATTCGAGTGCTGATAGTCAAGGATCTATCACACCTCCAATATACAAAACAACTGCATACCAATTTAATAATACGGAACATGCTGCAAGTCTTTTTGCGCTTCAAGAATTTGGCAATATATATTCAAGATTAACAAACCCAACAGTTGGATCTCTTGAAAATAGATTGACGGAATTAGAGGATGGTGCAATGTGTGTTGCCTTGTCTTCTGGAACATCTTCCGTGATGTATTCTTTGATAAATATAATGAGTCAAGGCGATAACTTTATAACGGATACACAGCTTTATGGTGGAACCTTTACAATGTTTACTAACATACTTCCAGAATTTGGAATAACATCTAAAAAAGTTGACACAACAGACCTTGATTTAGTTGAAAAAAGTATAGATAAAAATACAAAAGCAATATATGTTGAGACAATTACAAATCCAGGGTTAGTTGTTGCAGATATAGAAGGTCTATCTAAAGTTGCACATTCAAAGGGAATACCTTTAATCGTTGATGCAACGTTTACAACACCTGCTCTTCAAAAGTCTCTTGATTTTGGAGCCGATATAGTTGTTCACTCATTAACAAAATGGATGTCAGGACATGGGAGAGTAATTGCGGGAGCAGTTATTGAAAAAGGTGGCTTTGAATGGGGGAATGGTAATTTCCCTCTTTACGATACGCCGGATACTAGCTACGGAGGCATGCGTTGGGGACATGATTTAGGAGATTTGAGTGGTGTTGCTTATTCTCTTAGATTAAGAACAGTTCCTTTAAGAAATCTTGGTGCAAATATGTCACCAGAAACTGCATTCGAGGTAATGAGTGGGTTAGAGACTTTAGGATTAAGGATGGAAAGACATTGTCAAAATGCAAAAAAAGCTGCTGAATATCTTTCAGATCATGACTTAGTTGAATGGGTCCGCTTTCCTGGTCT
This sequence comes from Candidatus Actinomarinales bacterium, assembly GCA_004214055.1. Lineage (GTDB taxonomy): Bacteria > Actinomycetota > Acidimicrobiia > Actinomarinales > Actinomarinaceae > Actinomarina. Next base: position 45,072 of record SGYT01000001.1, on the reverse strand, counting down.
TAAAGATGATCCGGCTTATGAACTTTCAGAAAAATACCTGAAAGGTACAGGAGGAACAATGGTTGTTTTCGGCATTAAAGGTGGCAAAGATGCTGGACAAAAGTTTATTGATAATCTTAAGATGTTTAGACATGTTGCAAACGTTGGTGATACTAGATCTCTAGCTATTCATCCTGCAACCACTACTCATTCGCAACTTGATGACGAGGCATTAGTTGCTGCAGGATCACCCCCTGAATTAGTTAGATTGTCAATAGGAATAGAGGACATCGAAGATATTGTCGACGACCTTTCGCAAGCTCTTGACAGTACAAAATAAAAATATACAAAATTATTTAGTACCAAAATTAGAACTTGTATGCGGAGACGTTCTTGAAGGCGTAGAGCTGGCGTATACAACTTATGGAAAGCTATCAGATTCTAAGGACAATGCAATACTAGTTTTTCATGCATTAACAGGAAGCCATTTATTATCTGGCAAATATGAAAGATTTGATGATAAAAACCTTCCTTGGAACGAGGAGCTAGAAATTGGTTGGTGGGATGAGTTTGTAGGGTCAGGAAAGATGTTTGACACAGATAAATATTTTGTTATCTGTGTCAACTACCTTGGTGGTTGTTATGGCTCAACTGGTCCAAACTCAATAGATAAGATTACAAATAATATTTATGGTGATAGCTTTCCTCAAATTACATTTAAGGATATTGAAAATAGTCAAAAGTTAGTTTGTGATATGTTGGGTGTAAAATCTTTACATGCTGTAGCAGGAGCTTCAATTGGCGGCCTGATGGCACTAGAATTTGCAATAAACTATCCAGAATATGTGGATAAAATAATCTCAATATCTAGTAGTCATAAAGTATCAACTATCCAGTTATTACATAACCTAGAACAAGCATATATATTGGATTTAGCTAAAGACTCTAATAGTCGTCAAGAGGAATATTTATCTTTAGCAAGAATGGTGGCTCATAAGACATATATTTCTTTAGACCTTCTTGCAAAAAGAGCAAAAGCTGAATCAAAATATATGGATAATGAAATGGGATATTTTCTCAAAACTCCTCAAGAGTCTTATATGATGCACCAAGGTGAAAAGTTTATTGAAAGATTCAACACCGAGTCTTACCGAACGATTATCAATGCGTGGCAGAATTTTAAAATAGATGAAAAAGATATAAAAAAACTTAATGGAAAAGAAGTATTGGTTTTAAGCGTTGATTCTGATGTTTGTTTCTATCCTGAAGAGCAGATAGAATTAATCGATATTCTTGAGTTAAACGATGTTTGTGTTAATTATTTTTTACTTCATTCAGACAAGGGACACGACGCATTTTTACTAGAGCCTGATATATTCTTTGAACCAATCTCCTCCTACCTTTAATTTTTAAAAAATAAATTAAAATAGAGTCATATTTTTTTATTCTTTTAGTACTCTTTAAATGTGAAGAGATTTCTTGCTGGTATAACTTTTTTAAGCATTATTACACTAAGTAATAATGCTTATTCTGCTCCAGCTACCTTTAAAGGATTAGAGGGAATTTTTTACGAGGATGATCCAATTCCGGCAATAGTAATTGAGGAAGAAGTTGAAGTCGAAGAGGATTCAGCTTGGACATATAGGTTTCTTATTCCAACTTCTGTAGCGATAGCCTTATTAGTAATAATTGGAAATGTTGTTCAATATTTTCGACAAGTCACAAGAAAAAGGTATAAGGTCATAGAAAAATAAAACTATCCTGTTTATAAATGACAAATAAAATTGATAAAGATATTACAAACAATCTTGATGCATCAAAGAATTATGTTGTAGCTTTAAGCGGAGGTGTAGATAGTGCAGTTTTAGCTAATGTTGTTGCTAAACAACACCATAATTTACGATCTGTTTTTGTAAGGCACAATCAAAAAAATTCAAAAGAATTAGAAGAAATAGCTAATAAAATTGCTAATAATTTAAAAATAAGTCATAAAAATTTAGATTCAAACCTCAAAGAAAACTCATCTGAAACAAAAATGAGGGAGGCAAGATATGAAATTTTATATAAAGAACTTGAAGAAGACGAGATACTTTTGATGGGACATACTCTTTCAGATAAAGTTGAAACATTTTTTATTAACCTACTTAGAGGAACAAGAGTTCGCGGATTAAAATCAATACCCAAAATGACAGGAAAAGTGAAAAGACCATTATTGGGAATTTCGAAAAATGATCTCATTGACTATGCAAAAGAAAACAATATTCAATATATAGATGATGAAACTAACTTTGACAATAAAATTATCAGAAATTGGATTAGAAATGAATTAATTCCAAAAGTAGACGAAAAGTTTGCAGGAAATATTGAAGAAAAAATTAGTAATTTAATAATTGAAATTGAATCAATTTTTGAATCAGCAGATTTAGATTTTAAGTATGTAAAAACTGCAAAAGGATATGTAGAAATACCTGTAGCTCTAATTAAAGAAAAAAATATTAAAAGCAATATGTATCTTTCATTACTTTCTAAAACATTAGGAGTTCCAAGCTTACAGAAAAAAGATATTGAAAAAATATTAACAGTGGTTAAAGATGGTTTAAAAATTGATTTTGATAATAACTGGAGTTGCGGTGTTTCGAATTCTTTGTTAATTTTTATTAATAAAAAAATTTGGTTAGAACAATATGAAAGTAAAGAACATCCTTTAGGACTTTTTAAATTTTCTTCAGTAGAGAAAATAAAATATAGTAACAACTGGTCAGCTTCCTTTCCTAGTGAAGAATTTATAAAAGTTGCTCCGATTGAGAGTGGTGACAAAATAAAAGTCGATGGAAAAAGTGTTAAAGTATCTGAGATTTTAAGAAATTATGGTATTAAAAATATATTAAAAGAAGTTTGGCCTGTAGTTTCCTATAAAGATGAAATCTACTGGGTACCAGGTATACGAAAGTCAGATTCACTTATTGAGTATGAAAAATCTGGAAAATCAAATATAATAACTGCTTCAATAGAAAAGAGCTCAATTGAAGATTACTAAAAAAATAATAAGTGAAGAAGAAATACAAGAAAGAATTATTAATTTAGCTAATGAAATTAATAATGATTATCGAGGAAAAAATTTAATCATATTGGGAGTATTAAAAGGAGCGTTTATTGCAATTAGTGATTTGGCAAAAAATTTAAAAATTGATGTTTCTTTTGAGTTTATGAGCATCTCCTCTTATGAAGGCTCTGAATCAACAGGGCAAATAAAGATTGAAAAAGATTTAGATATTGACATTAGTGGCAAGAATATTCTTATTGTCGAAGATATATTCGACACGGGTCTTACCCTTTCATCTCTAATAGACATCTTAGAATCTCGAAATCCAGAGAGTATTGAAATTATGTGTATGTTTGTAAAACTAATTGACAAAAAAATACCAGTAGAAATAAAATATAAAGGTTTTGAAATAGGTTCAGAATTTGTAGTTGGTTACGGCTTAGACTATATGGGTAAATATAGAGAGCTACCCTATTTAGCAGAATTATCTTAGCTTTTCTTGGTTGCTTTTAAACCTCAATATATTAAATTAAAACATAATGGAAGATAAAGAAAAAAAGAAAACGAAGCCTTTTTTAATATATATTGCTTTAGGTTTATTAATATTTTTTGGTGTCCAGCAATACAATCAAAATATAAATTCACCAACCGTATCAACTTTTTCTGAGTTTAAGGAATTAATTAACAATGGGAATGTGGTTGAGGCCATTATAAAAGAACAATCAAACACTGTTCATTTTAAAATAATTAATGATGACAAGGTATTTCAAACGGAATACCCAGAAGGATTTGAAGGAGAAATTTTTCAAATATTAGTTGACCAGAATATAGTTTTGACTACGGACACTGAACCGGCAGGTTTTCAGGAGTATCTTATAGCATTCTTGCCCTGGTTGTTTATTGCAGGTTTTATGTTTTTTATGTTTTCACAAGTTAGATCTAATGGAAATCAAGTTATGCAATTTGGTAAATCTAAGGCAAAAGAAGTAGATGAAAAGTTACCTAAAGTTACCTTTAAAGATGTTGCTGGAGCAGAAGAAGCAAAAGAAGAGCTAGAAGAAATTAAAGAGTTTCTTAAATCTCCAGAAAAATTTAATAATCTTGGTGCAAAGATACCTAAAGGAGTTCTATTAGTGGGACCACCAGGTACAGGCAAAACTTTACTTGCAAGAGCTGTTGCTGGTGAGTCAGATGTACCTTTTTATAGCATTTCTGGTTCAGACTTCGTAGAGATGTTTGTGGGGGTTGGAGCCAGTAGAGTTAGAGATTTATTTAAGAAAGCCAAAGAATCTTCTCCTTCGATAATTTTTATTGATGAAATTGACGCAGTAGGAAGGATGCGAGGAGCTGGATTAGGAGGGGGTCATGATGAAAGAGAGCAAACTTTAAACCAACTTCTTGTGGAGATGGATGGGTTTGAATCAAATCAGGGAGTGATATTAATGGCAGCCACAAACAGGCCCGATGTGTTAGATCCAGCGCTATTGAGACCAGGAAGATTTGACCGGCAAGTTATAGTAGACAGACCAGATTTAGGCGGTAGAACTAAAATATTAGAAGTACATGCAAAAGACAAGCCTTTTAGAAAAAATGTAAACCTTAAAACTATTGCTAAACAAACACCAGGATTCACTGGTGCTGACCTAGCCAACTTATTAAATGAAGCAGCTTTAATGGCAGCAAGAAAAGATAGAAAGACAATTTCTATTGATGATATAGAAAATTCAATAGACAGAGTTTTAGCTGGACCAGAAAAGAAAAGTCAGATAATGAGCGATGAGGAGAAGTTGATTATTGCTTACCATGAAACAGGACATGCACTAGTAGGCTGGGCTCTTCCAAATGCAGACCCTATTCATAAAGTCACAATAATACCAAGAGGAAAGGCGCTTGGATACACACAGGCACTTCCAGAAGGTGAGCAGTATTTGACATCAAAAGCACAGTTAAAAGATAGATTGGCAATGTTAATGGGAGGAAGGGTTGCTGAAGAAATTATATTTGCTGATCCAACAACAGGCGCGTCTAATGATATAGAAAAAGCAACAGAAATAGCTAGAAAAATGGTTATGGAGTTTGGAATGAGCGACAAGCTTGGTCCAATGCTATATGGGAAGGGATCTAATGAGGTTTTTCTTGGCAGGGATTACGGTAGACAACAAGACTTTTCGGACGAGGTAGCTTCGTCTATTGACGACGAGGTTAAGAATCTTTTAACTGACGCCCATCTAATTGCTGCAAAAATATTGAAAAAATTCAAAAAACAAATGGAGATGATGGTCAAGATATTAATTGAAAAAGAGACTATTGACAAAGATGAAATTGCAAAGATATTTAACTCTATAAAAAAAGTTAAGATTAAAGGAACAGGAGCCTCTTTAAAAATAGCATGAGAAAGAATACAAAAGAAAATACACAAGCAAAGTTAGCATTAGCCGATTTTCTTTCTAATAATACAAATAAAACTATTGAAGAATCAATGATTATCTCAGAAAGGTTTCTTGAACAAATTCAATCGAAATTACAAAAGAATAATTTAGATAGGGAATTTATATTTAGCGAATTAGATAACGTAGAACATAATCAACCAGTTTATATTAAACAGATACCGTTTATCAGCTTATGTGAGCACCACTTATTACCATTTTTTGGTTTTGTTGATGTTGCAATATTTCCATCAAGTAAAATTGCAGGCGTCTCAAAATTTACTGACTTGGTTGAGAATCTTTCCAGTCAATTAACACTTCAAGAAAAATTAACAGAGATAATAGCTAACACCATAAATGATTTACTTGAGTGCGAAGGTGTGTTTGTCCGAATAAATGCAAAGCATTTGTGTTCAGATATAATGAATCCTAAAAATTCAAACTCTGATATAGTTTCTACTTATTCAACAGGCTTATATGAATTAGACTACTCTTTGCGTTCAGAAGCAATATTAAATTTCAACTAGAGTGTTTTCTTGGAAAAGTTTTTTATCAACATTAGAAAAACCAATTTTAGGGATTGTAAACGTAACTCCAGACTCTTTTTTTGGGGATGGAGTTCTAGATTCAACTAAAATTCTTAACGATAGATTCTCATTAGCTAAAGAAATGAATATTGAGTTTCTGGATATTGGTTGTATTTCCACTAAACCAAATTTTGAGATTTTAAAAAAGGAGGAGGAACTTAAAAGATTTGAATTTTTTCTTAAAAATATGGAAAAAAATTTTAAATTTTCTATTGATTCGACCAATTTAGAGGTAATAACCAAAGCGCTAGATGCCGGCTTTTCTGTTATTAATGATGTTAGCGGATTTTATAATGAAAAAATAATAAGCAAGGCTATTCAGTCCAAATGCGGATTAATTATTGTACACAGGCACCCTTCTTCTAAGAATCTACATGAAAAGATGGAATATAAAGATGTAGTTAAGGAAGTTAATCTTCAATTAAACAAACAAGTTTATAAATTAATTAATTTGGGTATACATGAATCACAAATTGCTATTGATCCTGGTCTAGGTTTTGGCAAAAACATCGAGGATTCAGCTAGGTTATTATTAAAAATAGAACATTTAGCTGGAGAATTACCAATTGTTGTTGGCTACTCAAATAAACGTTTTCTAGATTTGATTTCATTAAGTAAGGAAGCTCTTTTGGATCATTGTTATAACTCAGGTGTTTCATTGGTGCGATTACATATAGATAAATGAAATTTGAGTGTAAGCTTATAATTAGTAATTTATGAGGAAGTAAATGGCAGGTTTGAAACCAAACGATTTTTATTGGGTAATAGAAGGAAAGCTTGCTGTATCTGAATGTATTGGTGGAGGTGGTTTAACTTCTAGGAAAATTAGAAGAGAAGAAGAAATTCAGTGGTTGAAAAGTCAAGGCATTAACTCAATTTTTTCATTATTAGATTCTGACTTTAATTTAAAAAATTATCAAGAAGTTGGATTTAGAACCTATCATTTTCCTCTTTCTGAGAATGCACCGTATGAATCTATCAAACTTATTTTTGAAGCTATTAAGGAAGCGCTTTCTGATAAAGACATAAAGCTTTTAATACACAGAGAATATTTAGATGAAGAAGTACCAGGGATTCTTGCTGGCTACTTAATTTATTCAAAAATACTTGACGATCCAATTTTAGCTAGAACAATTCTAGAAAGAATTTTAGCAAAACCACTTTCTCCTAAAGCAATATCTTTTATCCCTAGTATATAAAAATGCCTTTAACAATAGAAGTTAAAGGGATTAAAGCATATGGAAAGCACGGGGTTTACGCTGATGAAAAAAAAGAAGAACAACTCTTTTTAATTGATGTAAAGGCAATACTTAGAGACACAAGTAGAGCTAGAGATAACATAGAAGAGGATCTATTAGAAGAGACAATTAATTATGAAAAAATAGTGGAGTCAGTTATTGAGTTAGTTAAAGAAGAATCATTTAATTTAATTGAAACCCTTGCCTTAAAAATTGTAGATGTACTAAAGAATCCAAAACTTCAAGAAATCTTGGTTACAGTTCATAAACCGAATACAATCTTAAACCAAAAAACAGAAGACATTAGTGTTACAGCAAGTGAAGAATTTTAACAGAATAATTTTATCTATAGGCTCTAATGTTGGCGATCGACTAAAAAACATTGAAAGTTCTTTAAAACAATTATCTAAAATATGTGAAATAAAAAAAATATCTTCAATTTATGATTCAGCTCCAAGAATTTATGAAGATCAAGGCAACTTTTTTAATTTAATCATTGAAATTGACTACAAAAACACCCCCAACGATCTTTTAATAGATATTAAAAAAATTGAAAAATTAATGGGCCGAAAGAAAACATTTAGATATGGACCTAGGTTAATAGATATAGATATTATATTTTTTAACAACATTGAAATAAAAGACGAAGAATTAATAATCCCTCATTATGATTGGATGAACCGAAGGTTTGTAGTAGAGCCTCTCTCGGAATTATTTCAAGATATAAATCTGTCAGAATATAATTTAAGTGATCAAAAATTAGTAAAATTAGCTAATATAAATTACAAGTAATTACGGGCACCAAATTTTAGGGCACGATAAATATGGAAATTATCAAAGAAATAAATAAGAATATATTAGCTAAAGATATTTGCTTTATTCCCACCATGGGAGCGTTACATAAAGGACATGTTTCATTAATTAAGGAAGGTAAACAGTCCTCCCTTCCAGTGATAGTTTCTATCTTTGTTAATGAAATGCAATTTAATGATAAAGAAGATTTTAATAATTATCCAAAACCAATCGAAGAAGATATCAAGGTTTTAGAAAATTTTAATGTTGATTATTTATTTATTCCCGAAAATGACTATGTTTATCCTAAAAATAATTTTGAAAAAGTATCTTCTGGAGAACTAGGAAAACAATTTGAGGGAAGTTCAAGACCTGGACATTTTGACGGCGTTCTAACGGTAGTAAATAGATTTTTTGAATTAATTAGGCCAAAAATTGCAATTTTTGGCAAAAAAGATGCGCAGCAGTTATTTTTAATAAACGAAATGGTAGTAAATAAAAAATATGAAATAGAAATAATTGCAAGTCCAACTATAAGAGAAAGTTCAGGGTTAGCTTTAAGCAGCCGAAACTCATTATTAACAAACAGAGGCAAAGACAAAGCAGCTTTACTTTATAAGGTTCTTAAATCAACAAAGAAAGATTTTTATTCTACAGGTAAAACTAATTTTTTAGAAAATTTTAGTTCTAATTATTTAGATGAAGAAATTGATATTGATTATTTAGAGATATTAGACTTAGCAACATTTTCAAAGCCAGCAGAAAATACAGAAGAGTTTATTATTTTAATTGCAGCTTATATTGAAAATCTAAGATTGATTGACAATATCGACTTTAAGTTGGAGGGTAAATGAAAAAAATTATTGCTATTGATGTTGGGAATAGTGAGACAACTGTAGGTCTTGGTAATTCGAAAAACTGGGAAGGGTATAGATTTACTACTAGGAAAACTATAACATCTGATGAATTACTAATGATGTTTAAGACAATAATTGATTTAGACCCGATTAAAGAAAACTTAATTGACGGAGCAATAATTTGTTCTGTTGTTCCTCAAATAACTAATAGTGTTGCGACGGCAACAAGCAAGTTTATTTCAAAAGAAGCAATAGTTGTTGGTCCTGGAGTAAAAACAGGATTAAAAGTTAATATAGATAATCCGAAAGAGCTTGGTCCAGACAGGATTGCTAATTCTATAGGTGGATATATAAAATCTGAATCAGCCGTTATTGTTATTGACTTAGGAACTGCAACAACTTTTGACTTAGTTAATGAAAAAAAAGAATATTTAGGAGGTGCAATTGCACCGGGTATAAAAATTAGTTTAAATGCTCTCACTTCAAAAACGTCTTCTTTGAAGTCAGTTGAGCTTGAAACACCTAGAAAAGTTGTTGGAAAAAATACTTATGAGGCAATACAAAGTGGACTGATATTGGGTCATAGTTCAATGATTGATTCTATGATAGAGAAAATAATCCTTGAATCAGGGCTGAAGCCAAAAATATTTGTTACAGGTGGTCTGGGTAAAATACTTCATCCACTTCTAAATATTAAATCTAAATATCAAGAAGATTTAACATTAGATGGACTTGAAGAAATATATAAATTAAATAATTAAGCTATATACGTGAGTAATTTTTCAAAATCAGAAAAAGAAATTTTCGAATTAAGAAAACAAAAGATAAGTTTTTTTAATGAATTAACTAACAAGTCTTTTCCAACAAGCTTTGAAGGGGCTGTGGATATAGAGGATATTATTCTTAAGCATAGGGAGATAGAGTCAGGAGAACATACGGGAGTAGATGTTTTAATTAAGGGAAGAATTTTACAAAACAGATCATTCGGGAAGCTTTCATTTTTAGATTTATTAGATAATACAGGAAAGATTCAAGTTTTAGTTGATAAAAATAATATGCCTAAAAAAGAGCTCTTACACTTTGAGAATTATGACTCAGGAGACTTAATCGGAGTACTTGGTGAAATAATGAAAACTAAAAAAGGGGAATTATCAATAAAAGCAAAATCCAGCACTGTTCTTTCAAAATCACTAAGAACACTTCCAGAGAAATGGCACGGTTTAAAAGATAAAGAAACAAGATTTAGACAAAGGTATCTGGATTTCATTGTTAATCCAGATTCCAAAAGAACCATTGAGATAAGATCAAAAATAATAAACTTAATAAGGAACTTTATGGAGACAGAAGGTTTTATTGAAGTTGAAACACCAATTTTACAACCTAAAGCCGGAGGTGCTATAGCAAGGCCTTTTACAACGCATCATAATGCTTTAGATTTTGATATGTATCTTAGAATCGCTCCAGAGCTATATCTAAAAAGACTAATAGTTGGGGGTTTTGAGAAAGTATTTGAATTGGGCAAAGTCTTTAGGAATGAAGGAATAGATCAAACACACTCACCAGAATTTACAATGATGGAGAGCTATGAAGCATATGTTGATGCAACTGCGGTGATGGACATGGTCGAGAATATGTGTTTATACATTTTTGAAGAATTAGGTCTTGAGAAGAAATTAAAATTTATGGATAATGAAGCTGATTTTTCTGCCCCATGGAAAAGAGTCAGTATGTATGAACTCGTTTCAAAAAAGTTTAATGTTGAAATAAAGCATGATTCTGATATAAAAAAAATAAGAAGTGCATTAAAAAATCAGCTGAACAATAAACCAGAGGCCAAAACAATCGGATTATTGGTTTATGAGCTTTTCGAAAATTATATTGAAAATGATATTGTAAGCCCTACTTTTGTTACAGAGTATCCAATTGAAGTTTCACCTTTTGCTCGAGAAAATAAGAAAAAACAAGGCGTAACAGAAAGATTTGAGCTATTTGCTTTTGGAAGCGAGTTAGCTAATGGATTTTCTGAGTTGATTGATTCTGAAGAACAAGAAAATAGATTAAAAATACAGGCACAGCAAAAAGCTAAGGGAGATGAAGAAGCACATGTTGAAGATGAAGACTATGTAGAAGCTCTTCAATATGGTTTACCACCAACCGGAGGATTAGGTTTTGGCATTGATAGATTTGTAATGATTCTGACTAATAATTCCTCAATTAGAGAGGTGTTGGCTTTTCCACATTTAAAACCTGAAAATTAGTTACTTCTATTTATCAGATAGTTGCTGATATTAATAAGAATGTTTTTGATTTTGGAATTTTGAATATCATCTAAACTTTCCAGTCCCTTTTTAAAGTGATAATCTAAATATTTTTCAGATTCATGAATTATTTTTTCATTATTGAATTCATCAATAACATCTGATAATTTAGTTTTCGAATTTTTTATATCTTCCAGTATTACTTTTATCTTTTCCTTATTTTTTGATAATGCAAGCAGGACAGGGAGTGTATAAGTTCCTTCAAGAATATCTTTACCAGCTTCCTTACCTAGAGTTTCAGTATTAGAATTTAGATCTAAAATATCATCCGTAATTTGAAAAATTAATCCACTATGCCATGCCCATTTACTTATTGCTTCAGTTGTTTTTTCGTCACAATCAGCAGCCATAGCTCCTAATTTTGCACTAGTTCTTATAAGGCTTGCTGTTTTGCCCTCTATAACTTTCATGTAGTCATCTGTACTATGTTCTGTGTCATACTGATATTGCACTTCTTTAGTTTGTCCTTCGACGAGTTCAGCATATGTTGATGCTAATAATTTTACTGACTCAAGGCCCAATGTTTCAGCTGCTAGTTCAGAAGATCTTGCAAGCAAATAATCTCCCGCGAGTATAGATAGAGTTGAGTTCCATTTTACATTAGCACTTTGAACAGACCGTCTCGTTTCAGCTTCATCTATTACGTCATCATGATAAAGGCTTCCTAAGTGTATTAATTCAACAGCCACTGCTGCATCAATAATTTTTTCATTATTGCCGTTTCCCAACTCTCCTGATAACAGTGTACAAACAGGCCTAAATCTTTTTCCACCAGCTTTTATTAAATACTGTGAAATATCATTTAAATATGAATCTTTTGAACCGCTAATTTCATACAATCTATTTTCAAAATTGTCTAAATTAATCCATAATTGCTCAATAGGTATTATTTTTTTTAAGCTATTTGACTCCATATAGACAAGAATAAGAGACTTTTATAAATAGTTGGAATTTTGATTTAGATGTATAAACAAAGTCTTATTAATATAGTTAGTATGTTTGAGCGATTTACTGATAGAGCCAGAAGAGTTGTAGTTCTTGCCCAAGAAGAGGCAAGGCGTCTAAATCATAACTATATAGGAACCGAGCATATTTTACTTGGTTTAATCCAAGAAGGAGAAGGGCATGCTGCAAAAGCTCTAGAAGAATTAAACATTAACATTGATAGTGTTAGATCAGAAGTCGTTGAAATTATAGGAGAAGGTCAGCAATCGCCAAGTGGTCATATTCCTTTTACTCCAAGAGCAAAAAAAGTTTTGGAACTCTCACTTAGAGAAGCACTTCAGTTAGGTCATAATTATATTGGTACTGAACATATCTTATTAGGGCTCATAAGAGAAGGAGAAGGTGTTGCAGCACAAGTCTTAAAGAAGTTAGGAGCAGAGCTTTCTCAAGTCAGACAAACAGTAATTAAACTAATTTCTAATTCAGACGAAGGAAAAAAACCTCAAACAGCATCAACAGGAGGAAGAGAAAGACCTGGTTCAGGAACAGGATCAGCGATACTTGATCAATTTGGTCGAAATTTGACAAGAATGGCTAAAGAAGGAAAGTTAGATCCTGTTATTGGAAGAACCACAGAAATTGAGAGAGTTATGCAAATTTTATCAAGAAGAACAAAAAATAACCCAGTATTAATTGGTGAGCCAGGTGTAGGCAAAACAGCAATAGTAGAGGGCTTAGCACAGAAGATTATTTCAGGAGACATACCATCAACACTTCAAGGGAAACAGATATACACATTAGATTTATCAGCCTTGGTAGCTGGGTCAAGATATAGAGGAGATTTTGAGGAAAGATTAAAGAAAGTACTAAAAGAAATAAGGACAAGAGGAGACATAGTTTTATTCATAGATGAAATCCACACCTTAGTTGGGGCAGGAGCTGCAGAAGGAGCAATTGACGCTGCTTCCATTCTTAAACCAATGCTTGCAAGAGGAGAATTGCAAACTGTAGGTGCGACAACATTAGAAGAATTTAGAAAGCATTTTGAAAAAGATGCAGCTTTAGAAAGAAGATTTCAGTCAGTACAGGTAGATGAACCTAACTTATCAGATGCTATAGAAATACTAGATGGATTAAAAGATCGTTATGAAGTTCATCATGGAGTTAGATTCACTGAGCAAGCTATTGCTTCAGCAGTAAATATGGCAGATCGTTACATTTCAGATAGATTTTTACCAGATAAAGCAATTGACTTAATAGATGAAGCAGGAAGCAGAATGAGAGTATATAAGAAGCCACTCGATGGTGAAAAAAAGGCAATTGCTGAGAAATTAAAAAATTTACGAGAGCAGAAGATAGATGCTGTCCAATCTCAACTTTATGAGAAAGCGGCACAAATAAGAGATCAGGAAAAAGTAGTTTTAGATGAGGTAGATTCTTTGGAAGAGGTTAATTCCTCAGATGTTGAGATGGTTATTGATGAAGAAGAGATAGCTGAAGTTCTTGCACAGTGGACTGGGATTCCTGTACACAGGTTAACCCAAGAGGAAACTGCAAGACTTCTTGAAATGGAAAAGGAGCTTCATAAAAGAATTATTGGACAAGAGGAAGCTATAACTGCTGTTTCAAAAGCTATAAGAAGAACAAGGTCTGGATTAAAAGACCCAAAAAGACCTTCAGGATCTTTTATATTTTTAGGACCTTCAGGTGTTGGGAAAACAGAAACGGCCAAAGCTTTGGCAGAGTTTTTGTTTGGTGATGAAGATTCATTGATACAAATTGATATGTCTGAATATATGGAGAAACATACAGTTAGCAGGCTTATAGGTTCTCCTCCAGGTTATGTTGGTTATGATGAAGGGGGACAATTAACAGAAGCTGTTAGAAGAAAACCCTTTAGTGTTGTGTTATTAGATGAGGTAGAAAAAGCTCATCCAGATGTATTTAATACACTACTTCAAATTCTTGAAGATGGTAGATTAACAGACGCTCAAGGAAGAACAGTAGATTTTAAAAATACTGTAATTATTATGACTTCTAATTTAGGAACGAAAGACTTAACTAAAAGTATAGGTTTTAGCAATTTAGATGAAGCTGGGTCTTATGAAAAAATGAAATCAAAAGTTAATGAGGAGCTTAAAAGGTATTTTAAGCCTGAGTTTTTAAACAGAATCGATGAAACGATTGTTTTCCACGAGCTGACACTGGATGAAGTAAAAGAGATTGTTGATTTAATGCTCGATAGAGTGCATAAACAGTTAAAGAATTCAGATTTAGAAATTGTTTTATCTGCTGAAGCAAAAGAATACTTGGCTACAGAGGGATATAACAAAGAGTTTGGTGCAAGACCACTAAGAAGGTCAATTCAGCGACTTCTTGAGGATCCTCTTTCAGAAGAGCTTCTTCAAGGAAAATACAAAGCTGGTTCAACAATTATTATTTCACTAAACAAAGAAGAAGAAACTCTAGTTTTTGAAGCAGTAGAAGCTCCAAATGAACCACAAATCGATTTTGTGGAGACTGAATCGTAAAATTTTTCAAGTATAGTTAAATAACTTATTCAAAGGTGAAGATAAGAACTTTAGCTATTATCCTTCCCAAAAAATCTAACCTCTTGAATCGCACATTCCTCAAAAGGCTTTTGTCCATTAAGTTCTTCCCCAGGATAAGCACTTAGGAAATCTAATCTTAAAGAAGAAGTCGTAGCATTCACATCAACCCATTGATCATAGTTGTCATTTTCAAGCTCTTTTTGTATCTGTAAGTCTGGGTCATCAGTCGTAATTAATAAATCTCGAATTTTATAATTTCTTTTAAATGATCCACTTTTTTCTGAATTTTGAACGACAATAAACTCGATATATATATTATTAGGAAATTTGAACTCAAGCCATCCAGCTTCACAACTCTGCGAGTTATCTTGCCACATTGTATATTCATCATCATAAAGATTTTCACATGAGAAGTCTCCAGAGTTACCAGATTCGTAAGTACTTGAAGCAGTACATGAAATTGGTTTTTGTAGTTTGAGCATACCTTTATTTGTTATTGATGTTGTTGTAACAGCTGTTGATTCAACAACTTCTATTTCTTGAACAACCTCTTCAGCAACTCTTGTGTTGTAGAAAACACTAGCTCCTGCAATTAATGGAATAATTAAAGCAAGAAAAAAGACAGCCCTTATTCCAGGAACTTCTTTTCTGGTTGGGAGCTCAGTAGCCCCGTAACTTGATAAAGGTTTAACAAGAGGCATGCTGCATTCTCTACAATTTCTAACTGATGGAGGATTACTACCTCCACAGTTTTGGCACTTAATTTGAGGTATTCGAGTTCTTGTTTTAAACCGGTCTTCTTCTTGACTAGTTTCAGAAGTTTTCAAGTCTTCCATTTTCAAACCAAGCCATTCGCCACAACTTGAACAAAATTCTAATTTTTTGTCAACAACAGCTTGACATGCTTTACAAGTAATATTTTCCACAACAACCTTTGATAACTAGATTAATAATAAAATAATACAGTAACATTCGAATAATTAAAATACTCAAATAATAAAAGATAAAAGGAACTTTTTATGGCAGAAAATCAATTAATCCCAGGTCAACCATTAAGGAATGGCATGGATCTTGTTGCTGATAAAAAAACAGGCGCTCTAATTGTTATAGGGACATCATCAAAACTAGAAAGAATATCGTCGGGAGGGATAAGTTTAACAAATTGTTCATATACACCTGAAATGTTATCGGAATTAGCAAAAATGGATGGTGCCATTGTTGTTGATTCTGAAGTCAATAATATTTTAAAAGCAAATGTTCATTTAAATCCTTCTGACAATATAGCAACATCACAGACTGGAACAAGACACAGAACAGCAGAAAGAGTATCTGTCGAAACAGGTCTAAGAGTCGTTGCTGTTTCAGAAGAATCTTCAATTATTAAAGTTTATAAAGGAAATGATGTAAATGAGCTTGAAGAGTCTTCGATAATATTTGGTCGCGTAAATGAATCATTACAATCTATAGACAGAACCAGAAGAAGATTTGATGATGCTGTGTTAGAACTTGGGGAACTTGAAATTGAAAATACACTAACAAAACAGCAAGTGCTTGAAGTTGTCCAAAGAGGAGAGCTATTAGGAAGATTGTCTAAACAAGTAAGAAAGGAAGCAGTCGGTTTAGGGGAAGATGCAGGTTTAGTTATGATTCAGATTGATTCATTTGAGTCTGGAGTAAAGAGAACCCTAGATCTAGTTTTAAGAGACCATTTACCTACAAAAAGATTTAGAAATATAAATAAAGCTGTTGAGGCAATATCAAACTTGACTTATGAGGAATTAAATGATGTTGAATATTTGGGCTCAGTATTATTCATGGAACCTCTGGATGAAATATCTGTTTCTAAGGGTTATAGAGTTCTGGGGAGACTTCCTGGATTGCCTGACAATCTCCATGATTTATTAATTCACAAATTTAAAACACTTCCAAACTTGTTAAATGCTTCAACTGATAAATTATTTGAAGTTGATGGTATTGGGAGAAATAGAGCCCAGCAATTAAGAGAATATTTGGATACACTCCTAAAAAATGTAGGTTTTTCTTACATTAATGGTCATTAAATAGATTTTTAGTTATAGTATTGTTGACACTTATGGCAACAAAAACAAAAAAAACACAAGATAAATATAAAACAAATCAATTTGTAGTTCACCCACATCATGGTGCTGCAAAAATACTTAGAAAGGTAAATAAGAATGTCGAAATTCTTATTGAAGGTGAACCAAAGTCTAAAAGAATTCAATATTATGAAATAGAGGTATTACTTGATAGTTTGGTAGTGAGCGTTCCAGTTGAAAATGTTGATGAAGTTATAAGACCTGTAATTTCAAAGAATGCAGTTTCTCGAAAAGTGTTTCCAATATTTAAAGAAAAACCAGAAGAAGCAGGGACAAATTGGAGTAGATGGTATAAAGTTTTAACTGAAAAGATGACATCGGGAGACATAATACAAGTTGCAGAGGTTGTTAGAGATTTGACACATGCACAAATTAATAAAGGTATTTCACCAGCTTTGAAAAGAATGCTTGCAAAGGCAAAGATGACATTAGCTAGTGAAATAGCTTGCGCGTTAGAGGTTGATGAAGAAACAGCCATAGAGAAAATATCTCAACATCTACCCGAAGAAGATCCTGACGACGGTTTATAATTTATTAAACAACTTCACTAAAAAAGGTTATTATGTTAATTGGTAATGGGTGGGACTTACACAAACACTCATCTTCAGAAATACTGTATCTTGCCGGATTAAAGTTTGAAGAATCCGGATTTGAAGCTTACTCAGATGGAGACATCATTTTACATGCATTATGCGATGCTCTATTAGGTTCAGTGGGGAAAAAAGACCTGGGGCATTATTTCCCATCTAAGCAACCTACGAAAAAAGATATAAGAAGTACAGAAATGTTAGAAAAAGTTTTAAAAATAATTGAATATAATAAATTAAGAGTTAGCAATATTGATATAACAATTATTTCACAAGTTATTTTTGTAGATGAAAAAAGAGAATTGTTGGAGGAAAGTATTTCAAAACTATTAAATATTGATGTTGGAAAAATAAATGTAAAAGGAAAAACAACTGACAATATAGGCCTTATTGGAGACAAGAAAGCATCAGCATGTCTTGTTACACTACTTATAGAAAATGCTTAAATTATATAATTCATTCAGCAATTTATTAGAAGAAGTTGAATTAAACAAAAAAGAAGTAAAAGTTTATTTATGCGGACCAACTGTGCAGTCCTCACCGCATTTAGGTCATGGCAGGTCAGCTGTTGTTTTTGATTTTCTTGTAAGGTATCTAAATTATTTAGAATATAAAGTTACATTTGTTAGAAACATTACTGATATAGATGATAAGATAATCGAAAAATCTTTAGAGGAGAATATATCTTACTCGGAACTTGGTACACGAGTCTCTGTAGAATTTCAAAATGCTTATGAAAAGCTTAATTGTATTAAACCTGATAGTGAACCTAAAGCAACTGAATTTATAGATGAGATTATAAAATATATTGAAATATTAGTAGAAAATAAATTTGCATACATATCTAAATCTGGGGTTTATTATGATATATCAAAATTTGATGACTACTTATTGCTATCAGGAAGAAAAAAAGAAGATGTTTTATCAGGAACAAGAGTTGAAATAGAAGAGGATAAAAACTCACCAGAAGACTTTGCTTTATGGAAGTTTTCAAAAGAAAATGAGCCATATTGGGATTCACCATGGGGGAGTGGAAGACCAGGTTGGCATATTGAATGTTCTTCAATGATTGAATCGATTCTTGGTAAAACAATAGATATTCACTGTGGTGGGAATGACTTAATTTTTCCACATCACGAAAATGAAATCGCACAATCAAAAGGAGCTTACCCTAATGAAGTATTTGTAAAATACTGGCTACATAATGGAATGTTAAATCTATCGGGTAAGAAAATGTCAAAGTCTGAAGGAAATATTAAGCTATTAAATGATTACTTAAATGAATTTAATGGTCAAGTTTTAAGATTTTTCTTTTTAAGATCTCAATATAGAAGTCCTCAAGAATTTAGCATTGAGCTCCTAAAAGAATCAGAATCAACACTTAACAATTTAATTGAATTTACAAAAGATGTGAATCCTAAACCAAAGGACAAAAATGTCTTAAGCATTTTTAAAGAATCTATGAATGAAGATTTAAATACAGCAAAAATGCTTGGAGATTTATTTAAATTAATAAACGACTCAGGGAGTTTAGAGCAAGAAAAGTTAGAGGATTTGAAATCAAGTATTAAATTTGTATTTAATGTACTTGGTTTTGAATTAACAAAAAAAGATATAAATAAAACAGCAGATGAAGAGCTTATAGAATTTTTTAAAAAATATGATATTAAATTTGAAAATATCAATCAAGCAGTAAAAGAATTTATAACCAAAAGAGAAGGTTTTAGAAAAATAAAAGATTTCGATTCTGCGGATAAGATGAGAGATAGTATTTTACATGTTGGAATAAGCTTAGAAGATGGAACAGATAGTGGATGGTCTTGGAAAACTAGTTGAGGGTATTAACTCAGTAGAGGCTGCCTTACTCTCAAATAGAGCAAATGAAATAATTTTTTTAAATAGAAAAAATAAATCACAAAGACTCAACGCTTTAATTGAATTAGCCCAAAGGAAAAAACTTAATATAAGAGAAGTAAAGAATAAAAAGGAATGGAAATATAATGATAGACATTCAATAGTAGCTCTTTGTAAGCCTTTAAAAATTTATAAAGAATCAGAGATGCTTCAATTTAAAGACTCAAATTTTATTATTTGTGATCACATTCAAGATACAAATAATTTAGGAGCTATTATAAGAAGTGCTGCGGCATTTGGTTTTGATATTTTAGCAATACCATCGAAAAGATCGGTTAAGTTATCAGAGAAAGTATTTTCAATTTCATCTGGAGGACTAGAGAAGGTAAATATCTTAATGTATAACTCGATTTTTTCTCTTATAAAGAAGTTAAACTCTCTAGATATATGGACTATCGGTCTAGATATGACGGGAAATACAAGAATTAGTGATATTAACTTTAATGAACAAAACCTTGCACTATTTTTAGGTTCTGAAGAAAAAGGTATAAGTCAAGAAGTCAAAAATAAATTAGATGTAATTTCAAATATAGAAATGTTAGATAATACTGAGTCATTAAATGTATCCGTTGCTGCAGCTATAGCAATGCATGAAATATTTATTAAAAAATAAATTAACTGAAATTTATTGTTTGCTATTATTTTAATATTCGCCGGAGTAG
Organism: Candidatus Actinomarinales bacterium; assembly: GCA_004214055.1. Taxonomy (GTDB): domain Bacteria; phylum Actinomycetota; class Acidimicrobiia; order Actinomarinales; family Actinomarinaceae; genus Actinomarina. Next base: position 25,055 of record SGYT01000001.1, on the reverse strand, counting down.
CTCAGTGGCCAGAGCAGCCGACTTGTAATCGGCAGGTCAGGGGTTCGACTCCCCTCTCCGGCTCTAAGTGAAAAATTATCATAATACAGTAAAATTCATATTCGGTTTAGTAGTTATTTTCCAAATTTCTTCAATATTTTTTGGCTTCTTAAGGCCTTCAATAATTTATGATTATTTAGATTATTGGCTATTAACAATACTTCCATTAATACTTTTATTTTTATTTAGAAAAACAAATATTAGAGAACAAGTATCTTTTTACTCCTACATTTTATTAATAATAGTTTTTATTTTTTTTCAAGTAGGTCACTATATAAAGGCAGATTTTTTGACTACATATGGATATGATTCAAGTTTTGAAAACTTAAATTTAGATTCAAGAATAGAGCACCAATTACTTATTGATGGAAATAATTCTATTGAATTAAATTATTTTTTAGGAAATGGATATAAGGTTGATATTTTAAACAAGCCAGGAAATTCTGGATATCCGGAAACTATTGAGACACTTGTTGGAGAGCCAAGAGCAATTATATTTAGAGAAATTGACACTAGTTACTTATTAAAAGTTAAAGGCTGGAAGGTTGAATTAGGTTCAGAGAGTATATGGAAGTTAAATATTTTTTCGGTAGATTCAAATTTTTATTTAGATAATTTGACTTTAAATCCTTCTTCTTTATCAGGCACTGGTCAGATATATTTAGGAGCTAATCTTGACTTAAGCCTCCTTGTTCTCAATGGAGAATATGAAGTTACAGTATCTAAAGATTTGCCTATAGTAGTTAAAGGCAATGCTCAAGTGCCAGATTCTTGGCTTAATGCAACTGTAGGTTATCTCAACCAATTTGATGAAACATATAAATTAGAGATTGAAATAATTGAGGGTTCCGAAGTAATATTTAAAGATGGATGAAATTAGATTATGATTGATCAGCTAGGTAATGGGTTACTTTTAGGAATAATAATTTCAGTTGCTTCTGTTGCCTTATCTTTGTTGTATGGGGTAACAAGGATAGTAAATTTTGCTCATGGTGAAGTCATTGCCTTAGGTGCGATAGTTACTTTATTTTTCTCGGCACCTGTAGATTCTAGAGCTCTTTTTCTTGGAAGGTTTTCTCCTTTAGGTATGAGCTTTAGCACTTCTGTCATAGTTGCAATTTTATTTTGTGGTGTGTTTGGTGCTTTACTAGAACTATTGCTTTTTAGACCTTTAAGGAAAGCAGAGGTTGGAAATATAGCAGTTTTAGTTGTGACAATTGGGCTATCAATATTTCTTCGTCATCTGTATCTTTTATTTGCAACTGGCAGAGTTCAAAATCTACCACTTGGACTAGAAAGAAGGCAAACTTATCTATTTTTTGATATGACTCCAAGAAACTTCAAAGTATTGATTGCTGGATTAGCAGTAATGATCATAATTGGTTTATTTCTAACTTTTACTCGTATGGGTAAAGCTTTGAGAGCTGTAAGGGATTCAAGCGAATTAGCAAGTGTTTCTGGAATTAATTCAGATAATATAATTTTATTTACCTGGATATCATCCAGCATGCTTGCAGGTTTGGCAGGAATTTTCCAAGCGATTATTAATGATGTTAGATACAATATGGGTTTTCTAATTTTACTACTTATCTTTGCTGGAACTGTTCTTGGAGGAATAGGGACATCTTTTGGCGCTATGGTAGGAGGATTACTAATAGGAATTTTTGTTCAAGTTTCCGTTGCTTTACCATTCATGGAAGGACACACCGAAGCAAAAAATGCAGTCGCACTTGCCATTATGATTTTAATTTTACTATTTAGACCTCAAGGAATATTTGGAACAAAAGAGAGAATTTCATGAAATTTTCAATCAAATGGATAGTTACATTATTATTAACTGCCTTTTCAATTTATATGATTTTTGCATTAAATCCTGTGGGGCAGTTAAGAATACTTTTCAATGTTTTAACTTTTGCTGGAATTTATGGACTTGCTGCAATTGGCTTAAATGTTCATTTTGGCTTAACAGGACTATTAAATTTTGGACACGCCTCATTTATGGGTGTTGGTGCCTACGTTACATTACTCCTTATACCTCATGCTGTTGGGAGGGAAGGTCAAATAAATGAAACGGGGTTACCTTTTTTGTTAGCTTTGGTTATTGGCGTTGTGTCAGCTTCACTCTTTGGCTTATTGCTTGGACTGCCAGCAATAAGATTAAGGGGTGATTATTTAGCTATAGTAACAATTGCTGCAGCTGAAATATTTAGAATTCTAGTCATAGATCTAGAGTCAATTACTGGAGGTGTCTACGGTATAATAAATTATTCAGACTCTCTTCAACAATACAGACCTAATTTTATTGAGATCTTTGTATCCAAGTATAATTTAAATGCAGGACAGATTTGGATTGGTTTTCTCTCATGGATTTCAATATTTTTTGTTTTACTATTATTAAAAAGACTTAATAGCTCTCCTTGGGGGCGAGCATTAAGAGCAGTTAGAGAAGATGAAGATGCTGTCAGGGCTTTAGGCAAAAATGCTGTTTGGCTTAAATTACAAAGTTTTATGTTAGGTGCTGGAATTGCAGGATTATCAGGCGTCTTATTAGCATTCAATTATGGCTCACTTCAAGTAACACTTTTTGTACCGCTACTAACTTTTTATATATGGGCAATAATGATTCTTGGAGGCGTAGGGAGTTTGAGTGGCCCAATATTTGGATCTGTTATTTTTTGGGTAATAATCTCTGAAACAGACAGGCTAGCTTCTTTAATATTTGAAAATGCAAATGGACAACAATTAGCAGGAGTAAGGTTTCTTTTAGTTGGTTTATTAATAATGATTCTAATGATTTTTAGACCAAGTGGTTTACTAGGTAAGAAAGAGGAGCTGTTGTTAAATGTCAAATAGTTTAATGAGAGTCGATAATCTTAAGAAAAGTTTTGGTGGCGTTAAAGCAGTAGATATTGATAATCTTGTATTTAATAAAAATGAACTTACTTCCATAATAGGGCCTAATGGTGCCGGAAAAACTACTCTTTTTGATTTAATTTCTGGCTTTCAAGAAGAAGATAGCGGAGAAATATTCTATAAAGATAAAAATATAACTAAAAGCCAACCATATAAAATTGCAAGATTAGGAATGGTAAGGACATTCCAGCTAACAAAAGTCTTTGACAGAATGACTGTTTTAGAAAATTTAATGTTTGCAGGCTCTGACATCTCAAATGATTCTTTATTTCACTCACTTTTGCAATTTTCAAAACAAAAAAATTATGAAAACTCACTTGAAGAAGAGGCGTTAAGAGTTATGAGAGATCTTAATATTGAACAAATGTCAAATTCTTACGCAAGAGAACTCTCAGGGGGACAAAAAAAATTATTAGAGCTGGGGCGTTCAATAATTAGAAAGCCAGATGTTCTTTTATTAGATGAGCCATTAGCTGGTGTAAACCCAAAACTTAGTGAAGAATTACTTGAAATAATAGAAAAACTTTCAAATGATGGGATAACAATTTTGATGGTTGAGCATAATATTGATGCAGTAATGAAAATTTCTGAAAGAGTTATAGTTTTAGCCGAAGGATCAGTAATAGCTGATGGACTCCCTCAAGAAGTGAGAGAAAACGAGAAAGTAATTGAAGCTTATTTGGGAGGTAGTGATGACTAAAGCAATATTGGAATGCAATGGTATAGCTGCAGGATATGTAAAGGGACTAAACATCTTACAAGGCGTTGATTTGGTTGTCTCAGAAGGTGAGATTGTTTCAATCATTGGTCCTAATGGAGCAGGTAAGTCAACATTATTAAAAGCAATAATGGGGTTAATAAATGTATCTGCTGGAAGGTTTTATATTAATGGCAGTGATAAGACCAATTTACCTACTCATAAAATTGTTAATCAAGGGGTTGGGTATGTTCCACAGGTTGAAAATGTTTTCCCCTCATTATCTATTGAAGAAAATATAGAAATTGGAGCCTGGTCATTAAATAAAAATAGAAAAAGTAGCGTAAATAAGATATTAGAAGATTTTCCTATGCTTAATGAAAGAAAAAAAGATAAAGCAGGGAACTTATCAGGAGGACAAAGACAGATACTTGCATTAGCAAGATCTTTAGTTACTTCTCCTAACATACTTTTACTAGATGAACCATCCGCAGGTCTATCACCTGTTGCAATAAAGGAAGTATTTGCAGCAATAAAAGAAATAAATGATAAAGGAGTTTCTATATTATTAGTAGAGCAAAATGCAAAAAGAGCTTTAAGTTTTAGTAATAGAGGATACGTTTTAGATCAAGGTAGAAACGCTTATCAGGGTGAAGGCTCTGAGCTATTAAACGACCCTAGAGTAGTAGATTTATATTTAGGTAAACTATAAAAAAAAAGGCCTGTTTTCACAGGCCTTTTTTAATCATTTAGAGATTATTACGGTCTAAAATCTACTGTGCTTAGATTCTCAGCTTCATCTCCAGTCCATTGCCAAATGTCATATGTGGCAGCTGTTGGGTCACCATTTTTGTCGAGCATAATGTCTCCAGATGCTCCAACATAATCAAAGTCTTCTCCTGCTTCAGCAAGTGGTATACAGTCAACACCTACGCATGGCGTACCTCCACCAGAAGCTGCTTGCAGTCCAGAACCAATTTCTGTTCCTGTGACTCCATTTACAATAGCTGATAATACCATCAACATTACTGCATCATATGCTTGAGGCGCAAAGATAAATGATTCTTTACCATCTGCATCAGCTGCTGAATAAGCTGCACTAAATCTAGTCATTGCTTCTCCAGCTGCTGCTCCAGGAGCTGTTCCCTTCATTCCTTCTATGGCACCGTTAAGTCCACAGTTAGTATCAAGTTCACCGTCCTTTACACCGTCAGTAAAATACCAAGGTATATCAAGCTTACCTTGTTCGTATGCTTCTCCTAGCACACCACAACCAGATTCTACGAATAAAATTGATACAATAGCATCTACTTTTCTTTTTGTAACTGCTGTTACTTCAGCAGAGAACTCAGTTGCACCATCAGGATGGTACACAATCGTATTTACTGATTGTCCCTCTACAGCTTCAAAAGCTGCAGCGGTTGCTTCTGCAAGACCTCTACCGTATGAGTCAGATCTAGAAATGATAGAAATTGTTTTTACTCCATCATCTGCTAAAAGCTGTGCCATTACCTGACCTTGTAACAAGTCAGAAGGGGCAGTTCTTGCATATAATTCTTTTTTGTCCATATTTGTAAACTGAGGACTGGTGTTTGATGGGGATACCATAACCACTCCAGCTCCAATTGCCGTGTCAAGAATTGCAAGTGAGGCACCGCTACATGCAGCTCCCATAACACCTTGCGCTCCTTGAGCAATAACATCTTGAAGAGCAGTAAGAGCTACTTCTCCGTTACAACCACTATCTGCTTCTATCCAAACAACAGGTTGCCCATTAACACCGCCAGCTGCATTTACATGCTCAATAGCAAGCGTCGCACCTAGTGCAATACCAGGGCCTAGAAATGCTAGTTCTCCAGTTAAAGGCATAAGAGATGCCAATACTAGAGGACCTGCAGTTTCAACCGGCGCAGCTGTTGTAGCAGGAGCTGATGTTGTAGCAGGAGCTTCAGTTGTTTCTGGAGCTTCCTCGACCACCTCATCTGCTGTAGTTCCACCACCACAGGCTGTTGCGAAAATCGCTAATATTGCAAATAATGCAATCGCTTTGCGATTCTTCATATAATTTCCTTTCAGTCACTGAAATTAAAAAATCCTACATAATTTGTAGGAAGTATTACAACAATAGCGTGATTTCACTACTCTTCAATAGCGAATAGAAAAAATTTTTAATAATGATTGAAAGATTACAAAACATGCTTATTTTCCTGAATAACCAGGATTATCTAGATATATTTATATACATTTTTATAATTTATATGCTGATTATTGGCTGGAAAAGAGGTTCATTATTAATTGCTTTTTATATTTTTTCTTTTTTAGTTGCTGTTTTTCTAAGTTTTAAGTATTCATTTTCAATAGGAATTTATATAAGTAGTTGGTTAAGCTCAAATAGACAAATTTCTCAAATATTTGCCGGTGTAATAATTTTTATAGCAGTTCTAACTGGTAGTTCATTAATTAATAGCTTCATTAGCTCTAAGCAATCTCCAAACGACTTTGGAAATAAAATACTAGGAAGTTTTTTCTCTCTGTTCTTTAGCAATTTAATTCTCACACTAATAATTTCCCTTGTATCCCTTTTTACATTACCAAGTTTCATACAAGAGAAAATGGAAAACTCAACCCTGGTTTCATTTTATGTTGATCCCGATGGCATTCCCCAACAGAGTCTAGAGATTATTACAGGTACAGATGTACTCATGGTTACTAATAGGATTAAAAAATTGACAGGAAGCTCTTCAATTGTTGTTGATGAGTATGGATGTATAGAAATTCCTAAAGAGCCATTAGCGAAATTAATAATTAAAAATGATGAAGCTTTAAAAATGGTGGAACTAATAAATGTAGAGAGAATTAATGAAAATCGAGACCCTCTTCAATTCAACCAATCATATTCAAACGTCGCACAAAATTATGGATATAAAATGTACACTGAAGGTTTTTGGTGTCATCAAGATCCTAATAATGGATATTATGCAACAGATAGGTTAAGAGAAGTTGGATTCAGGGGTAAAAATATATCTGACGTGAGTGAGAATTTAGCTATTTCACCAACCATTTACTCTGCACATGAAGGCTTGATGAACTCAGAATCACACAGGAATACAATTCTTGATATCCAGTTTACTAGAGTTGGAATAGGGGTTGTTTCAGGGCCAACAGGGTTAATAGTTGTTCAAATATTTAGTAAATGAATTTATTAATTGAGAATTTAGTTAAAGAGCTTATTATCGGAGCAAAGAAGAGTTTAGATAATAAAGAAATTTTATTGGACAAAAAGAGAGAAAAAATTTTATCAAATATTCTACTTACTGAGTTAACTAAGCCAAGCTTTCAGCAGTCCAAAACACCAACACAGATAATAAATGATTTTTTATGTAAAGAATTTAAAGAATATTTTGATTTCACTCCACATGATTTTGGTGAAAACGCACATAAGTTAATAATGGAGTGGGGAATTAAAAAAGCAAAGGACATGAATGAGTAAGAAAGAAATTAATAAAGATATCTGGATAAATTCATATCCTATTCTTATTTGGTTAATGACAGAACCTCTAGCCGGATTAGTAGATTCAAGAATTGCAGGAATAATCGGAATAGACACACTTTCTTCTGTAGGTATTGGTACAACTATTTATTTTGTATTTACTTGGATTTTTGTTTTTCTAGCATATGGTACAACTCCCTTAGTGGCCAAGCTAAAGACAAATAATAAGCTCAATAATCTTAAATATTTTGTTTCTTTTGGGAAAAAAATATCAATTATGCTTGGTCTCCTTGTCTTTATTATTATTTATTACTTTAATGATTTTTTTATAAGCCTTTTTAAACCAACAGATGAAATAAATAATCTAGCATCTATATATTTAATAGTAAGAGCTTTAGGAATTCCATTTTATTTATTAAATATGCATTCTACAGCTGTCCTAAGAGGTCTAAGGTATCCGAACATTACTTTTCAAAGTTCAATAATTGTTACTTTAACAAATATTACGTTAAGTTATTTTCTTGGGATTATGCTTGGACTTGGAGTTTTAGGAATAGGTTTAGCAAGCAGCACTTCTTTTTTTATAGCGTCTATATATGCAAATAATATACAACAAAAAAAATTGAAGAAATTTTCTCACACATCTGATGATGTAGATCAAAAAAAATTAAAGAAAAAATTTTTTTCTGTTGGAGGAACAATAGTACTTCGCTCAGCTTTCTTAACTGGGTTTATGGCATTGTTAAGTAACCAAGCATCAAGACTATCAATGAATGATATTGCCTTACATCATGTTTTAAATCAGATTTGGACTTTTGGATATAACTTTATTGACGCATTAGCAATAGCTTCGCAAACGCTTGTTTCTGAACATATTTCAAAGGGTAAAAAATATTTCGGCTCTGACTTATATAGGGCATTATTAAAAATAACAACAATATTTTCTCTTGTAGCTACTTTAGTAAGTTACTTAAGCATTAAATTCTTAACAGAATTAATTTCAAATCAAGTTTTTATACAATTAGAAAATAATTATTTATTAATTCTCTTCTCTCTCAGTCTTTTCTTTGGTAGTTACGCTTTTCTTTGGGATGGTGTGTTGTTGGGTCTTGATAAAAATAAAGAATTTGCTTACACAACAATAATTTCATCAATACTAGGTGCCTTAGTTTTATTCATATTAATAGCTAACTTTGGATCAATAAATATTATTTGGCTTTCGTTGGTTATCTCTCTAATTTTTAGAGCGTTAATTGGTGGTTACTTTCAGAGAAGATAACTATTTAGATACTTTTAATGGTGCTCTGTCTAAATAATAACTCAAAATTTGTAATTCTTGTGATAAATCAACAGATCTGATTTGTATTCCAGGTTTATTTTTTAACATAGTAGGAGCAAAATTTAAAATTGATTTAATTCCAGAGCTGATTAATTTTTCTGCTATTTCTTCTGCTACATTTTCCGGTGTTGCAATTATCCCAATAGCTACCTTATATTTTTTACATGTATCGTTTATTTCAGTTAAAGGCTTAATCTCTAATCCACCAACTTGCTTATTTAGTTTTCCAGGATCTGAATCAAAAAGTCCAACTATTTTAAAACCTTTTTCTTTAAAACCTCCATATTCAGCTAAAGCTGAACCAAGATTACCTACACCTATAATTATTGCACTTAAACCATCCACTAAACCAAGTTCTAACTCAAGCTGCTTACGAAGCGTAGAAATATCATAACCAACACCTCTTGTTCCAAGAGTTCCAAGATAGGACAAATCTCTTCTAACTTGAGCATCATTAACTTTTGCAATTTCAGCTATTTTTTTTGAAGAGATACCCACAGAGTTATCATCTAGTTGGTCTAAGCATTGTAAGTATAAAGGGAGTCTCTGGACAGTTGCTTTAGGTATACTTGTATTATTTTTCACTAATGCACAATCTAATAAAGAAAAAAAATTAAACTAAATTAAAAAAGTAAAATTCTTCTTTCTTTTAATTTATCTTTTAATTTTGACTAGGTTAATTTGAGAATATCAAAATGAAAAATAAAAAGTTTTTTGATGTAGTTATTATTGGTGCTGGACCTTCGGGTTCAAATGCTGCAATATCTTATAAAAAATTAAATCCAGATTTAAAAATTGGATTAGTAGATAAAGCAATTTTTCCAAGAGACAAATCATGCGGTGACGCATTTGGTCCAGGTGTAATAAGCGCATTAAAAAGATTTGGTAATGAACATATTTTAGAAGATGAACCCGAGGTAGTTTCTACTACATTATTCGGACCTAAAAATATTGGAATACAAAATTATATTCCTGAGGTGAAAAATAAAGAAGACTCTATTGTTTACGTTATCCCAAGACTTGATTTGGATAATCGAATTTTAAATTTAGCAAAAAAAGAGAATGTAAAAACCTTTGAAGGATATCGATATAATAAATTTTCCCATAATGAAGATTCGATATCTGTCGAAATAGAAAATAAAGAGAAAAAAAAATACATTTTAGAAACTAAGCTTCTCGTAGGTGCTGATGGCGCAAACTCTAGAGTAAGAAAAAGTTTAAATCTTAAGCAGAATAGTGACTGGAATAAGGCTATTGCTATAAGGGCCTATATTGATAGTCCTAATTATTTAGAAATATTTGAAGAACGAACCCTTATGTTTGAAATAAACGTTTCAGCAATAAAAGGATATGCTTGGGCTTTCCCAAGCAAGGGAGATTTACTCAATATAGGAATTGGAGTGCCATTAAGTGTTTTTAAGAAAGAAAAGATGGATATTAAAAATTTGTTAGATGAATTTGTAAAGACCCTTAAGGGAAGAGGGGTTATAGTTGAAAATCTTAGAATGGAAAAAAGCTTCATGCTGCCTTTTGCATCTTCAAGGCCTAAACTTGCACATGATAGAGTAGCTTTAATTGGAGATGCTGGATCTATGATTAACCCAATGAGCGGAGAGGGTATATTTTATGGAATGGAAGCCGGATTTTTGCTTGCTAATGACACATACCAATTGATTAACGAAAATTCATCAAAAATAAATACTGGTATTAAAAAATATGAAAAAGCATTTAATAAAAGATTTGGAAAACATTTCTTGAGCTGCTCTCTTGCAAGATTAGTTTTTCAGAGTCCATTTATGACAAAAAGACTTCTTCACATTGCATCAATAGATCAACATACTATTGATTTTGTTGTCGAATTACTTTTTGATGAAGCAAACTTAACAACAAAAGAAATAATTTTACTAGCAATAAAATTTGTTTTTCCTTTAAATATCCTTAAATCATTAAACAAAACAAGTAAGTAATCTATTCCCAAAAGCAAGAAAGAAGTACTAGAATAATGATATAGTTTGTGAAACTTTTCACAAACACGGGAGGGAAAAAATGATTAGTTGGCTGCCTGTATTAATCATGTTTTTAATAGCAGTTGGTTTCGCACTAGCTTCTTTAGGCGTGTCTTATTTGCTATCACCAAAAAATCCAACAACTGAAAAGCTTGCTCCCTATGAGTGTGGAATTTTCCCAGAAGAAGAACCATCTCAAAGATTTCCTGTGAAATTTTATATGGTTGCGATGTTATATATAGTTTTTGATATTGAAATTATTTTCCTCTTAGCTTGGGCAACACGATTCAATCAGCTTGGTTGGTATGGAATATTGGTTATATCAATATTTACTTTTTTCGTATTAGAGACTTTATATTATGTATGGAAAAAAGATGTTTTAGATTGGAATATTCCAAGAAGAAAAAGATATCACGAATCTAAAACTGAGGAAAAGGTTGGATAATGTTCTCTCCAGATAATATTTTTACCACAACTATTGATAAAGCTGTTAGATGGTCTAGAACACAATCAATGTGGCCTGTAACATTCGGTCTTGCTTGTTGCGCAATTGAAATGATGGCAGCAGGGTCCGCAAAATATGATTTAGCAAGATATGGGATGGAAGTTTTTAGAGCATCACCACGTCAGGCTGACTTGATGATTGTTGCGGGACGAGTATCTCAAAAAATGGCACCTGTATTAAGGCAGGTATATGATCAAATGGCTGAACCAAAATGGGTTATTGCTATGGGTGCATGTTCTTCAACAGGAGGTATGTTTAATAATTATGCATTGGTACAAGGTGTAGATCATATTGTCCCAGTTGATATTTATGTTCCCGGCTGCCCTCCTGGTCCGCAGTCTTTGATGCATGGAATTTTAACTTTACATGAAAAAATAATGGAAGGTGAAATCAACAGATGAGTTTTGAAGAAATAAATGTTGAAATAAATCAATATTTTAAAACTGTCGAAGGATTCAAAAAAGATGGTTATGAAATGATGATAGATCTAACAGCAGTTGATTGGTATAGAAAAAAAGAACCTAGATTTGAAGTTATAGTGAATTTACTGTCTGTCTCAAAAAATTCTCGCTTAATTATTAATGTAAATGTTCCTGATGAAGATTTAAAAATTCCTTCAATATGTGAGATTTATCCAGGAGCTAATTTTTATGAAAGAGAAGTTTTTGATATGTTTGGAATTGAATTCGAAAACCATCCAGAACTAACAAGGATATTGATGCCAGATGATTGGAAAGGAAATCCCTTAAGAAAAGATTATGGATCAGGGAGAATACCAGTCCAATTCAAGAACGCACCAAAGGTTGATTAAGTATGAATGAAGAAAAAGATTTAAAAGATGATTTAGATTTTTGGGCTACTAATTCTGAAGAAGGTGGTTGGAACATATCTTCTACGGATGAGGGTTCTCAAAAAATGCTTGAAGAAGAAGATGAAAAGCAGATAAAGATACAAACAGGTTCTGATGTAGTAGATGATTATGTTTATAGCGAAGAAACAACAGATGATGAAAGGATGATTGTAAACATGGGTCCTCAGCATCCTTCAACTCACGGCGTATTAAGGCTTCAAGTTGAATTAGAAGGAGAAGTTGTTAGAAGAGTTAAGCCTGTTATTGGTTATTTACACACTGGTATGGAAAAAACCGGTGAAGAACTTGCTTACTTTCAAGGACCAACCAACACAACAAGAATGGACTATCTTTCACCATTGTTTAATGAATTAGTTTTTTCTCTAACAACAGAGAAACTTTTAGATATAGAAGTTCCCGAAAGAGCAAAGGCAATAAGAATATTAATGACAGAATTAAATCGTGTTTCTTCTCACCTAGTAGCACTTGCTACAGGAGGTATGGATATTGGGGCATTGTCAATGATGATATTTGGATTTAGAGAACGAGAATTAATATTAAACTTTTTTGAGAAAACTTCTGGATTAAGAATGAATCACAATTACATCCGCCCCGGAGGTGTTGCTGCAGATTTACCTGATAACTGGCAGAAAGATGTTAAAGAGATTTTAAAGATAATTCCAGAAAAATTAAAAGATTATGATGAAATGCTTTTAGATAATCCAATATGGCAAGGAAGGTTAAAAAATGTTGGTATCTTAACAACAGAAGAATGTTTTGCGTATGGTATTACTGGACCTAGCCTCAGGGCTTCAGGATTTTCTTGGGACTTAAGAAAGAGGCAACCCTATTCAGGAATTGAAAATTATGATTTCGAAGTTCCTTTATTAACTGATAGTGATGTTTTTTCAAGATGGAGAATAAAAGTCCTTGAAATATATGAAAGTTTAAAAATTGTTGAGCAAACTATGGATACAATTCCTAAAGGAGCATACAGAATACAGGACAAGAAAGTAACTCCGCCACCAAGACAGAGATTAGACGAGTCTATGGAAGCATTAATTCATCACTTCAAAATTTATACAGAAGGTTTCAAGGTTCCTCCCGGAAAGGCTTATGTAGCAGTTGAATCTCCAAGAGGAGAACTTGGCTGCTACATAGTTTCAGATGGATCTTCGAAACCATACAGAATGCATATCAGAGGACCATCTTTTTGTAACCTACAAGCTTTACCAGTCATTATGGCTGACAGCCCAATAGCAGATGCTGTCGCTGCTATTGCTTCTTTAGATCCTGTAATAGGAGATGTAGACAGATGACCTGGGATAGTAAATTAATAGATAGAGCTAATCAGATTATTGAGTTATATCCACAAAAAAGATCTGCTCTTGGACCACTTTTGTATTTAGCTCAAGAAAAAGAAGGCTATATTGATGATGATTCAGTTGTAGAAATTAGTAAGTTAATTGGCATAACAGAAGTTCAAGTCCGATCTGTTGCCTCATTTTATACTATGTACAAGCAAGAACCCTCAGGCAAATATCTAATAAGTGTATGTAAATCTATTTCATGCGAAATAAATAATTCGAGAGAAGTGATAGAAAGTATTAAAGAATTTACAGGGTTAGCAAATAATGAAACTGATGTAGACAATACTTTTACTTTTGAAGAAGTTGAATGCATTGGTGCATGTGGAGGAGCTCCTGCGGTACAAGTTAATTATGAAACAGTTGAAGGTATGACACCTACGAAAGCTTTAGAGCTATGTAAGTATCTTAAAGAAGAAGTGCCAAAAGTCATAGTTGCTGATCACCTTCAAGATAAATTTGGAGGAACTAAGTCATTTGATTGGGCGATAGAAGATAATTCAGGAACCTCTAGTACGGCTCCTGGGTTTCAAATTATTGGAACATCAGAGGAAAATTAGCTATGAAAGAAACATTATTACTAACAAAACACATGAGAGAAAATCCTGAAAACAGTCACTTGATAGATGTTTATGAGAAAAATAATGGATATAGTGCAGCAAGAAAAGTATTTAAAGAAAATAATCCGGGAGAAGTAATTGAAGAAATTAAAACCTCCAATATTAGAGGAAGGGGTGGTGCAGGATTTCCTACTGGTGTGAAATGGGGATTTTTAGCAGAAGATGAAGAAAGATATTTAGTTATCAATGCAGACGAATCAGAACCGGGAACTTTTAAAGATAGAATTTTACTTGAGAGAGACCCTCATCAATTAATTGAAGGAATAATTGTTACTTCTTTTGCATCCAACATTTCAAAAGCCTTTATTTACATTAGAGGTGAGTATGCAAAACCTGCACGAAGAGTACAAGATGCTGTTGAGCAGGCTTATGAAAAAGGCTACCTAGGAAAAAATATCTTTGATTCAGGGAAAGACTTAGATGTTGTAGTACACCTCGGGGCTGGTGCCTACATCTGTGGTGAAGAAACAGCTTTATTAAATTCACTAGAAGGTAGAAGAGGAGAGCCAAGATTAAAACCTCCTTATTTCCCAGCAGTAAAAGGTCTTTACAACAAACCAACCTTGGTAAATAATGTTGAAACAATATCTTCTGTTCCTTGGATTATAAATAATTCTGGAAAAGACTACGCAAAGCTTGGTGTTGAAGGTTCAACAGGTACAAGAATATTTAGCTTGTCTGGACATGTAAATAATCCTGGAAACTTTGAAATTGAAATGGGATGTTCGTTTGGTGAATTTATTGATACTTTCGGAAATGGCATAAAAGAAAACAAAACTGTTAAAGCATTTATTCCGGGCGGAGCTTCAGCTCCTTGGTTTACCGGAGAAATGTTAGATATAAAAATGACAATTGATGACGTAGCGAATGCTGGATCGATGCTAGGTTCTGGTGCAGTAGTAGTTATGGATGAAGATACAAATCTTGTTTTAGCTGCAAAAAGTATTGTTAGTTTTTTTGCCCATGAATCTTGCGGTCAATGTACACCATGTAGAGAAGGAACTACTTGGTTAGAAATGATATTAGAAAGAATTTCAAGTGGTAGAGGTAGAGCCTCAGATATAGACCTACTTCTTGATGTGTGTGACAACATATCTCCTGGATTAGCTTGGCCTCCTCAAATGACAACGATTTGTCCACTGGGACCATCTGCTGTATCTCCAATTACCTCATTAATGGGAAGCTTTCGTGAAGAAGTAGAAAGCTTACTACCAAAGAAAGTACTAATTAATAATGACTGAAAATATAAAGTTTACAGTAAATGGGAATGAGCTTGAAGCTAAATCGGGTGAGTTATTGATCGAAGCTTGTGAAAAGTCTGGCATTCATATACCAAGATTTTGTTGGCATAAAAGATTAGATCCAGTTGGTATGTGTAGGATGTGTCTTGTTGAAGTTGAAACACCAAGAGGTAAAGCCTTAGTCCCTTCATGCACAACAGAAATAACAGAAGATCTTGTAGTTGATACAGAATCTGCAGTAGTTACTAAAGCTCAAGAAGGTATTTTAGAATTTTTATTGATTAACCACCCCCTTGATTGTCCTGTTTGCGACAAAGCAGGGGAATGTCCACTTCAGGACCAAACAATGGCATACGGTCCAGGAGAATCAAGATTTGTTGAAGAGAAAAGACACTTTGAGAAGCCAATCCCAATTTCTGAGATAATACTTCTCGACAGGGAGAGGTGTATTCTTTGTGCAAGGTGTACAAGGTTCTCTGATGAAATTTCAGGCGATCCATTAATTGAATTTATACAGCGGGGTAATAAAACGGAAGTTAATACATTTCCTGACGAACCTTTTAGGTCATACTTCTCAGGCAATACTGTCCAAATTTGTCCTGTAGGGGCATTAACTTCAACATCATATAGATTTAAAGCTAGACCATGGGATTTGAAAAAAGTTTCTTCAACATGTAATTGTTGCTCTGTAGGTTGCTCTATTGAATTAAACACTTCACAAAATAAAATGCTAAGAATATTGGGTGAAGATAATGAATTTACAAACCAGGGGTGGCTTTCAGATAAAGGTAGATATAATTTTGATTATCTTCATTCTGAAAATAGGGTACTAAATATTCTAAGTAAGGAGGAGGACTCTTTTAGTAAAATATCTATCTCTGATGCTACAGAAATGATTAAAAATAAAATTGCTGAGTTAGATAATCCGAATATTAAATTCATACTAGGTTCTAGTAGTACTAATGAAGAATATTTTGTAATTAATGAAATAGCTAATTATTTAAATAAAGATAAATTTCTAAGCAAGGATAGTTCGAACATTTATTTTGGGGATGACCTTTTATTTGAGGGCTATTTTGGAGACCAATACTCTCAAGCAAAACTGGAAGACCTAGATAGCTCAGAAACAATAGTTGTTTGGGCTGAAGACATTAAAGACAATTTACCTATTCTTTATTTAAGAATTAAAAAAGCAGTCAAGAATGGTTCTAAATTAATAGTATTTGGACACACCAATACAGCAATAGCAGGCCTTGCTGATTTTTATTTTGGGAAGGACATAGTTTCTAATAAATTTGAATTAATTCGAAATCCAAATGAAATTGAAGATTTGAAAAATAACATTGAAGGGAAAAAGGTAACAGTTATTACCGGTAAATCTACAGTTTTTCAAAAAAAAGAATCATTGGATAAGTTAATTAATTACTTAAATGAGAAAGCTGAGTTAAAAGTCTTTAATTCTTTTAGCAAGGGGAATACTTTTGGAGCCTTGCAAAATATAGATGAAGTAAAAGGCTTAAATGAGTTTTGTAATGAATTTGATACTAATGCTAAAAATATTGTATTTACAATTGGAGTTAACCCAGTAAATTCATCATATTTTTCTCAGAAAATTAAGGAAAATTTAATTGCTTCAGATTTTGTAATTTCATTAGATTTATTTGTCAATGAAACAACAGAATTAGCAGACCTGATACTTCCTACGACTTCTCTAGGAGAGAAAGAGGGAACAGTAACAAATATGGAAATGAGAGTAATGAAACAGAATAAAATACTCCCTGCCCCTGGTTCAACATTATCTGAATGGGAATACCTAGTAAGTATCTTAAATGTCCTCGGAGAGAATGTTAATTACAAAAATGAAATTGAAATTAATAATTATTTAAGTGAACAATACAAAAATCAAGAAAAAGTACCAACTTTTGACAATTTAAACAAGCCAAGCAACCTATTTGGGGTTCTAAACAAAAAAGATATAAATATTAATATTAAAGACCTTAAAGAGGATAACTTCTCTTTATTAATGGTTAGAAGACTTTATGGGGATTCAAGTACTCAAATAAATTCTCCTTCTATTTCAATGTTGGGTGCCCACAAATTTATTGAATTAAACTCAACAACTGCAAAGAAATATGGAATTAATTCAAAAGTAGGCAATTTTATTCAAGGCCCTAATTCAATATTGATAAACATAGAAATAAATGAGTATTTACCAGATGATCTAGTGATAGCACCAATTAATAGGAGAGGCTTTGAAGATATAGATCCAAGTTTAGATTTTAATATTACTGAAGCAAAAAATAGAGAGGAATTAAATGTCAATTGATATAATTATCTCTCTTGTTAAAGCTTTTTTAATCTTAGGTTTACTACTAACCAATACAATCCTATTAATTTGGTTAGAAAGAAAAGTTGTTGCAGGGATGCAATCACGAGTTGGTCCAGATAGAGCGGGACCCTTTGGGATTTTACAAACACTTGCCGACGCTATAAAGCTTTTACTAAAAGAGCAAATCATGCCTCTTAAAGCTGATAGGGCTATGTATATTTTGGCTCCAATACTTGCATTAGTGCCTTCATTTTTAATATTTATGATTATCCCTTTAGGTCCAGATATTGATATAGAAATAAAGGGACAGAGCATTAGAGTCCCTCTAGTTGGTGCTGACTTGAATGTAGGTGTTTTATTTTTTCTTGCACTTTCATCTATAGCAGTTTATAGCGTTGTACTTGCTGGTTGGTCTTCAGGATCAAAATACCCTCTCCTAGGAGGCGTTAGAGCATCAGCTCAAATGATTTCTTATGAAGCAGCGATGGGTCTTTCACTCGTACCAGTAATTTTATATTCTGGGTCAATGTCAATGACAGAAATAGTTAAAAGTCAGGATGGTCACCTATCAAGTCCGATACCATTTTTAGACGCAATAGTAAGTTTTATACCAAATTGGAATATATTCCCTCAATTTGTAGCTTTTGTAATATTTTTTGTAGCATCAATTGCAGAAGTAAATAGGGCACCATTTGATCTTGTTGAGGCGGAACAAGAACTAGTAGGAGGTTTTCATACGGAGTATTCGGGATTTAGGTTTGCTATGTTTTTCCTGGCTGAATACATAAATATGTTTAATATGTGTGCAGTTACAGCAACATTTTTCTTGGGAGGATGGCTAGGTCCAACATTTTCAAACTTTTTACCTCCACTAATTTCAGCACTAATGCCTGCTTTTTGGCTTGGTGTAAAAACATTTGGTCTTTTATTTATTTATGTATGGATTAGGGCAACTCTACCTCGTTTAAGATACGACCAATTAATGGAGTTAGGTTGGAAAAGAATGATACCAATATCACTTATATGGCTTCTTTTAAGTTCGATTGTTTTAGGGATAAGAGAGTTTGGTTTGCCATGGAGTTAAAAAAATTATGAGCTTTGGATACGATTTACTAAAAGGATTAAAAGTAACTTTTAAAGAGTTATTTAGAAAGTCTGTAACAGACAAATATCCAAAAGAATTTAGAGAGAAACCACAACGATTCCACGGTAGACATGTATTAAACAAATATGAAGATGGCATGGAGAAATGTATTGGTTGTGAACTTTGCGCAGGTGCATGCCCAGCTCAATGTATCTATGTTAGAGGAGAAGACAACCCTGAAGACAATCCAGTTAGCCCCGGTGAAAGATATGGCTTTATTTATGAAATTAACATGTTGAGGTGTATTTATTGTGCTCTATGTGTTGAAGCATGTCCAACAGAGGCAATTACTATGACATCTTTGTTTGAAATGAGTGTTGCAAACAGATCAGAAGCAGTTTTTGATAAGGATGTACTGCTAGTAAATGATGAGGGAGAACCTAATACACACGAGGAACAAACAAAATTAACTAATCCAGAAGAATTAAAGACTTCTGATGGGTGGATGAGAGCAACCTCATCAAGTGGAGATCCAGATTTTCAAAACACCATTGGGTGGACAGGCTCTTTAGGTGTAGGGAAAAAAGACCCTGAAAAAGGTCAATCATTAGAAGAAGAGTAATATGTTAGATTTAATTTTATTTGCCATACCCGCCCTTTTTGTTTTAGCAGGTGCATTAATTGTTATATTTGCAAAAAATCCAGTACATAACTCAATGGGGTTAGTTCTCACTCTTGCTTCTTTAGCTGTTGTTTACATAACATTAAACGCAACATTTGTTGCGATGGTGCAAATGTTAGTTTATGCGGGAGCAGTAATGACACTTTTCTTATTTGTAATAATGATGATAGGTGTTGATAAAGCTGAACAAACTAAAGAAGAAATAAAAGGTCAAACTTTTCTTGTCTTAGGAACATTAATTTTACTTGGATCTTTACTCACTTATGTAGTTATCAACTCAGGATTTAAATGGGATTTATGGTTTCCTGCTGTTGAATATAGTATTGAAGGCACTCCTGACTTAATTGCATCAACCCTATTTACAGGCTGGGTTTTTCCATTTGAAGTTATATCAATACTTTTGATCGTTGCTGCTACAGCTGCAATTGCCTTAGCTTACGATACTAAAACACCAAGGAAAGATGATGATTGAAGTAACAACTGACTGGTATTTATCTTTAGGTGCCTTATTATTTTCTATTGGCTTCATCGGAATGATGGTTAGAAGAAATGCCTTAATAATGTTTATGTGTATTGAGCTTATGCTTAATGCAGTAAATTTAACTTTTATTACAGCATCAAAACACTTTGGAACTATTGATGCACAGGTTGCTGTATTTTTTGTTCTTGTAGTCGCAGCGGCTGAAGTGGTTGTAGGTTTAGCAATAATTGTTTCTATTTTTAAGAAGCAGGAAACAGCATCTGTTGATATTTTGAGGTCTTCGAAAGGGTAATAATGGAATACATTCTATTAGTAGTTGTTTTTATCCCCTTGATGGTTTCGATATTTTTAAATTCTATCTCTACATTACTGGATGAAAGACTGACAACTTTTATAACCATAAATGGTGCTCTCTTATCATTTTCAATCTCACTATTTATGTTTGGATTTCTACTCTTAGATAAATTTAAACCAATTTCTTTAAAGTTATATACATGGTTTCCTGATCCAGAAATAATGTTTGAATTCCTTCTTGATGGTTTATCAGGAACAATGATGCTTTTAGTTACTGGCTTAGGTTTGGTAATACAAATATTTTCTACCTCATACATGAGTGGTGATCCTAGATATGTTAAATATTTTGTATATTTTAATTTCTTTGTATTCTCAATGCTTCTGTTAGTTATGTCAGCTAACTTTCTAGTTATGTTCTTTGGTTGGGAGCTTGTCGGCTTGAGTTCTTATTTACTAATCTCTTTTTGGTCTGAGAAGAAAAAAGCAGCTAAAGCTGGAAATAAAGCATTCGTATTAAATCGAATTGGAGATTTTGGTTTTTTGATTGCTTTAATGATGATATTAAATACATATGATACATTTTCATTTAAAAAAGTATTTGCAACAACATTAATAAATCAGCCTGAAAATTTAGACCTTATTGTTGTCTTTCTCATGATTGGGGCTTTTGGAAAATCAGCACAATTTCCATTATTTAGCTGGTTACCAGATGCTATGGAAGGGCCAACTCCTGCAAGTGCTTTAATACATGCTGCAACAATGGTAACAGCTGGTGTTTTCATGCTGGTTCGAATTTCTCCGCTATTACAGTTCTCAGAGTTATCAAGTATATTAATTATAAGTATTGGTCTATTAACAGCTTTAATTTCAGCTTTTGCTGCAATAAATCAGGATGATATTAAAAAGGTGCTTGCATACTCAACAATCTCACAGTTGGGATTTATGTTTATAGCAATTGGGGCAGGCGCATATGTTGCAGCAATTTTTCACTTAGTAACACACGCATTTTTCAAAGCATTACTTTTCCTAGGTGCTGGTGCTGTAATACATGAAATGCATCATGAACAAAATATTCAAAAGATGGGTGGTTTGAAGAAAAAAATGCCAATGACCGCAGCAATGATGGGCATAGGAACTTTAGCAATTTCAGGAATACCTCCACTTGCAGGTTTCTGGTCTAAAGATGAAATTCTTGCTTCTACTTTCGCTAATGGTGGAATTTATTATGTATTTTGGGCACTCTCACTACTTGCAGCATTTATGACAGCTTTTTATATGGGCAGACATTGGTTATTAATTTTTCATAAAGAACCAATAAATAAGATTGATGATGTGCATGAAGCACCAAAAATGATGACTAGACCATTATTACTATTAGGTATATTTTCTATATTTATAGGTTTTATAAATACACCATTTTTCCACGGATTAGAAAAAGTCCTACATTACACATTACTTGATGTAGAAGTAACTCACCTACCAGAGGGAATAGCTGTGGTAATTCTTGCTTTGATATCAATTGGAGCAGGATTTACAGGACTAGGGTTGGCATATTTGGTATATATTATAGATATATTTTCCTATTTTAAATTTGAAATTCCTTTCATAAAAGAAGTAAAGGGCTTGTCATCAAATGTTTTATATTTAAATAAAGTTGGACATACACTTTTTGTACAAATACCTAAATCATTAGTGAGGAAAGTTGCTGTAGTAATTGATGGCCTGGTAATTGATGGTTTCGTTAATGGAGTATCCAGTTTTTTCTACAAGTCTTCAAAAATAGTTTCAGTAACGCAATCAGGATTTGTTAGAAACTATGTTGTATATTTTGGATTATTTTTACTTCTACTTATTTCATTATTTATAGCTACACCTTTGATTGCGCTATGAGTGCTTTAATTTATACCCTTATGTTGTTTCCACTTATTGGGTCTTTGGTAATCTTTATGATGCCCAAAAGTAGATCAGAACTCTTTAGGCCAATTGCAATATTTTTAAGTATTATTCCATTCGGTCTTTGTATGTACCTATTTACAAATTCTCAATCAAAAGGTTCGTTTGTAAATATACATACAATTGATTGGATAAAATCATATGGGATTAGTTTAACTTTTGGCATATCTGGGATGTCTTTATTGCTTCTTTTCTTAACAGCGGTATTAATGTTGCTTTCATTTCTATCAGTGAGTAAAAAATATTCTGAAAGTAAAGGATTTATTGGCTCAATACTTGTTTTACATTTTGCGGTTAACGGTGTTTTCTTGAGCGGAGACCTTCTTTCATTATTTATATTCTTTGAAGCTTTGCTTATTCCAATGTATTTCTTAATGGGGATATGGGGTGGAGAAAATAGAAAGTATGCAACAATTAAATTTATTATTTACACAGTATTTGGTTCAGTGTTTATATTTATTGGAACCGTATATGCAGGCGTAATAAGCTATGGAACAACAGGCAGATTAGCTCTTGATTTTGTAACTTTATCCACCCTTACCTTTACTGCAGAGCAATCAAGAGTATTGTTTTTAATGTTTACTTTTGGTTTCTTAATTAAGGTACCAATATTTCCTCTCCATACTTGGTTACCAGATGCCCACGTTGAAGCGCCTACTGCCGGGAGTATTTTATTGGCTGGAGTTTTATTAAAAGTTGGAGCTTATGGGATATTAAGGGTTTCCATCCCATTTTTTACTGAAGGTTTTTTAGAATTTAAATTCTTAATCGCTGTTTTATCTGTAATAGGGATTATTTATGGAGCAATTGTAGCGATTGCTCAGATAGATATTAAGAGACTCATTGCTTATTCATCAGTAAGCCATATGGGATTTGTAATGCTTGGTATATCAGCTGGTAATTATTTAAGTTTAGAAGGTGCAATTATTCAGATGGTAAATCACGGCCTTACAACGGGGGCATTATTTATGCTTGTAGGCTTTCTCTATGAGAGGCGCCACACAAGAAGAATTTCAGATTTTGGAGGAATAAAGGCAACAATGCCGAAGTATGCGGGAATATTTTTGTTTTGCTCGTTTGCATCTATTGGTCTTCCAGGATTAAATGGTTTTGTTGGAGAGTTCATGATACTTATGGGTAGTTTTGCTACATATAAAGTGTTAACTGGAATAGGTGCATTCGGAGTTGTTCTCGCAGCAATATATATGCTTTGGGCTTATCAAAGAATGTTTACAGGAGAGATCTCTATACAAGAAAATAAAGAACTTGTTGACTTAGATTCAAAAGAAATGATCTCCGTTGTTCCATTATTAGTTTTAATGTTGTTTATTGGAATTTATCCAAGCTTTATAGAGGGCTATGTAACCCAAGATGCATTACTTATCTCTGAAATTATAGATATTTTTAGTGGGAGGTTAAATTGAGTACAATTAGTGAGGCGATAGGTTTCAACCTTATTGTTATAGGACCAACTCTAGTACTTGTTGCAACGGCTTTAGTTCTTTTGTTTTGCACTATCACAATTGAGACATCTGAGTTTCTTAAAAAAACAATAACATTCGGAGGTATTCTATTAACAATATTTTCAGTATTTTTAAAATTTGGATTATTTCTGACCGATGGAATATCTTCATATTTTACTGAGAAAATATTACTTGACGAGTTTTCACTTTTTGGAAATGTCCTTATTTCATTAATACTTCTATTTAACTTTTCTCCAATTTGGAATACATCTAACCAGCTAAAAGACAAAACAACAGAGGCAATTATATTAGCTCTTATGAGTGCATCAGGTTTTATGTTGATGGTAGATTCTGAAAGTTTTATGATGCTTTTTATTGGTTTAGAGATTGGCTCAATAAGTCTTTATGCATTAGCTGGAATAAATAGGGGAGATTTATTAAGCAACGAGGCAGCACTTAAATATTTCTTACTTGGGTCACTTGCCTCATGTGTTCTAGTCTATGGAGTTGCATTAGCCTATATATCACTTTCAATATCAGGTTTTTACGATACAGCAATTGCTATTCCTTATATCGGAGCTGAAAATGTACCACTAACTACATTTATTGGCTTCCTCTTTATAATTGTTGGGCTTTTATTTAAAGTTGCAGCTGCACCTTTCCAATCATGGGCTCCAGATGTTTATCAAGGGTCTCCAACTGGATACGTTGGATATATGGCATCAGTTGCAAAGGTTGCCTCCTTTCTTGTAATAGCAAGATTATGTATAGTTTCATTGCGATATGTTATGGACAATTTTGAACTGTTCTTCTTAGCTGTAGTAATTATTTCAATTTTTGTTGGATCATTTTTTGCAACAGTTCAATCTGATATGAAAAGATTGATTGCTTATAGTGGTGTTATTCAGTCAGGATTTATACTTTCTGGAATAGTTTCTGGTGTGAACGGTACGAGCGCTTCGTTATTTTATATCACCGCATACACAATTCAATTAATTGGAATATTTACAATATTTACCATAATTAGTGGAAAACTTTCATCAGATTTTTCAATTGAGAATTTATCAGGACTCTTTGTAGAGAATAAGTTCTTAACAATTTGTTTTAGTATTTTTATGCTTGGTTTAGCAGGCATACCTTTGACTAGTGGCTTTATTTCAAAATTTATTTTGATAACAAACCTCTGGTCTTACGAGAGCTATGCATTAGTAGTGATACTAATGCTTTCAACTGTTGCAGGATTTTATTTCTATTTAAGACCAATATGGGTTGCTGCTATTGATAAACCCGAAACACCAGTAGAACGAATTACCCTAAAGAGATCACAAATCTTATCATTAAGTGCTCTTTCTTTTGCCACTATTTACTTTGGTTTGCTTCCAAACTCTTTAATTAATATTTCACGTTGGGTGATACAGAACTATTTATAATGATTTCAAAAATTACACCCCTTCCTGTTTTATTACACCAAGGTGGTTGGGATGAGATACTTTGGTTTTTAGTACCAGCTCTTCTTTTAACTTGGCTTAGAAATAAACAAAATAAAGAGAATTCAAATGAATAGTTATCACAATTTAATAAGATATATATAATAAATTTTGTGATAGAAATAAAAAACTTAACCATGAAATACAAAAATGGTAAAGGTGTAGAGGATATCAATATCTCTGTTGATGAAGGGGAAGTTAAAGCGCTACTAGGA